>NZ_JAWIRT010000028.1:2927-26137 GCF_036320045.1 Stenotrophomonas sp. SMYL20 | reverse complement strand
TCCGCGGTCCGGGCCGCCGCGGGGCCGCCACCCCACACCCCACCCCCGGGGGGGGGGGGGCCCCCCCCCCCCCCCGCCACTACCCTCGTGCGCGCTTACGCGCTGATGCCGTATTCCTTCAGCTTCTTGCGCAGGGTGGCACGGTGGATGCCCAGCATCGCGGCGGCGCGGCTCTGGTTGCCTTCGCAGTGGTTGAGCACTTCCACGAACAGCGGAATCTCCATCTCGCGCAGCACGATCTCGTAGACATCGTCCGCATCGCAGCCATCAAGGTCACGCAGGTAGCGGCGCACGGACTGGGCGACGTGTTCACGCAGCGGTGGCCGGGGAGCGCCACGACTGTTGTCAGGACGAGAAAGGACAGCGTTCAAGGGGGTTCCCGATTCGGTTGGCCCGTGCGCGCGGAGCGCGCGGCCGGACGAGGTGGTGGCGGCCAGTCTAGCGCGAGCGTGCCCGGCCTGCCACGGCTGGTCGCCTCTCCCCGGTCAGAGGAAGTCGAAGGTGAATGCGACGGTGGACGCAGCGGGCTCCTGCAACCGGAAGGCGACGCGCGCGCTCTGGCCCGGTTCCAGCAGGGCTGCACCGGGGTTCTCGCCCAGGTACTGCGCGGGCGTGAACACGCCGCTGCCGATCACCCGGCCATCGGCATCGGACAATGACAACCGCAGGTCCGGCCACGCCTGTGCCCAGCGCGCATCGTTGCGGATGCTGGCCTGCACCTGCAGCACACCGGCCTGGCCCGGCAGGGGGCGGATCTCGCGGCTGGTCATGGTGAACGCAGCGGGTTCGTGCCAGGCAGGCAGGCTGCAGCGCAGCACGCCGCACAGCGTGCCCAGCCATGCGCGGTTGCCGGCGTCGGCGGCCAGCCGCGCGCGGTCGGCCAGCACGCTCTGCAGTACCAGCAGCAATGCCAGCCCGGCGACCAGCAGCCAGTGCCAGCGGGGTGTTGGCAGCGTGCGCGTGCGCGCGCTGCCGAGGAAGCTGGGGGCATCATTGGCGACCGCCGTTGCCTGCACCGCGACCGGCGCCGGTTCGATGGCCGCTGCTTCATCAACGATGACAACGTCATCGTCGTGTCGCATCTCTGTCGCCGGTGGGCGTACCAGGTCGATGGGCTCGGCCTGCATCTGCTCCACAGGCGTTGGGTGCCCGGCTTCGTCCTGCATGCGCGCATCGGTCGCACGCGCATCGGTCGCAGGCGCAGGCTCACCCTCCGGCGTCGTGCGCAGGAAGGTGGCCAGGGGACGGCGCGGTGGGTTCGGCTCGGACATGCTCAGGGCGCGGGCTCGGATCCAGCGGTCATTCAACCACGATCAGGCGCGGCGCACGCCGGTGATGCGCATCCAGTCGCCATCCTGGGTGGCCTGCAGATCGTCGAACCATGCTGCATAGCGCTGCAGCAGTTCGCCTTCCTGGCCATGCAGGATGCCGGACAGGGCGATGCGGCCACCGGCAGCAACGCGCGCAGCCAGCAGTTCGGCCAGCGCATCCAGCGCCGAGGCGAGGATGTTGGCGACCACGATCGGATAGGTCGCGACCGGTTCGTCCTGCGGCAGGTACACATGCATGCGGGCCTGCTCGCCGTTGCGCTCGGCATTGTCGGCGGTGGCGACCAGGGCCTGCGGATCGTTGTCCACGCCGATGGCTTCGGCGGCGCCCAGCTTCAGCGCGGCCAGTGCGAGGATGCCTGAGCCGCAACCGAAGTCGAGCACGCGCTGGCCCTGCAGCAGGCCATCGACCGCCAACTGGTCCAGCCAGCGCAGGCACAGTGCGGTGGTCGGGTGGGTGCCCGAACCGAACGCCAGGCCCGGGTCCAACCGCACCACGGCGGCATCGGCGGCCAGTGCGGCCTCCGGCAGTTCATGGTTCCACGGCACGATCCAGGTGCGACTGCCGAAGTCCATCGGCTGGAACTGGTCGAGCCAGGCACGTTCCCAGTCTTCATCCTCGACCGCGCGGAAGCTGCCGCTGCTCCAGTCCAGCTCCGGATCGAAGGATTCCAGTGCGGCCAGCAGCAACAGCGCGTTGCTGTCGGCGGGGAACAGCGCGCTCAGCACCAGCGTGTCCCACAGCGGGGTCTCGCCCACGCCCGGTTCGAGAATGGCCTGTTCGTTGCTGGTATCGGCCTCGGCATCGAGCAGGGTCACGGCCAGTGCACCAACGTCCTCCAGCGCATTTTCATAGCGGGGCTGGGTGGCTTCGGTGCAGCGCAGGGTCAGTTCCAGGAACGGCATGGTGGTGGGGGCAATCGCGGGAAAGGGGGCCATGCTAGACCATCGGGGCGTCTCCGTATTGCCTGAGATGCCGCTCCGAGATGAACGAAGCCCGTTCAGACAGGCCCGTCGGGCCTTGCTAAACTTCGTGCTTTCCTATGCGCCGCATCGCCTACCGCCGCCGATGGCCTTCGCTCCGACCCTGAAAACCTGGTTGCTCGTACTGCCGGCTGTGGCCGTGCTGGGCGTGGCCGGTTATCGGGCCAGCGGCCATGCTGCGACGTCTTCGGTAGCGTCGGCGGATCTGGCAGGTGCGGTCGCGGCCGCTGACAGTGCGGCGCCGCTGCCGGTGATGCCGGAGGCGCTCGCGCGCCGCCTGGCACCCTTCGAGCGTGGCAACGCATTGCCGTCCGGGCTGCCCCTGGATCTCCGCGCCGATATCGAAGACGCCACCGACCTGTATGCCTATGCTCAGCGGTTGCGTGCCCAGGCGGACGAAGGCAACCACGAGGCGCGCTGGATGCTCAGCCGTGTCTATGACTACTGCGCGCAGTACGCGGTCGATCCGGGTGGCTACCGCTTGGACAACAACGTGCTGGCCGGGCTGGGCCTGACCGCCGCACCGGCGATGGTGCAGGCGCGCGAACGCGTCGCGCAGCGTTGTGGTGGTTTCGTGCCGGGCGACAAGCTGGGCACGGCCTTGGTGCTGTCCGAACGTCGCAAGGCGGCCGCACAAGGCAATCTGGCTGCTGAGGCTGCGTTGTTCGCCGAGGGCGAACCGCTGCAGGACAGCCCCGAGTACCGCCGTGACCTGGTTGAACGGGTGCGCACCTCGCGCGACCCGGAGGCCTTCATGGCGATCGCACCGGGCATGGGCGTGCGCGCCTCGGGTGACCGCGCGCTCAACGGCCTGGTGGCGGGCGAGCAGCTCAGTGAACTCGCATGGCGGCTTGCGGCCTGCGAACTCGGTCTACCGTGTGGGGCAGACAGTGTGCTGGTCAACAGTTTTTGTGCGAACGGAGGGATCTGTTCGCAGGATGGTACGCAGGATTTCCGGGATTTCGTGTATGACGCTGCGGTATCGCGGCAGGGCGCTGGGAAGATGAAGGAATGGATCAAGCGATTGGTTGGAAAGAGGAACGAGCAATGAACTACCGCCGATTCCTGCACGGGGCCAAGTTCTGGTTCTGGGTGGCCCTGTTCGTGGCCTACTCGGCCGGCGCGGTTGGCCTGTTGATGATCGATACCTATGAAGATCGCTACCGGCATCTGTCGAAGGTGGAACTGACCACGGTAAAGGCGCAGGAAGACGTGCGCCGTGCCGGTGCCAGCCAGGTGGCCGCGGTCTATCGCGCGCAGAGCGGCATGCCGTTCGCGTCGCTGCCGGCGGGCAGCACCTTCCAGGTGGTGTGGCCGGATGGTTCGACCGAGACCATGGTGATCGTCGACCCGACGTCGCCCAATGGCGTGCGTCCGCTGGCGAACTCGCAGATTCCGGCCGAAGCTGCCGACAAGCGCTGATGCGCCTGCTGTAGCGCCGAGCCCACGCTCGGCTGAGCTTTCCGGCAAGCCGAGCATGGGCTCGGCGCTGCAGCAACAGAAAAGGGCGGGGATATCCCCGCCCTTTTCGTGTCCAGCACGTGGCGCCGATCAGGTCAGCGCGATCGGCTTGTTCTTGCGTTCGGCCAGGCGCTTTTCCAGGTAGTGGATGTTCTGGCCACCGGCCTGGAAGCCCTTGTCGCGCATGATCCGCTGCTGCAGGGCGACGTTGGTCTTGATGCCATCGACCACCATTTCGCTCAGTGCCACGCGCATGCGGGCAATGGCGGTTTCGCGGTCCGGGCCGTGCACGATCAGCTTGCCGATCATCGAGTCGTAGTTCGACGGCACGCGGTAGCCACTGTAGATGTGGGTGTCCACGCGCACGCCGGGGCCGCCCGGCGGATGGAAGCCGGTGATGGTGCCCGGGCTCGGCACGAAGGTTTCAGCATCTTCGGCGTTGATGCGGCACTCGATGGCATGGCCGGTCAGCACCACGTCGCTCTGCTTGATCGACAGCTTCTGGCCGGCGGCGATCTTCAGCTGCTCGGCCACCAGGTCGATGCCGGTGACCATTTCGGTAACCGGATGTTCCACCTGGATGCGGGTGTTCATTTCGATGAAGTAGAAGCGGCCGTCCTCGTACAGGAACTCGAACGTGCCGGCACCACGGTAGCCGATGCGTACGCAGGCTTCGGTGCAGACCTTGCCGATCTGCTCGCGCTGCTCGGCAGTGATGCCCGGTGCCGGCGCTTCTTCCACCACCTTCTGGTGGCGGCGCTGCATCGAGCAGTCACGCTCGCCCAGGTGGATGGCGTTGCCCTGGCCGTCGGCCAGTACCTGGATTTCCACGTGGCGCGGGTTCTCCAGGAACTTCTCCATGTAGACCTCGCCATTGCCGAACGCGGCCTTGGCCTCGCTCTTGGTGGTTTCGATCGAGGTCTTCAGCGAGGCTTCGGCGTGCACCACGCGCATGCCGCGGCCACCGCCACCACCGGCCGCCTTGATGATGACCGGGTAGCCGATCTCACGGGCGATCTTGGTGTTGGCGACGATGTCTTCGCCCAGCGGGCCGCCCGAGCCGGGCACGCACGGCACGCCGGCGGACTTCATCGCGCGGATGGCTTCGACCTTGTCACCCATCATGCGGATGGTGTCGGCCTTGGGGCCGATGAAGATGAAACCGGACTCTTCCACGCGCTCGGCGAAGTCGGCGTTCTCCGACAGGAAGCCGTAGCCCGGGTGGATGGCCTGGGCGTCGGTGACTTCCGCCGCGGCGATCAGTGCCGGGATGTTGAGGTAGCTCTGCGGCGACGGCGCCGGACCGATGCAGACCGACTCGTCGGCCATGGCCACGTGCTTGAGGTTGCGGTCGACCGTGGAATGCACGGCCACCGTGCGGATGCCGAGGGTGTGGCACGCGCGCAGGATGCGCAGCGCGATTTCCCCTCGGTTGGCGATGACGACTTTGTCGAGCATGGCGTGCCCCTCAGCCGATCACGAACAGCGGCTGGTCGAATTCGACCGGCTGGCCGTTCTCGCCGAGGATGGCGACGATGGTGCCGGACTTGTCGGCTTCGATCGGGTTGAACATCTTCATCGCTTCGATGATGGCCAGGGTCTCGCCTTCCTTGACCTGCTGGCCAACGCTGACGAACGCAGGCTTGTCCGGGGCGGACGACGCGTAGAAGGTGCCGACCATCGGCGAGCGCAGCACGTGGCCTTCCGGCAGCGCCGGGCCCGGCTTGGCGGTGCCACCGGTGGAGGCTTCGGTCGGCGACTGCATCGGCATCGCCTGCGGCGCCGGAGCGGCCGGAGCGGCGTACACCGGGGCGGCGACCGGGGCGGCATAGCCGGCCACCGGGGCGCGCGACAGGCGCACCGACTCTTCGCCTTCCTTGATTTCGATTTCAGCCAGGTTCGACTCTTCCAGCAGGTCGATCAGCTTCTTGATTTTGCGGAGATCCATGGTGGCCTCTTTGCTCTTGATGTCAGTGTGGTGGGAAGCGCATCGCGCTCGGGTCAAAGCAGTTCGTAGAACTCGCGCAGCTGCCGCGTACGGTCGCGCGTCTGGGTGATCAGGCACTGCATCTTCGCAGGGTTGCGCGAGGTGCCGTCTGCATTGAAGGCGTAGACTGCCTCGCAGTCTGCATCGCGCAGGGTTATCCAGATGCGCTGGGCCTTCACCAGCTGCTGTTCGGCCGCTGCGCAGCGGCTGCAGCTGCCATCGGCGGCCTGCGCCTTCAGTTCGCCGCGCGCCTGGACGTAAACGGCGTTCAATGCGCTGTCGGCGTCATCCAGGCGATCGGAATCGCACATGTCGCGCTCGTAGCCGCCGGTCGCCTGCGCGCAGTCAATGCCAGCGGCCGCGCGCTCGGCGGCGATGCTGGCGCCGCACACGCCGGCCCACAGCACGATGCAGGCAAGCACTCTTGGGAGCATCTTCACGCGCGGGCCGCCTGCACGCGCAGCAGCGCCGCGTCCATCGCGTAGCGGTAGCTGTCGGCGCCGAAACCGCAGACCACGCCCACGGCCTTGTCACTGAAGTAGCTGTGCTGGCGGAACGGTTCGCGGGTATGCGGGTTGGACAGGTGGATCTCGATGAACGGCACCGCCACCGCCGCCAGCGCATCGCGCAGGGCGACCGAGGTGTGGGTGAAGGCGGCGGGGTTGATCAGGATGAAAGCGGTTCCGTCGTCGCGTGCGGCCTGCACGCGGTCCACCAGCACGTGCTCGGCATTGGACTGCAGGCTCTCCACCGCGTGCCCGGCAGCCGAGGCCTGGGCGGCCAGCGCCTGGTCGATGTCGGCCAGCGTGGTGTGGCCGTAGACCTCCGGCTCGCGGGTGCCGAGCAGGTTGAGGTTGGGGCCGTGCAGGACCAGCAGCTTCGCCATGGGATCCGGAAGACGGGAAAGGGCGGCAGTCTGGCGGAACCGGCGGATGCTGTCCAGTTCGGCGAAGTTTGCAGCGTTTCAATCGATTGTTTGAAATTCCCCGGAGGGCTTGCGGCCGTATGGCGGGCGCTGGATCAAGGCGCGCTGAACGCCGTGCAGCTGGGGGATGCGTGCACGTAGGCCGACGATGGCGGCAGGCCGGGCGATGACCGATGCCGCAACGGGCTGTGATGCGGTAGATCCACGCCATGCGTGGATGAAGGAAGTTCGGTGCGCAGCAGGCTACGCACCCACCGAGGGGCAGCCCAAGGTGCGCTGCACGCCACCCACCGCCCCCGCCACGCACCCGCTCACGTCTCCAGCGGCACCGTCGGCACCACGTTCGGGAACACCTCCTCCAAGGGCTCCCGTTCCCCCGGCTTCGGTGCCGGCCAGTTGTAGGCGTTCACCGGCTGCGCGCGGTTCACCCACAACGCGTAATACAGATGGTCGGCGCGGCCATCACCGGTATTGGGGTGGATCAGGATGGTCAGGCCCAGGCTGTTGAGCTGCAGCCAGGGCACCAGCACCGGCAGCAGGTCGTTGGTGAAGCCGAAATAGAACGACGGGGTGACGTGCGGTCCGCGTGGTTCCAGGTTCCAGTTGCCCAGCTCCACCGGGAAGCGCTCGGCCGCCCAGCGCCGCAGCAGCGCAGCTTTCTCGAAGCTGTCCTCGTCGAAGTAGATATGCGCGTGATAGCTCTTGATGTCGGTGTAGGCGCGTGGGGTCGCGGGCAGGGGGGCCTCCCCGGGACGCACGCTGGCCGGGCGCGGGGTCGGTTCGCTGGCGGTGACCTGGCCCCAGGGGCTGCTGCCCTTCACCGGCGGCGGGACGATGGCACGGAAGCCTGGGCGCCCGGGTTCGGTGGTGTTCACCGTGCCGCCGCTGTGGGGGGCTGCGGCGGCGGTCGAGGCACTGGCCAGGCCGCCGGCGGCCAGACCGGCCGAAGCGATCAGGCGGCGGCGTGTGGGCGAAAGCAGGTCGGCCCAGTGGGCGTCATCGTCGCCGGCGTCGATCAAGGTCAGCGGGTCCGGGTGCATGAAGGGCTCCGTGGCGGCATCGTGTGGGCAGGCAAGCACGCTCGGGCACCTGCATCCACAGCGTCCAATAAGCAGGTGGCATCACCTCATGCAGGTTTGCGCCGTCGTCGTTGAGCCCGGCTGCAGGGCGGGCTAGGGTGCAGGTCTGCCGCCCCGGAGCCCGCCATGACCTCGCCCGATGCCGATACCCAACGCAAGCGCGCGGCCTTCCGTCAGCTGCATGCAGCAGGGTGCTTCGTACTGCCCAATCCGTGGGACGTGGGCAGTGCGCGCTACCTGCAGCGGCAGGGCTTCCAGGCACTGGCCACGACCAGTGCCGGCTGTGCCTGGAGCGAAGGGCGGCCGGACGGAGCGGTTTCGCTGCAGGCCACGCTGGACCATCTGCGCCTGATGGCGGCAGCGACGCCGCTGCCGTTGAACGCCGATTTCGGCGATGGTTTCGGTGATACGCCGCAGAAGGTGCAGGAGGCGGTGGCCGCGGCGATCGACACCGGCATCGCGGCGTTGTCGATCGAGGATGCCAGCGGCGTCGCCGATGCACCGCTGCGTCCGATCGATCAGGCGGTGGAGCGTCTGCGCGCTGCCCGTGCAGCCATCGACCGCGCGGGCGGCGACGTGCTGCTGGTTGGCCGTGCCGAGAACTTCTTCGTCGGCGTGCCGGATCTGCCGGACACCCTGCAGCGCCTGCGCGCCTATGCCGAGGCCGGCGCCGATGTGCTGTATGCACCGGGCATCAGCACGCGCGAGCAGATCAGCGCGGTGGTTGCCGCCGCAGGTTCGAAGCCGGTGAACCTGCTGGTCGGTGGGCCGACACCGCTGCGCCTGCAGGACATCGCTGCTCTCGGCGTACGCCGGATCAGCCTGGGCGGCGCACTGGCCCGTGCTGCGTGGGGCGGACTGATGCTGGCGACACAGCCGATCGTGCAGGACGGACGCTTCGACGGCCTGCAGCAGGCGGCTTCCGGGGCCGCGTTGAACGCGCTGTTCCGTTGAGCGAAATCCCGGTGCAGTCCCAGACCAGCAGGGATAGTAGATCCACGCCATGCGTGGATGGATGCGCCTGCGATTACAGCGCTTCCATCCCACCCTTGGGCAGCGTCACCCCAGGCTCCAACGCCGGCAGCAGTAGCCGCAGCAGCGCGGGATTGTCCAGCAACGCAGCACCGTCAATGAAACTCCATTGGGCTGTGCCGACGCGGCGCACGGCGAGCATGAACGAGGTGCTGCGCATCGGCGCCTCGCGCACGCGCAGCAGCGACTGGCGTGGCACGAAGCAGACTTCCTCATCACCGGCTGCATAGGTGTGGCCCGGCACGCCGGCCTCGTCGCTGATGATGGTGACCCCGGCCTTGCGCAGCTCTTTCAGGGTGTCGCGAGTCATATGCGCATAGGCCTCATCGCCCCCGGCCAGGCGCTTCAGGCTGGGATGGGTTCGGGCGATGATCAACTCGGCATCGCCGCGGGCGAATGCGCCCATCATCGCCTGCACGTCCTGGCGCAATGCGGCCGAGTCTTCCGGACTGAGCTCACCGGCCAGCGCTGGCGCAACGGCCATTGCCATCGGCAGGGCCAGCAGAAGGGCGAGCAGGTATCGGTGCATCGTCGGGTATCTCAGCGGGAACCGCCGCACTATACGGCGGATGCGGAAACAGCGTCCCACGCATGGCGCTGGTGTCCCGGGCGCCATTACCTACTATTGGTAGGTAGTGAATTCCGGACATCCCCCATGCACACCCTCATCGTTACCGCCCATCCTGAATCCGCCGCGTTGACCCATGCCATCGCCAGGCGCATCGGCGAAGCCATCACCGCAGCGGATGCCGCCAATACCGTGACCCATGCCGATCTGATGGCCGAAGGCTTCGATCCGCGCTTCAACACGCACGACCAGGCGCTGTTCCGTGGCACCGGCGCACCTCCAGCCGACGTCGCCGCCGAGCAGGCGCGGCTGGATGCTGCCGACACGCTGGTACTGGTCTATCCGCTGTACTGGTGGTCGTTCCCCGCGCTGCTGAAGGGCTGGATCGATCGCGTGTTCACCCAGGGCTGGGCCTACCAGGACGGTGCAGACGGCAAGGTGCAGAAGAAGCTGCAGCGGTTGCGCGTGCACCTGGTCGGCATCGGTGGAGCCGGCGCGGACATGATCGAACGGCGCGGTTACGGCGCGGCGATGAAGACGCAGATCGACATGGGCATCTTCGACTACTGCGGCGCGCGCGTGCTGACGTCAGACCTGCTGCTGGATGCCGATACCGGTGCGGCCGAAACGCATCTGCAGACCGCACTGGCGATCGGCCGTAAAATCGGAACTCCGATGCACTGATCGCCGTGTTCCGCCGATGCCTGCCAACGCCGCTCCCACGCGCCGCCGATTGACCCGCGAGCAACGCGCCCGCCAGTTGCTGGACGTGGCCTGGGCGCTGGTTGGCGAAGAAGGCACCGACGCGTTGACCCTGGGCCGGCTGGCCGAGGCCGCGGGCGTGACCAAGCCGGTGGCCTACGATCACTTCGTGACCCGCAACGGCCTGCTGGCCGCGCTCTACGATGACTACGACGGCCGCCAGACGGTGGTGTTCAACGAGCGCATCGGCCGCGCCCGGGCGCAGTTGGCCGATCGTGCGGCGGCCATCGCCTCCGGCTACATCGACTGCATCCTCAGCCAGGGCAGTGAAGTGCAGGGCATCCTTGCCGCGCTGGTGGGCGCGCCGGAACTGCACGAGGTGCGGCGGCGCTACCAGCAGGATTTCATCGACAACTGCGATACCTGGCTGGGCCCGTTTGCTGCCGACGGCACGGTGCCATTGGCCGGGCGCTGGGCGATTCTCGGTGCGGCCGAAGCCCTGTCCGAAGCCGTGGCAGCAGGCGCGCTGGACAAGGCCGCAGCCGAAGCCGAGCTGCAGCGCTTGATCGTGGCGACGGTCAAGCGGCGCTGAGCCGCTCAGGCGTCGGCGGTGCTGTCGGCCAGCGCCGCGAACCCGGCGGCCAGCCGCTCGCGCACAAGGGCATCGCGTGCGTCGCGGCTTTCAGAACCCAGCACCACGGTGATCAGGCGTACCGGCTGACCCTGCCCGGGCACTGCCCGGCAGGCGGTGGCGGCCAGGCAGAAGCCTGCGGCCTGGGTGTAGCCGGTCTTCAAGCCATCCACGCCGTCATCGCCAAGCAGGGCGTTCTGGTTGCTGCGGCTGAAGCTGCCGTGCGCGAACACGCGCTGCGCGGTGATCGCCAGGATCTGCGGATGATCGTTCAACAGGCAGGCGGCCAGCACCGCCATGTCGCGCGCGCTGGACGCATGGTGCGGGGTGGTGATGCCGGACACGCTGGCGAACCAGCTGCTGCGCAGGCCGAGCTGGCGTGCGTGCCGGTTCATGCGCTCCAGGAACGCAGGCTGTGATCCGTCCAGATGGCGCGCGATGGCCAGCGCCGCGTCATTGCCGGAGACGATCATCAGTCCTTCCAGCAGGCGCGCGAGGGTGACTGTTTCACCGGGCACCAGGCCCATGCGCGTTTCATCATCGGCCACCGCGTGCACATCCCCGGCGGCGATGGTGACCGCTTCGTCCCACGCGCCTCCCTTCTCTTCGACGCATTCGTACGCGGCATAGGCGGTCATCAGCTTGGTCAGCGAGGCCGGTTGCCTGGCGATGTCCGCGTTGTGCTGGTGAATCACCGCGAACGTTGCCGCATCGAGGGTGATGGAGGACAGCGGTGCACGCGCGGGAGCAGGAGACGGCATGGAAACGAGGATGGCAGTGGGGGCCTGCAGGATAGTGTGCAGCGGCTGCACGAAGCTGCAATATTGCAACGATATAACGTCTCGTAATTGTGGGCCGCCGATGGCCCGACGGGACACCCGATGACTGCACGCATTCCACGCCGCTGGCTTCATTCTTCGTTGCTGCTCGCGCTGGCCGCACTTGGCGGCTGCCAGCCCAATCTGCGCGCCGAGGCTGTTGCTTCCGGCCCAGCGCGCCCGCACAACGTGATCGTGATGATCAACGACGGCGCCGGTTGGGGCACCTGGGACGCCGCCGCCTACTGGCAATACGGCGGCCGCGAAGGGGCCCCGTATGCGGATTTCCCGCAGCGCCTGGCGGTAACCACCTTCCCGTTGAATGCCAGCAGCCAGCCGACCCGCGACAACGCACAGACCCTGGGTTACGACGCGGGCAAGGCCTGGGATGACACACCGGTTCCTGCGCAGGACCTGCCGTTTGCGGGCTACCAGTACCTGGCTGCGGTGGCTACCGACAGTGCGGCGGCGGGTACCGCGTTGTCCTCGGGCATCAAGACCTACAACAACGCCATCAACTTCAACAACGATGGCAATCCGGTCGAGTTCAATACGCTGCGCGCCAAGCGGCTGGGCATGGCCACCGGCGTGGTGACTTCGGTACCGTTCGCGCATGCCACGCCGGCCGCGTTCGCGGCGCAGAATGAATCGCGCAACAACTATCACGCCATCGCCAATCAGATGCTGGCGCAGGGGCATATGGATCTGGTGATGGGCACCGGCGGCCCGGGCTACAGCGTTGATGGTCGCGCCTGTGACGAGAGTGCCGGCGCGGCCAAGGCCGAGGGCTGCGCGAATCCATGGGAGTGGGTGTCGCCGCAGGATTGGCAGCAGCTGGAAGCGGGCAGCACCATTGCCGGCAATCCGTCCGGGCCGTGGCGCCTGATCCGCAGCAAGGAAGCGTTCGCCGCGCTGGCGCAGGGACGGTTGCCGGCAGACCGGCCGCTGATCGGCGTGCCGCGCGTGGCCAACACGCTGCAGCAGGCGCGCCAGCTGCAGGTGCTGGGCAAGGATGCGGCCACGCCTTCCGGTGTGAGGAAGATCGACAGCGTGCCGGATCTTGCGACCATGACCCGTGGTGCGCTGCAATTCCTGCAGCAGCGTTCGTCCAACGGCCTGTTCCTGATGGTGGAAGGTGGCGCCACCGACTGGGCGGCGCATACCAGTGCCTGCGGCACTGAATGGCACTACGGCCAGTGCAGCGACCAGCCGCAGTACGGCCGACTGATCGAGGAAACCGTGGAGTTCAACGACGCGGTGACAGCAGTGATCGAGTGGATCGAACGCAACGGTGGCTGGGAGCGCAATCTGTTGATCGTCACCACCGACCACGACAACAGCATGCCGATGGGCCCGGATGCACAGAACGTCGCCTTCGAGCCGGTGCGCAACAACGGCCGTGGACGCATGCCTGGGATGAGCTTCCGGCCGACCGGCAACCATTCCAATGCGCTGGTGCCGTTGTGGGCCAAGGGCGCGGGCGCGGAGCTGCTGGGCCAGCGCGTGCGGGGCGTCGATGCCGGTTACCGCCAGCATGTGCGCTGGAACGACGGCAGCTACATCGACAACACCGATGTGGCTGCGGCGGTGCAGGAAGCGCTGCAGCGTTAGGGGTGTGCCGGCCGCTGGCTGGCAGCTGCAGGTTTCCCGGTCGGCGAGGTTGCCGGCCAGCGGCCGACACTACCGGGGGCGGTGCTGGGCGGCGGCGTCGGCGACGGGCTGGCCAGCTGGCGTGCCAGCTCGGCACTGGCCACGTGGCCGTGCAGGAACAACAAGCCGCTGAAGATGTTCATGAGCGTGCCTCCACTTGAGTGGATTGCACGATACGGGCAGCATGGACGGGCAAAAAGCGACATTTCCGCAAGCACGCCTTGAGAGGAATTCAAGCCTGATGTCCCGCCCTCCGCTCCATGCCCTGCAGGGCTTCGTGGCTGCTGCCCGGCTCGGCAACCTGACGCGTGCCGCCGCGTCGATGAATGTGACCGTCAGTGCGCTCAGCCATCAGATGCGGCAGCTGGAAGAACGGCTCGGGCAGCCGCTGCTGATCCGCCAGCCGCGTGGTGTCACCCTCACCCTTGAGGGGCAGCGCCTGCTCGACCAGGTCGGACCGCATCTGGATGCGATCAACGAAGCCTTCCAGCCCTATGCCGCACGTGCCGAGCACGTGCTGACGATCAGCGCGGTGCCGTCGATGGCGTCGGCCTGGCTGGTGCCGCGCCTGGGTCACTTCGTGGCCGAGCATCCACAGATCGAGATCAACCTGCAGTCGAGTGAACGCCTGATTGATTTCGAGCGGCAGCGCCAGTTCGACGCCGCGCTGCGTCTGGGCAGCGGGCAATGGCCGGGCCTGGTGGTGGAACCGCTGTTCGACGAGTGGCTGGTGCCGATGGCGAGCCCGGCGCTGATCGAACGCATGGGCGGCATTGACCGTGTGCCGTTGACCCGGTGGCCGCTGCTCGGTGATCCGGATGGCGCGTGGGGCGCCTGGTTCGCGTTGAGCGGGCAGAGCCCACCGTCGCGTTTCGTGGCGGTGCTGGATGATTCGGAGGCGCACCATCGCGCCGCTCTGGATGGCGTGGGCGTAGCGCTCGGGCGGGTGACGCGGGCGCGGCTGCTGCTGGATTCGGGCCAGCTGGTTGCACTGTCCAGCCAGCGCCTGAAAACCGACTGGCCGCATTGGCTGGTGTACCCGCAGCGCTCGGCCAGCCATCGCGGTTTCCTCGCGTTCCGCGACTGGCTGCATGCGCAGGCCGCCGAGCATGTGCGGCACATGGCAGACGCACATCTATAGCGCCGAGCCATGCTCGACCATTGCATCTGGATCTGCAGCGTCGAGCCATGCTCGACCATTGCATCTGGATCTGTAGCGTCGAGCCATGCTCGACTGCTGGTGCTCGACTCTACAGTCATCGCACCAGCGTGACCGCCTGCCCGGCACGCGCGAACGCTGCCTCAAGCAACGGGCCGGCCTTGATCGCCTCCACTTCCTCGAACAACGCCCGCAATGCATCGGCCGGGCGTGAGGCCGGCGCCGCCACTGCCTGCTGGATCGCGGTGAAGCGGTCGGCCAGCACACGGTGGCCGGGATGCGCCTGCGCCCATGCTTCCAGCGGCTGGCGTACACCGGCGGCGGCATCCAGGCGCTGCTGATCGAACAGGGTGATGGCCGCCGCCGAGGTCTCCGCCCGCTCGATCGTGGCATGGCGCAGTTCGCGACTGAGGAACAGGTCATAGGCCGCGCCACGCCCCACCGCGATGCGCAGCCCCTCGCGATCCAGGTCGGCTACCTGCTGCGCAGGGCTGTCCGCGCGCACCAGATAGGTACCTTCGATCTCCAGGTACGGGGCACTGAAGGCAATGCGGTCGGCACGTGCCGGATCGATGGCCAGGAAGGCCAGATCCCAGCCGTCTTCGCCTGCTGCCTCGACCACCGAGGCTGCGGCATCGTGGCAGGTGAAGCGAGCCTGCACCCCCATCCGTTGCGCCAATGCGGTAGCCAGTTCCAGTGAGGGGCCGCGCGGTGAGCGCGCATCGCCCTGTGCCAGCACCGGGTTGCCCAGGTTGATCGCCACGCGCAGGAAACCGTGTGGTGCCAGCGTACTTCGGTGGTCGGCCAGGGACATGCGGGACTCCACGGGGCAGGGGAGACCCAGCATGCCAATAACGGTGTCCGCGTGGCGTGGAATCAGCCGCGCGCGGCGAAGGTGCCGTGGAAGCCCAGTGGTACCGCATAGGGCAGCCAGGCCTGTGCCAGCGGACCGTCGTCCAGGTGGCGGGCATCGAGCACCGCCAGGCCGCTGCGCTTGTTCACCGGGTCAAGCAGGGTGCCGATCAGCCAGCCATCATCGGCGTTGCGGCTGCCCGGGCGCGGTACGAACACATGCTCTTCGGCCATGATGTCCGGGCCATAGTTCCAGAGCTGGCGGCGCCCGTGCTCGATGTCGAACGCGGCCACGGCGTTGAAGTACGGCGCATTGGCCGTGCCGTCGATGGTCGGCGCATACAGCCGTGCGCCACGTGTGTTCGCCGAGCGCGGGTCGAACAACGGGAACTCCACTGCGCTGATGCCCAGCGGCTGCCAGCGGGCCTGGCCACGACGCAGGTCCAGATGCAGCTCGACCAGGCTGGCGCCACTGTTGGCAGCGTGTGCGCCATCACCGGCCATCGCTTCCTTCATCGGCGAGCGCGCCTCATTGATGTCGTCGTGGCGCACTGCACGCAGCACGATGCCGCCATCGCGGGTGAACGCGTCGCCGAAGTGGTAGATCGCCGCGAACGGGGCCTCGAACCATTGCGCCTTGTCCGGCGCATCCTTGGCGACCACCGCGATGCGTACAGGACGCTGAGGTGCGAACTGCATGCGCTCGAAGAAGCTGCCGCCTGCGCCGGTGAAATCGAACGGCATCATCACGAACACCAGGTGCTGGTCGGTCATCGCGAAGGCATGCAGGTAGCCATGCTCGGGTGTTTCGATCACATTGGCGCTGCGCAGCTGGCCGTTCGCACCGATGTGCCAGACCAGCAGGCCATGGCCCCCCATCAGGCTGATCGAGCCGAAGTTCCAGAGGCTGCCGTCGCGGTCGCGCAGCGGGTGCGCCGAGAACGGCAGTGCAGCGAGGTCCGGACGCCAGGTCACCGGACCCAGTGTCTGCAGCGAATCGGGATCTACTTCGAACGCCGAACCGGACTCGCACAGCGCGAACAGGCGGCCATTGATCATGGTTACCGAAGTGTTCGCCACGTTGGCATCGTCGTTGTTTCGAACTGCCAGCGCACCGGGAACGCTGGTGCCGGCAGCCGGATACTGGAAGCGGCCGGCCTTCTGTTCACGGGTGAATTTCGGCGTGGCGACCATGCGCCCGTGATGGGTCAGGCTGCCATCACCATTGAAGCGCCAGCCATGCACCATGCCGTCGCCGTCGAACCAGTGGTCATAGCGGAAGCCATCGCGCTCGGTCCACGCCGGGCCGTTGCGGTACAGCGTACCGGCCAGGCCTGACGGCAGCTTTCCCTGCAACTGCACGGTGGTCGGGCCGAGGCTTTCGCTGCCGACGCTGCGCCAGCCAAGCAGCCACGGGTGTTCCTGCATGCCCTGCGCGAACCGCGCCGGGTCGCCGGCGAAGGCGGGAGCGCTGCGCAGCGCGGTGGCGCCCAGGGCCAGGCAGGCACTGCTGCTGAGCAGGGTGCGAAGGAAGCGGCGACGGTCCATGGTGGCCTCGGGTATGGATGCGGAATCAGCGCAGGGTGATGTCGATGGCGGTGCCGGCGGCCGGCACGTCGACGCGCGCCTCGTCGAAGGTCGGCTTGCGCATCACCTGCGGGTTGTTGCTGAAACCGTAGCCTTCCACCGGCATCCCGACCAGGTTGGTGTCGAGCTTGCCGTTGTCGTTCTCGTCGTGGGTGAGCAGCACGGCATAGCTGCCGGCCGGCACGCCCTTGAACGTGAAGTGGGCACTGTCGCCGCTGGGCGCCGCCTGCTGGGCCTGCACGGGCTTGGCCTTGCCGTCCCAGGCGGCGGCGTTGTCGACCAGCGCAACGCGCAGGGTGCCGGTCTGCGCGCGGACGTCGTGCACGGTCACGGCCAGGTCGGCGGCGTGGGCACTGCCGACCAGGGCCAGGGCAGTCAAGGCAGTGCTGAGCAGGGCGGTGCGGATCATGGCAGTGGCTCCGGAAGTGTGTGTGGCGGTGTGGAGCCAGTCTGCGTGGGGCGCTGCACCGGGTTCAGGGCCAGTGGTCATCGATTCGACGTGCCAGAAGTCACTTTCTGCGCCGGACCCATTGCCGCCGGCGTGCGCGGCCGTCAGCATCTGGCCATGCCCAGCCTGTTCCGCCATCTGTTGCGTCCGCTCAGCCTTGCCGGCCTGATCACCGTGCTGGTGGTCGGCCTGTCGTTCGCAGTGCAGCGCAGTGGCGCCGGGCTGAGCCTGCTGTTGCTTGCTGTGTTCCTGCTGCTGTTCGTGGTGCACGGCTGGGCGTCGATGCCATCCCGCGTGCGCGCCGCCGCTGCGGTGTTGCAGGCGCTGCTGGCGGTCGTGCTGGTTGCGCTGCAGCCGCGTACCGGTACCGCCCCGGTGCTGCTGGTGGTGCTGGTTGCACAGCTGGCCGAACACTGGCCGCCGCGCTTCGTGCTGGGCGTTGCGCTGCTGGCCAACCTGGCGGTGTATGCCGTGCTCCGCCACAGCGGCTTCAGCCAGCCGCTGCTGGTGGTGTTGCTGTATGGCGGTTTCCAGGCCTTCGCCGCGCTGACCGCGCACTATGCCCGCAGCACGGCGCTGGCCCGCGATGACCTGGCCCGGGTCAACGCCGACCTGCTGGCCACCCGCGCGCTGCTGGCCGACAGCGCACGCGATGCCGAGCGCCTGCGCCTGGCGCGCGAGCTGCACGATGTGGCCGGGCACAAGCTCACCGCGATGCGACTCAACCTGCGCGTCCTGGCCGCTGACCCTGCGCTGGCCGGCCGCGAAGGGCTGGTGCTGGCCGAACAGTTGTCCGGCGAGTTGCTGGCCGACATCCGCCAGGTGGTGCAGTCGATGCGCGATGATCGCGGCCTCGATCTGGCCACCGCGCTGCATGCGCTGGCCGCACCCTTCCCACGACCGAAGCTGCAGCTGCAGATCGGCGACGGGGTGCGCGTGGCTGACCCGTTGATGGCCGAGACCGTGCTGCGGCTGGTACAGGAGGCCCTGACCAATGCCGCCCGGCACGGCAATGCAGACACCGTGTGGTTGACGATCAGTGAAGAGGAATCCCAGTTGCGTATCGATATCCGCGATGATGGCCAGCGCGCCGAACGCATCCGCGAGGGCAATGGCATCGCCGGCATGCGCGAGCGCCTGGCGGCCGTACAGGGGCGGCTGGAGTTGGCCCGAACCGCGCAGGGCGGCATGCATCTGACCGCGCGGTTGCCGGCATGAGCCCGGCCGCAATCCGCGTAGCGCTGGCCGACGACCAGGCATTGGTGCGTGCAGGCCTGCGTGCGCTGCTGCAGGGCCTGGGGGTGGACGTGGTGCTGGAGGCCGAGGATGGCCAGGCCCTGCTGGATGCGCTGGATACGCAGCGCGTGGACGTGGTGCTCAGTGACATCCGCATGCCCGGGCTGGATGGGATCGAGGCACTGCGCCAGCTGCGGGCGCGCGGCGATGCCACGCCGTGGCTGCTGCTGACCACCTTCGATGAAAGTGATCTGCTGCTGCGCGCCAGCGAGGCCGGCGCACAGGGCTTCCTGCTCAAGGATGCCGCGCCGGCCGACCTGCGCGAGGCCATCGAACGCGTTGCCGCTGGCGAGACCCTGCTGCTGCCGGTCAGTACCGATCCGGTGCGCGCGCGTTACCGCTTCCACGATGAAGCGCCGCCCACCGATACCTTCGGCGAACGTGAAGTGGCAATCCTGCGCCTGCTGGCCGGGGGTTACAGCAACAAGGAGATCGCGCGCAGCCTGTTCCTGGCCGAGGGCACGGTGAAGAACTACGTGTCCGCCATACTCGACAAGCTCGGCACCCGCGACCGTACCCGCGCGGTCCTGAAGGCGATTACCCTGCGCATCATCTGAGTCAGCCGCGCAAGGAGCGTCAATGAACCCGATCCTGCATGTGGAAATCCCGGCCAGTGACCTGGACCGGGCCATCACGTTCTACCAGCGATGGCTGCAGGTTGCGGTGGACGAACCCATCGTGCTGCACGACTGCCGGATGGCCTATCTACCGTTTTCCGATGAGGCTGCCGGTGCCAGCATTGCGCTGGTGCACGGCGCGGACTATCTGCCTTCCGAGCAGGGCGCGCGCATCTACATCGGCGTCGATGACCTGGATGCCAGCCTCGACCGTGCGCTGCAGGCCGGAGCCGAGCTGCGCTTCGGCCCGGCCGATGCCGGCGATTGGCGCGTGGCCGAGATCCGCGACAGCGAAGGCAACCGTATCGCATTGCAGGCGCGCACAGCGCCTTAACGTCACCGCGGCGGGGCGCGCATCTGTAGAGTCGAGCTTGCTCGACTGATTTTGACGTCGCCGTAGATGCATCAGTCGAGCAAGCTCGACTCTACAGCGTCGCGGCGCGTGAGCGCTGCAGCCAGTCGTTGATCGCGGGATCCAGCCGCGGGTCGTCCGGAAGCTGGATGCCGAAGCGCTGCTCCAGCACGTCGCGCACATCACCCACATCATGCAGCGGGCGCTTGTCCGGTGCCTGTCCGGGGCGGTACTCGGTGTAGTTGCCGCTGCCGATGGTGCGGCGCCAGTCCGGCCCGGTCAGCGACGCGCGCAACTGGCCGGGGAAACTGGAATCGGGATGGGTACATACGTACCAGTTGCCCACCACGTTGTCGATCGGCGCCGGCGCCTGCAGATCGAAGCGGTACATCACCCGCCAGCCGTCGCTGGATTCGGCCGACAGCATGAAATCACCGCCGTCTTCCAACCGCTGCAACAGGTAGCGTTCGTGCGGGGTGGCCTGCGGCTGCGGGTCATGCAGGCGCAGCGGTACGGTCGGCGTCAGGCTGCCAAAACCGGCATCCACCAGCCAGTCATCGCCGTCCACGTGCACGCGCAGCAGCAGATGGGTACGCGCGGTCAGTTCGCCGTCCTGGGCGGCCAGCAGTACGCGCGCGCTCAATGGCTGGGCATCGAAGCCCAAGGCCTGCAGCAGCGCCAGCAACCCACCATTGAGCTCGAAGCAGTAGCCACCGCGGCGCTCGTCAAGCAGCTTGCGCTGCACGCTGTCCAGGTCGATCGGCACCGCATCGCGCAGCAGGCAGCTGAGGGTTTCGAAGGGCAGCAGTGCGTTGTGGCGCTGCTGCAGCAGGGTCAGGCCGGCCAGGGTCCGTGGTGGCGGCGCATCCAGCTGCAGGCGCTGCAGGTAGCGGGGGACATCGAGCGTCGTCATGGGGGCACCGGGCGGGGAAGGGAGGTCCACTGTGCTCCCCCAACCGGGGTTGAGGTCAAGCACGGCGGCCGTGTCATGCCCCCGTCGCCTGCACCCGGTACAAAGACCGCGTCCGCCAGTGACGGGGGACGCAGACGAAAAAAGGCCTAAAGTTGCCCTGAATCCGGCCGATACAGGTGCGTCTTTCCGCCTGGAGTCTGTCATGTCGGCCGTTGTCCCCCACCTCCGGTCCCTGCGCACGCGTCTTGCCACGTTGCGCTCGGCGTCCCCCGGCCTGCTGCTGTGGCTGCAACCACACCGGCTCAGCGTGGCCAACAAGCTCAAGGCGACCCTGTGGGTCTGTGGCCTGGGGCTGGTGGCGATCGCCGCTGTCTACGCCTGGACTGGCCATGCCAACGCCCTGGCCGCGCGCAGCCAGGCCAGCTACCAGCGCGGCAGCGATCTGGCTGCCAGCCTGTCCACGCGGGTGGCCGAAGCGCGCCGCCTGCAGACCCAGTATGCACGCAGTTTCGATGATGCTGACCGCAGCCAGTTGCTGGCAGCACAGAAGGCCCTGCAGGCTGACCTGCAGGCGCTTCGCGCGATGCCGATGGACGCCGGCCGGCGCAAGGCGCTGCAGGTGCTGACCGAATCGGCCGACGCGTTCTCGCAGGGTGTCGCCGCCCTGTTTGAACGGGTCGACGAGATGGGCCGCGGTGAGGCCGGCCTCGCTGCACAGCTGCAGCAGGCCGCCGAAACCCTGCAGGCACAGGTGGATGCGCTGCAGCGGCCGTCGCTGGCGCTGTCCCTGCAGAAGATGCGAAGGCAGGAGGCCCTGCTGCTGCTCGACGGTGATTCCACCCACGCCGACCGCGCCAGCGAGGAAAAGCTGCCGTTCGACCTCGCGCTGGCGGGCCTGCCCGCGGATGCGCAGGACGCCCTGCGCACCGGGATGGAGGGCTATCAAGGCGCCCTGCTGGGGTATACCGCGGCCCGCGTCGGCCTGGATGTGGAAGTGCAGTCGCTGCTGGATACCGCCGCGGGCGTAGCGCCGGCGCTTGCTGCTTTCCAGCAGGTGCAGGTGGCAGCGCTGGCCAGGGCGCAGGCGCGCCAGCAGGTCGGCGCGCGCACGATGAGCGTGCTGTTCGCATTGACCCTGCTGCTGGTGGCCGGCGTGCTGATCACCAGCCTGGTGCTGGTGCTGCGTGCGGTGCGCCAGCCGATCCAGGACACCCTGCGTTTCGCCAGCGACATCGCCGACGACCGCCTGGACACCACGCTGCGCGTCTACAACGCCAACGATGAGATCGGCCAGCTGGCCCGACGCCTGGTCGACATGCAGCAGCGCCTGCGTGCGCGCATCGAGACCGAACGTGCTGTGGCGCGCGGCAACACCCGCGTGCGCCAGGCGCTGGACAGTGCGCAGACCGGGCTGATGGTGGTCGATGCCGAAGGCCTGGTGGCGTACGCCAATCCGGCGCTGCTGGAGCAGCTGGAACGTCAGGGCGATGAGCTGGTGGGGAGCGATGCGGTACGCCTGCATCCGGCACTGGTAAGCCTGGCCGGCGTGCGACAACGCGAAGAACGCGAGATCGGCCATTGCGGTGTCCGCTATCAGCTGATCGCCAATCCCATTGTCGACGAGGGGCATTTCCTCGGCGTGGCGGTGGAATGGCGCAGTCGCGCGCTGGAAACCCTGCTGGAAACCGAAGTGGCAGCCCTGGTCGACGCGGCCGCGCACGGTGACCTGCACGGTCGCATCGCGCTGGAGGGGAAGCAGGGCTTTGTGCGTACGCTGTCGACCAGCATCAATCGCCTGTTGACCACCTTCGAGACCAACCTTGGCGATCTGCAGGCGCTTCTGGCCGCGCTGGCCCGCGGTGACCTCAGCGTGCGCATGGAAGGTGAACTGCAGGGCGTGTTCGCGCGCATGCGCGACGATGCCAACGCCACCGTCGCGCAACTGGGCCGCATCGTCACCCGCATCCAGCAGGCCACGTCCAGCCTCGACACCGGTGTTGGTGAGATCGTCGCCGGTCACCATGATCTGTCGCAGCGTACCGAACAGCAGGCGGCCAACCTGGAAGAGACGGCAGCGTCGATGCACGAGCTGACCGACACTGTTGGCCGCAATGCCGATGCCGCGGGCCGTGCGGATGCGCTGGTCAAGGGCGCGGCGGCAGTGGCCCAGCGTGGCGGCGAGGCGGTCGGCCAGGTGGTGGCCACCATGCATGGCATCAGCGAAGCCTCACGGCGGATCGGTGACATCACCCAGCTGATTGATGGCATCGCCTTCCAGACCAACATTCTCGCGCTCAACGCAGCAGTGGAAGCGGCGCGCGCTGGAGAGCAGGGCCGCAGCTTCGCCGTCGTGGCTGCCGAAGTGCGCCTGCTGGCTCAGCGCAGCGCGGAGGCGGCCAAGCAGATCAAGGGATTGATCGAGGATTCGGTGGCGCGTGTGGGCCAGGGCAACCAGCAGGCCGAACAGGCCGGCACCACGATGGGCGAGATTGTCGGCAGCGTGCAGCAGCTGGCGGATCTGCTGGCCGGGATCCGCAGCGCGTCGCAGGACCAGCATGCCGGCATCGCCCAGGTGAACCAGACCATCGTGCAGATGGAGGCCAGTACACAGCGCAACGCCAGTCTGGTGGAAGAGGCGGGGGCCTCGACCGCGCAGATGCAGGCGCAGGTGCATGCCCTGGCAGAAGCCGTGGGCGCGTTCCGTCTGCAGTTGATGCCACAGGCGCGCGCTGCGGCCTGATCCCGCTCCGGTAGTGGGGGGGGGGGGGCGGGGGCGGCGCCGCAGAGAAGCACCGCCCCCCCCGGCGCCCCCGCGCGGGCG
>NZ_JAWIRT010000028.1:0-2917 GCF_036320045.1 Stenotrophomonas sp. SMYL20 | reverse complement strand
GCGGGCGGGGGCGTGACCCCGCTGGGTTTGGGCCGGCCGGGGGCCGGCACCGTCGATGATCCTGCCGGCCAGCGGCCGGCACTACCCTTGTGGCTCAGTACACGTCGCGCCGGTAGCGCCCGGTCTCCAGCAGCGTTTCCACAACCTCATCGCCCAGCGCAGCGCGCAGCACCTGGTCCACGCCTTCGGCCATGCCCTGCAGCGAGCCGCAGACATGAATCACCGCACCACGCTGCATCCATTCGCGCAGCGCATCGGTGGCGGCATGCAGGCAATCCTGCACGTAACCACCTTCGCCATCGCGCGAGAACGCCAGGTCCACCCGCGCGAGATGGCCATCGGCCTGCCACGCTTCGATCTCGTCGGCGAACAGGAAGTCGTGCGCGCGCTGGCGCTCACCGAACAGCAGCCAGTGCCCGTGCTCGCCTGCATGGGCAGCTTCGCGCAACAAGCTGCGCAGACCCGCGATGCCGGTGCCATTGCCGATCAGCACCATCGGCACACCGCCAATGCGATGGAAACCGGGGTTGCGATGCACACGGGCCACGATGCTGGCTCCGACCGGGGCATGCAGCGCCAGCCAGCCCGAGCCCAGCCCGGCTCGACCCGACAGGTCATGCACCAGGCGCACCACCAGTTCCACCACTTCATCACTCGTGGAGGAGGCGATGGAGTATTCGCGTCCGGGCAGCGTTGGCAATCCGGACAGCCACAGGCAGGCATCCTGCACCGCCAGCGCGGCGTCGGCCTCGGGCAGCTCGCGTTCACTGGCCAGCGCCAGCAGGGTGCGTGGGTGGCCGTCCACCAGCAGCGGCTGCAGCGGATCCAACCCATGTGCCTTCAACACGGCGTTGGCGTGCCGTGCGTTGTGCCGGGGCGCGATATGCAGGATGTCGCCCGCCTGCCACTGCACGTCGGCCGGTGGCGCAAGACGGATGCGCCAGATAGCACCACCGATGCTGCCCGGATTGAGCCGGTCGCGGCCGAGCAGCCGCCACTCATGCATCTGCGTGGCCGCCGGCAGCACGCTGTCATCGGTGACGATGCCGGTCAGCGCGCCCAGCTGCAGCTGCCATTGGCGCAAGGCCGCTACCGAGGCGGCATCGACTTCGATGCGGTCGAACAACGGGCGCGCGCCGTTGCCGAGCAGCCAGCCATCAACCTGGCGACCGAAGCCGCAGTAGTGCGGGTACTGTCGGTCACCCAGCGCCAGCAGTCCAAACTGCAGGCCTGACAGGTCGAGTGTCTGTGCCATCAGCCGTCGTGCAGCGCCTCGCGCCGCATCCGGTGGCTCGCCGTCGCCGAAGGTGCTCAGTACCCACAGCACCTGCGCGGTGCGTGCCAGCTGCGTGGCATCGACGCGGGCCAGTGGCAGCACCTGCACCGCATGACCGGACGCCTGCAGCTGCGCGGCGGCGCGCCATGCCAGTTGTTCTCCCAGTCCACTCTGGCTGGCATGCACCACCAGCCACGGCGTACCACCGCCATCGGCAGGCGTTGCTGGCAGCGACTGGCGCAGGTCACGCGCGGCGCGCTGGCTGCGGCGGCGGTCCAGGTAGAGCATCCAGCCGGTGATGAAGAACAGGCTCATGCCCAGGCTGCTGAGCATCACCACCACGCGCCCGGGCACGCCGAAGTAGCTGCCCGAGTGCAGCGCGAACACGCTGGTGGCCAGCTGCGCGCCGGCGCCCTGGCGCGCGTAGGGGCGGGCATCGAGCGTGGCCCCCGTGCCTGGGTCCAGCTGCAGCAGATCATGCGCGCGGTCATGCTGGCCGCCGCGCTGCGACGGATCACCGGCCATCACCCGCACGTTCAGTGCCTGCCCCGGCTTCTCCGGCAGGCGCAGGTCGATGTAGCCGGTGCGCACGCCGGGCAGTGCGTACAGCGTGGCTTCGATGCGTTCCAGGTTCAGGGCGGCGTCGGTGGCGACCTTGTGCTTGGCGGCCGGTGCGACGCCCAGCAGGGTGTTGGCGGCACTGCGATACCAGTCGAACGACCACCAGAGGCCGGTCAGCGCACTCATCAGGTAGATCAGCAGCACCCAGGTGCCGACCACCGAGTGCAGGCTCCACAGGAAGCCACGGCCGCTGCGTTTCCATTCCACCGCCAGCCAGCTGCGCCAGTGCCACCAGCGCCGCGGCCAGCGCAGGTAGAGCCCGGACAGGGTGAAGAACAGCAGCGCGATGGCACAACTGCCGGTGATCCATTTGCCGCGCTCGCCGGCGGCGAGGTGGCGATGCAGGTCCTCGACGAAATCGAAGAACGCCTGCCCGCGCAGGGCGCTGAAGCGCTCGCCGGTGTACGGATCGAAGTAGACCCAGTGTTCCTTGCCACCGGCGAAGCGCGCCACCGAGGGCCGTTGCCCGGTGGCATCCACGCGCAGGCGTTGCAGGGGGCGATCACTGCCGGCCTGCAGCAGCGGCACCAGTTCGCTGAGTTCAAGCGGAAGCTGGCCGTCGGCATGGTGCTCGGCGATCTCGGCGAAGCCGGGATTGGCCGCCCGCAGCAGTTCATCCTCGAAGGACAGCACGGCGCCGCTGAGGCCCATCACGGCCAGCACGGCGCCGGCGGTGATGCCCAGCAGCCAGTGCAGTTGGAACAGGACGTTCTTGAACATCGAAGGAGGAGGGCCTGGAAGGCTGCCGCCCGCATCCTGCGCAACAGCAAATGAGAATTAGTCGCGGAATTCTCCGTGGCGCCCCGGCTGCGGTCAAGCAGGGGATATCGGCCGGGCGGCGCCCGGCACCCGCGGTAGTGCCGGCCGCTGGCCGGCAACCTCAGAAGCAACAGCCGAAGCAACAGCGGGTTTCCTGTGAGGAGGCGGGGTGGGTCCGGTTGCGGGGGACGGCGTGAATACGTCCATGTAGCCTCGGTCGCGCCATCCATGGCGCTCACGCCCCCTCAACCGGACCCACCC
>NZ_JAWIRT010000027.1:33837-52741 GCF_036320045.1 Stenotrophomonas sp. SMYL20 | reverse complement strand
GGTGTGGGTGGGCAGGACCGTTGGCGCCATGGATGGCGCCATCGAGCCCCCATGGATGGGTTTACGGCGTGTCCTGCCCACCCACACCGCCCCGCCTTCCCTCGGATAGCCGCTGTTGCTGTTGCTGTTGCTGTTGCTTCGGCCGTTGCCGTTGCCTCTGCGGGTGCAGGGCGCAGCCCTGCCGAACCCCCTCAAATGTCTGTGGGAGCCAGTCCGTACTGCTCGGCGAAGCGCTTGCTGAAGCTCGCCGCAGACCGGTAGCCCGCGCGTGCTGCGACGGTCTTCAATGGCAGGTCCGTGGTGTAGAGCAGCTGCATGCCATGCGCCAGCCTGGCCTCGGTGAGCAGCTGGCGCAGGCTGGTGTCCTCGGCGGCGAGGCGACGACGCAGGGTCGCGCCGCTCAGCGCGAACTGTTCTTCCACATCGCGCGACTGCCAGTCGCGTGCCGGTTCGGCGGCGATGCGGTCGCGGATCTGTTCGCCCAGGCTCGGTGCCTGCGGCAGCAGCAGGTTGCCATGACCCTGCCGGCACAGGGTCATTACCAGCGAGGCCAGGGCCAGCCGCGCTTCGCTGTAACGGCCGTCCTGCAGCGATTGCCGCCACTGGCGCAGCACGGCGCCATGATCGATCAACGGCAGTCGCGCCATCGCCTGGCCCGGGGCGGGAAGGTCCTCGCTCCACAGCGTGCGTGCGGCCGCCAGCACTTCGGCACACAGCGGCACGATGGCACTGAGGTAGCGGCCGGTCCCCGGGTCGGGCGTGTTGACCACATCGATGCGGCAGCGCTGGGTCAGCAGCAGGATGTCGCCGGGGATGAATTCCAGCGACTGGTGCGCGGTGCGCACCTGCTTGCGGCCTTCCAGCAGGATCGCGAACTGCGGTTGCGGAATCTCCACCGAGCTGGCGCCATGCTCGCGACGGGCGGTGATGCAGGCATAGCCTTCGGCGCGCTCACAGCCCGCCAGACTGGCCATCTCGGCCAGCAGTGCGGTGGCCGGGGGCAGCATGGCGGTCATGTCACGTGTGCGCCGAGCAGGCGACCGACGCCGGCGGCCGCGGCCATCGCCAACGCGCCCCAGAACATCACCCGGATCGCGCCGCGTACCGGCGGTGCGCCACCGGCCTGGGCCGCCATCGCGCCGGTCAGGCACAGGCCGAGCAGGGTGCTGGCGGTGGTCATCATCGCGACCTTGTCGACCGGCGCGAGCAGCGCGGTCAGCACCGGCAGTGCCGCACCACAGGTGAAGGCGCCGGCCGAGGCCAGCGCTGCCTGCAGCGGGCGCGCGCGCAGGGTATCGGTGATGCCCAGCTCGTCGCGTGCGTGGGCGCCCAGCGCATCGTGGGCGGTGAGCTGTTCGGCCACCTGCCGCGCCAGTGCCGGCTCCAGGCCGCGGTGGCGGTAGATCGCGGCCAGCTCTTCCAGTTCGCTGTGCGGATCTTCGTGCAGTTCGCGCTTTTCCATCGCCAGGTCGGCGTCTTCGGTGTCGGCCTGGGTCTGCACGGAGACATACTCTCCAGCAGCCATCGACATCGCGCCGGCCACGGTGCCAGCCACGCCGGTGGCCAGAATGGTCGCCGCGGAGGCGCCGCTGGCGGCCACGCCGACCACCAGGCCGGCCACCGAGACGATGCCATCGTTGGCCCCCAGCACGGCGGCACGCAGCCAGCCGACGCGCTCGGAGCGGTGCAGTTCGGGGTGTCGTGAATGGCGGCTCATGGCCCCGAGTGTACGAGGGTCAAGAGGGCGTCGGTAGGATGCTGAAAACCGTCTCCGTCGCATGACGCAACGGGTCGCCACGCTATAGTGCGCCCTTGCGATGGAAGGCCCCGGGCCCCACATCCCCCGCCACTGTCCAGCGAGCCTTCCCCTTGTCGAGCCCCAGCCACGTCGCCGATACACCCATTACCGACCGCTCGCAGCTGGTGGAGGTGATCGCCTCCGGCGAGAAACCCCGCGCGCAGTGGCGCATCGGCACCGAGCACGAGAAGTTCGGGTTCCGCCTGGATGACCTGCGCCCGCCGACCTTTGAAGGCGAGCGCGGCATCGAAGCGCTGCTCAATGGCCTGGTCCGCTTCGGCTGGGAGCCGGTGCAGGAGAACGGCAACACGATCGCCCTGCTGCGCGATGGTGCCTCGGTCACGCTGGAACCTGCCGGTCAGTTGGAACTGTCCGGCGCGGCGCTGGAGACCATCCACCAGACCTGCGTGGAGACCGGCACCCATCTCAACGAAGTGGCACAGGTGGCCGGTGAGCTGCAGCTCGGCTTCCTCGGCATGGGCTTCCAGCCGAAATGGAAGCGCGATGAAATGCCGTGGATGCCGAAGGGCCGCTACAAGATCATGCGCGCCTACATGCCCAAGGTCGGCTCGCTGGGCCTGGACATGATGACCCGCACCTGCACGGTGCAGGTCAACCTGGACTACGCCACCGAAGCGGACATGGTGAAGAAGTTCCGCGTGTCGCTGGCGCTGCAGCCGATCGCCACCGCGCTGTTCGCCGATTCGCCGTTCACCGAAGGCAAGCCCAACGGCTACCTGAGCTACCGCTCGCACATCTGGACCGACACCGACGCCGACCGCACCGGCATGCTCGACTTCGTGTTCGAGGATGGCTTCGGTTACGAGCGCTATGTCGATTACCTGCTCGACGTGCCGATGTATTTCTCCTACCGCGATGGCATCTACCACGACGCCAGCGGGCAGAGCTTCCGCGATTTCATGCAGGCCAAGCTGCCGGTGCTGCCGGGCGCGCTGCCGACGCTGCGCGACTGGTCGGACCACATGACCACCGCGTTCCCGGAAGTGCGCCTGAAGAAGTATCTGGAAATGCGCGGTGCCGACGGTGGCCCGTGGAGCCGCCTGTGTGCGCTGCCGGCATTCTGGGTGGGCTTGTTGTACGACGACACCGCACTGGATGCCGCCTGGGACCTGGTACGTGATTTCACCCTGGCCGAGCGCCATGCACTGCGCGATGGCGTGCCGAAGCATGCGATGAACCTGCCGTTCCGCAATGGCAGCGTGCGCGACCTGGCCCGCGAGGCGGTGAAGATTTCAGTGGAGGGCCTCAAGCGCCGCGCCGCCCGCAATGCCGACGGCCAGGACGAGAGCAAGTTCCTGGACGTGCTGCAGGAGATCGTCGAGTCCGGCCTGACCCCGGCCGAACGCAAGCTGGCGCTGTTCCATGGCCGCTGGCACGGCGACGTCGATCCGGTGTTCCGCGAGTTCGCGTACTGACACTGTTCCGGCGGGTGCCAACCGGGGCCGGCACCTGCCGTTGCGTCACCACCCGCGCGCTGCGAACAGGCGCGCGTAGATGTCGCGAACCACATCCTGCTTGCTGCGGTTGTAGGCCTGCACGTTGGCATTGCCCTGCAGTGCTGCCTGCTTGGCCCGTGCATAGCGCCTGCGGTCATCTTCATGGCTGCGCAGCCAATCGCGGAACAAGCAGTGGCGGAGGTGCTCGGCGCAACCAGGTGCGAACACGTGGAGGTTCACGCGCGGCACGTGCAGTCGCAGCATGCGGTGCTGGTACCACGAGGGTTCGCGGATGGTAAGCACGTAGCCCAGTGCCTGCAGCGCTGGCAGCCAGGCCGCTTCGTCGGCGAAATCGGCAACCAGCAGGTCGATGTCCAGTACCGGTTTGGCCGGCAGGCCCGGCACCGCGGTGGAGCCGACGTGTTCAATGCCCAGCGCGATGTTGCCGAGTGTCGCCTGCAGCTGCGTGCGCTGCTGCTCGAACTGGTCGGCCCACAGCGTGGACCAAGGCACCACCTGCAGCGCTTCCGGCTGCGGCGCGCCGAGAACCCAGGGATTCTCGTCAGGGTCGCCATCGGCGAAGCTAGTGATTGCGGTGGGATCGAGCGGGATATCGGACATGCCCATCATGGTGCCATGCCCGGCGGTGATGTCAGCCCGGCTTGCCGTCGCGCCGTGGGCTCAGGTAGATCCAGCCCAGCCGCGCCACCCACGGTGCCAAGGCCAGCAACCAGCCGATGGCTGCGGCGAAATGCCACGCATAGGCGTCGGGCATCAGTTCGGCGACGATGCGCATGATCGCCACCGCCTGCAGCGCGACGAACGCAAACCAGGCCACTGCCGGCATCACCAGCGGTCGGCCGGAATGGCCCTGGGTGACCCGGGTCACCATCGCCACCAGCAGGCTGCCGAACAGGCCCACGGCGAGGGCATGCAGCGGCGCGCGGCCGAGCAGTTGCGGATGGCCCAGCATCTGGCCGATGTCCTGCAGCAGATACAACGCGAAGCTGATCGGCAGCCACGCCAGTGCCAGGAACAGGGCCGCGAGCAGGCCCGGCATCGGCCCGCGTGGCCACCAGTGCCATAGCGCCTGCAGCGACAACATCAGCAGCGGCGCATCGGCCAGCCACAGCAGGTGGTCGACCTGCAACGCGCTCAACAGCAGGCGCAGCATCAGCAGCGCCCACATCGCAGCCAACCAGCGCAGCGGGCGCCACGCCACATAGCCATCCACCACGTTGTTGGCGAAGAACGGGATCATCCGGTGCGCGACGGTGAGGTAGACCGGTAGCAGCAGGCCGAAGGTGCCGAGTGCCACCGTGACCGGCATCAGCGTGGCGTGGCCGCGCCCCACCGCCATGAACAGCAGCAGCCCCAGCCAGCCCAGCAGCAGTGCGGCATAGCAGGCGCGCGCATGCCAGTTGCGGTTGGGACCGGCGGCCTTGAGCACGCGTCCCAGCACGATCAGTCCGGCGCTCCAGCCGGCCAGTGCCAGCAGCAGGCCGGGCCACAGCCCGGGTGTCCACCCGCAGGCGGCGGCAATCAGCAACGCCTGCCCACCAAACAGGCCGATGCCGACCGGCGCATAACGGCTGCGTGGCAGCTCCGGCTGTGCCATCCAGCGCGGGAACACGGTGAGCAGGAAGCCGAAGATGAAACTGGGCAGTACCAGGTACTGCATCAGCAGCGCGTGCAGCCAGGCCGGAGGCAGCGGCGGTGGCTGCGGCGTCCACAACCCGCGCAATGCGCCCAGCCACAACGCCCACCACAGCATTGCCAGCAGCAGGTTGCTGGCGCCGATGAAGAACAGCAGCCGGTGCGGCGCGCGCATCAGCATCGCAGGGGAGGGCAGGCGGGCCATGCAGCGAGTCTGCGCCCGGCTGCTGGCCGGGTCCTTGATCTTCGTCATGCCCAAGGAGGGAGGCAACCGCTTCGCTCGCCGGGCATGGCCCGGCGCTACCCGTCATCTTTCCGGTAGCGCCGGGCCATGCCCGGCGGACGGGCCGTGCAACGCAAACAAAAACCCCGGGCGGGCCGGGGTTCTTCGTTCACTGCTGCCGATCGATCAGGCGGCGTTCTTCATCGTCGCCATGTCGATCACGAAGCGGTAGCGCACATCGTTCTTCGCCATGCGCTCCCAGGCTTCGTTGACGTTCTTGATGTCGATCATCTCGACATCGCTGACGATGCCGTGCTCGGCGCAGAAATCCATCATTTCCTGGGTTTCGGCCATGCCGCCGATCGCCGAGCCGGTCAGGTGCTTGCGGCCGAAGATCACGCTGCCGCCGGTCAGCGGCGGATCCAGTTCGGTCAGCACGCCGACCAGGCACATGGTGGCCTCGCGCTTGAGCAGGCCCATGTACGGGTTGGTGTCATGGCCGACCGGGATGGTGTTGAGCAGGAAGTCGAAGCTGCCGGCGTGCGCCTTCATCTGCGCGGCATCGCGCGAGACCAGCACTTCATCGGCGCCCAGGCGCTTGGCATCGGCACCCTTTTCCGGCGTGGTGGTGATCATCACCACGTGCGCGCCGAGGGCCTTGGCGAACTTCACGCCCATGTGGCCGAGGCCACCGAGGCCGATCACGCCGACCTTCTGGCCCGGGCCGACCTTCCAGTGGCGCAGCGGCGACCAGGTGGTGATGCCGGCGCACAGCAGCGGGGCGGCGGCCTTCAGGTCCAGCGTTTCGGACACCTTCACCACGAAGCGCTGTTCGACCACCACGTGGTCGGAATAGCCGCCGTAGGTCGGCGCGCCGCTTTCGCGTTCACGGCCGTTGTAGGTCCAGGTCGCGCCTTCGGCGCAGTACTGCTCCAGGTCGTGCTCGCAGGCGTCGCAGTTGCGGCATGAGTCGACCATGCAGCCCACGCCAGCGTGGTCGCCCACCTTGAAGCGGGTGACGTTGCTGCCGACCTCGGTGACGCGGCCAATGATCTCGTGGCCCGGCACCATCGGGTAGATCGAGCCACCCCAGTCGTCGCGGGCCTGGTGCAGGTCCGAATGGCAGATGCCGCTGTAGAGGATCTCGATGCGCACATCGTCCGGGCCGACCGCGCGGCGTTCGAATTCGTACGGGATCAGCGGGTCGGTATGTGAATGGGCGGCGTAACCACGGGCGAGGGACATGGGGAATCCTTGGCAGGGTTTGTCGAAAGGCGCTTTACAATACGCCCCGTACCCAGCGGCAAAAAGCCCGGATATCGGCATGATTCATCAAGTGAAACTGCACAATCATGGCCACTGACAATCTCTCCCACCTGGCCGCGTTCGCCGCAGTCGCCCGCCACCGCAGCTTCCGCCGTGCCGGCGCCGAGCTGGCGCTGTCGACCTCGGCGGTGAGTTATGCGATCCGCGCGCTGGAAGAACGGTTGGGCGTGGGCCTGTTCCATCGCACCACCCGCAGCGTGGCCCTGACCGAGGCCGGACAGCGCCTGCTGGAGCGCCTGCAGCCGGCCTTGGGGCAGGTGCACGATGCGTTGGAGGAGATGAACCAGTTCCGTGCCGCACCGGCCGGCCTGCTGCGCATCAATGCCACCCGTGCGGCGGTGGCGACACAGCTGGGACCACGGCTGGCGCGCTTCCTGCACGCCCATCCCGACGTGCGGGTGGAGCTGACCGAGAACGACGGCCTGGTCGACATCGTCGCCGAGGGCTACGACGCCGGCGTGCGCCTGCACGAGTTCGTACCCGAGGACATGGTGGCAGTGCCGATGGGGCCACCGCTGCGCGGGCTGATTGTCGGCTCGCCGGACTACCTGCGGCGGCATCCGGCGCCACAGCATCCGCGCGACCTGGCCGCGCACGAATGCATCCGCTTCCGCTTCGCCAGCGGGCACCTGTACAAGTGGCAGTTCGAGCGCGGTGGGCAGGCGCTGGAGATCGACGTGCCCGGACGGCTGACGCTGGGCGAGCAGGGCACCGTGGTCGGCGCGGTACTCGATGGCATCGGCCTGGCCTACGTGCTGGAAGACACCGCGCGGCCCTACATCGAATCGGGGCAGATGGTGGCGGTGCTGGAAGACTGGAGCGAGCCGTTCGCCGGCTTCGCGCTGTACTACCCGAAGCAGCGGCAGATGCCCGGTGCGCTGCGTGCGTTCGTGGATATGCTGCGCGAGTGAATCGCGGTGGATGATGTGGTGCCGACCAACGGTCGGCACCTACCGGGATGGCGTCCACCAGGACCAGACCAGTAGATCCACGCCATGCGTGGATGCCTCTCCAGGAATCTCCGCGCAATACGTGGGGACCGATGAATACTCGGACTTCTACGACAGTTCAGAGGCCGCGGAGAGGTTGTCCACCATCTTCCGATACATTGCCGTGAGCTGGACGGTCTGGCGGCGGCTTACTTCTGTCTGAAGTCCTGTCAGAAGATAGTCCTTCCAGCGTGCGTCCAGCATCGTTGAGAAATGGCGGAACAGCCGCCATTCGTCATCTACGTTTGGTACCCCGCACTTCGACAGGTGGTTCACCACCGCGCTCAGATCGTCGTTGGGATGGCACCTGTCCGGTCTTCCAATTCCAGGATGTGCTGAGTTGCGATTGCAGAGAGCATGAAAGTAGATGTAGGTAAAATGGCGCACGGGCTCGCGGATATCCCAGCTCCACAGCTCGCCTTCAAAACAGTTCGCACGGATGTAGTCCATCACGGACATGCGCTGCTGATGTAGATTCTGGATTTCTGCGCCGTGATCACAGGTATGTCGTTCGCTTGCGAAGCCTCTGAGAATGCACCAGTAGAGAAAGAAGGCGGTAGCCTGATCCCAATATTCCCACCTGTCTGAATTGGTATTCTGCCCTGGACGATCATTTCCAGCCGCAGCGTAGCTTGGCAAGGAGTAGCGGTGCATCTGTGCAAGTTTGATCTGCCAGCGCCGAGGCGTACTGGGGAGGGCAAGCACGCAGTCTGGACGAGTTGTGAGCACCGCGGCCGTTCTCTTGGGCATATCTTCAACAATGAGTTGAGGAGCCGCCTCAACCAAATCCTCAGCGAGGGAGGTCGGAGACAACTGCAAAGGCAGGTTGTCTACTGTTGCCGGATCAAACCAGATCGAGTCTACCCAGCAGACGAAGTGGCGGCCCGATTTCCGGGGCGGGTAGTACTCGGGTGCGAGAACCTCGTGACTCCAGCTGATTTCCAGGCCCGTGGGGCGGTGAGACATTCCGCCAACAGAGTTGGAGTACGCGAAGGAAGTCGGCTTCGGTTCCTTCGCTCCGATGCGTTCGGCAATGGAAAGGACCGGATCGCTATCGATTCGTTGCCCCAGGAGATTGCAGAGTTCGGAAAAGAGATATCGCATGTGACCGCGCCGAAGAGATCGACCACGAATAGTCCCTGCAGTCTTTCCAGTAGGCCATACAAGAAGTTGCAAAGAGCCCTGCGAGGTAGCTTCGCCTGAATGCGTGGCACACAGCTGCGGCTTACTGGTTGACTACGGCGCCTGCAACACCGGCCCCAACAACGCCATGCAATCACGCAGATGCACCTCTACCGGCGCATCCTCGGCCACCACACCGATCACGCGTTCGCGCAGCGGCTCGGCCACGGCCATCGCCAGGATCAGCCGCGCCATGCACGCGGCATCTCCCTCGCGCAGCAGCCCGCGCTGCTGCTGACGCGCCAGCCAGTCGGCCAGCAGCGCACGGCCGCGTTCGATGCCATTGTCCAGATAGGCCTGCAGCAGCGCGTCCTTGCCGGGAAAGTCGGTGGCCAGCAGGCGGAATACCTGCACTGCCTGCGCCGACAGTGCCTGCGCGCACACCGCTTGCAGGATGGCCCGCAGCAACGGCATCACCTCATCGGCGTCGTGCGCATCGCGCTGCAACTGCGGCGCGAAGCCGTCGGTCCACTCGCGCACGGCCAACCCGACCAGTTCTTCGCGGTTGCTGGCGTGGCGGTACACGGTCTTCTTCGCTACCCCGGCGTGCGCCGCCACCGCTTCGATGGTGGTGGCCTCGTAACCCTGTGCCAGCAGCAGCTCCAGCGTGGCCTGCAGCACGGCGTGGCGGACTTCGGCTTCCGGCCGCGCAGGGCGGCCGCGGCGGCGGATTGGTGAGGGTGGCTCGGGCAGGGTGGTGCTGTTCATTGCGCCCATCTTACCGCATTCGGATAATTGCGAAACGAAGAACGTTTCCGTATTGTCAGGTCTCCCGACATGCAGGAGACCCCGATGGATACCGCTGTGAACGCCCGCGCCTGGCTGGACCACCACGATCTGCTCGACCCCGCACCGATGCGCTTGGAAACCGGCATCCAGCGCCGCGAAGATGGCACCCTGCTGGTGGCGGTGCGTACCGATCTGCACGGTTGCAAGGGCCGCATGCTGGACTGGTGGTTCACCTTCTTCGAGACCACACAGCACATCCGCTGGTGGCATCCGGTCGATCATGTCGAGCATCGCGGCTGGGACGCGGCCTGGCAGCGCGGACGCAGCTACCACGGTGCCAGCATCCACGCGGTGGAATCGCTGGCCGATATTCCGCCGGTGGCGGCGCGTTTGAAGTTCCATGACCCGCGCACGTTGCTGGTGCCCGAGCGCCTGCAGGTGGCACAGGATGCAGGCGATGTGTCGGCGGTGATCGCCGCGCGCATCGGCTTCGGAGATCACGTACGCCTGGATGCAAACGGTGATCCCTGCGACGGGCAGATGCTGCACGTGGCGCGCGATACGCCGTTTGGCTGTGTGCTGCGCAGCCGCTTCGTGCTCGGCCTGGACAGCACCGATCCGCACTGCGATGCCGGCGATGCGGTCGGCCTGGGCCTGCTCAAGCACTGCTACACGGAGTTCAGTTTCCTCTCGCGCCTGCTGCCGTCGCTGTACTACGGTGAGCGCGCCAACGGTGAAGCAGTGCCGTTGCCGTGGTGAACGGCGCACCGGTCATTCGACCAGCGCGTTGTAGCCTTCGCCGCTGAACTGGATCAGGCAGAAGCCATGCCCGAACGGATCGGCCAGCACGGCGATGCGCCCCCAGCGACGCTCGCGCACGGACTGCTCAAGCGTCGCTCCGGCCGCAACCGCACGTGCCAGTGCGGCCTCGATGTCATCCACCACCCAGTCCAGGTGCAGCGGCGTCCAATGGCGCTCGTAGTCGCGCACGTCGCCGTCTTCGGTGGCGGCGCTGCCGGCCTCGTTCTGCAGCAGGTACAGCGGCGTTGGCCCACCGAGCAGCTCCACGGCGCCTGGGCCTAGACGGCGCCCGATGCGCAGGCCGAAGACTCGGATGTAGAAGTCCTCGGCAGCGGCAAGATCGGGGACATCGAGGTTGACGATGAACGATGCGGTGGGCGTATCCATGGCCAGATCCGGTGGATGCGGGTGGGCAGTGTACGCCCGCATCCACGCATCGCGTGGCTCTACTGCGCGCGCGGGTAGTCGAGGTAGCCTGCCTCGCCGCCACCGTAATAGGTATTGCGGTCGGGCGTGGCCAGCGCGACGTTGTGCTGCAGGCGTTCGACCAGATCCGGGTTGGCGATGAACGGCTGGCCGAATGCGGCCAGGTCGATGGTGCCGGCCTCGACCAGCTGCAGGGCGCGTTCGCGGGTCATGCCACCGGCCAGGATCAACGTGCCACCGTAGACCTGCTTGAACTGCTGCAGGAACGCCTCGCCCAGCACCGACTGCCCCGCCTGCAGGTTGTCGTTGAGGTGCACATAGGCCAGCCCGCGCTTGCCCAGTTCCTCGGCCAGGTACAGATAGGTGGCTTCGTTGTCGGGGTAGAACGGCATGTCGAAGGTGAGGTTGTTCGGTGCCAGGCGCACGCCGATGCGGTGGGCGCCGATGCGCTCGGCCATCGCATCCACCGTCTCCAGGATCAATCGCGCGCGGTTCGGCAGCGAGCCGCCGTAGCGGTCGTCGCGCTCGTTGATGAGCGGGTTGAGGAACTGCTCGAACAGGTAGCCGTTGGCGGCATGCAGTTCGATGCCATCGAAGCCGGCAGCGATGGCGTTGTCGGCGCCGCGTGCGAAGTCGGCAATGATGCCGGGGATCTCCGCAGTCTCCAGTGCACGTGCCGGGGTGGGATCGGCATGGCCGCGGCTGCCGTCGTCCAGATAGACGAACGAGGTGTTCTTCGGTGCGCTGGCCACCGGGCGGGTACCGGCGCTGACCGGTTGTCCGCCCTCAGGCTGCAGCGAGGCATGCGACATGCGGCCGACGTGCCAGAGCTGGGCGAAGATCGTGCCCTGTTCGGCGTGCACGGCGTCGGTCACCTGCTTCCAGCCCGCCACCTGTGCCGCCGACCAGATGCCGGGCACGTCGATGTAGCCCTGGCCCTGCGGCGAGACCGGCGTGCCTTCGCTGATGATCAGGCCGGCGCTGGCACGCTGCCGGTAGTACTGCGCGGTGAGCTCATTGGCGACCGAGCCGGGGTTGCGGGCACGGGTCATCGGCGCCATCGCGATGCGGTTGCGCAGGGCGATGCCTGTCAGGTCGAACGGGCGGAACAGGGCGGCGGTCATGTTGGTCATCTCGGTACGGGGAAGAGCGCCAGCGGCGCGATGCACACAGGATGGAGTTGACATGCGGGCGCATAAAGCGCTTCGATCTCCCTTGGTGGGGGAATATTTGTCCCCAATGGAGTGCGAACGATGCTGCCGCTGGAATCCTTGAATGGCCTGGTGACGTTCGTCACGACCGCACGCTCGGGCAGCTTCACCGAGGCGGCAGACGCGCTGGGCATCTCGCGCTCGGCGGTGGGCAAGGCCATCGCCCGTCTGGAAGCGCGGCTGGGGGTGCGCCTGTTCCATCGCACTACGCGGCGCATCGCACTGACCACTGATGGCGAGGCGTACTACGCCTCCTGTGCGGCGGCGCTGGAAGAAATCTCCGCGGCCGAGGCCTGTCTGGGTTCGGCGGGCCTGCCCAGCGGGCGGCTGCGCATCGACATGCCGTCCTCGTTCGGGCGGCTGGTGGTGCTGCCGGTGCTGCTGCGGTTGTGCCGCCAGTATCCGGACCTGCAGTTGACGATGACCTTCACCGATCACTTCGTCGATCCGGTCGAAGAGGGCATCGACCTGCTGATCCGTTTCGGTGGGCTGCACCAGGCCGAGCACCTGGTCGCGCGCCGGCTGGGGCGCCAGCGCCTGGTCACCTGCGCATCGCCGGCGTACCTGCAGGCGCATGGTGTGCCGCGCACGGTGCAGGAACTGGCGCAGCACCGCAGCATCGTCGGCTTCCGCCACGGGCAACCGATCTGGTGGCGGATCGGCAGCGAGGAGGACGAGGGAACGTTCATTCCCAGTGCGCCCTATCAACTCAATGATGGCGACGCGGTGATCGAAGCGGCCATCGCCGGCCTCGGCATCTGCCAGATGCCCATTTCACTGGTGCGCCGCCATCTCGATTCCGGCGTGCTGCAATCGGTGCTGGACGAACACATGCAGCGGCACATCGACATCCATGCGCTGTGGCCACCGACGCGTCACCTGCGGCCGAAGGTGCGCTATGTGGTGGATGAGTTGACCCGGTTGGCGGAACAAGGTCTGTTTGATTGAGCGGGGCCCGTACACCGGGCCCCGCCTGTGGAAACGCTGCGCCCGGCCTACTTGAAGTTGTAGCGCAGGCTGGCCATGTAGCGACGGCCCAGTGCATCCAGTACATACGGGAACGGCCCGATGTCATCGCCCACGTTGATCACCGACAACGTCACGCGCGCGGCGTCGGTGATGCCGTAGGTGACGTTGGCGTCCCAGGTGGTCCAGCTGTCGCGGTAGAAGTACTGACGGCTTTCCGGGGTATCGGTCATCGTGTACTGGGCGCGGCTGGTGTAGTTGGAGGCCACGCCGTAGTTCCAGTTGCCGATGCGATGCTGGGCCGTCCAACGGAACTGGCGCTTGGGCTCGTTGAAGCTGCCCGCCTGTTCGACGAACGGCACGTCCCGGTTCGCGGCCTGGCCACGGTTCTTCGGCATGTAGCCGTAGAAGTCCAGGTCCAGTACGCCGAAGCGCGACAGGTCCCAACGGTAGCCGACTTCGGCGGTCCAGCCACGGAACATCAGCACCGGGCCGTTGCCATACTCGGTCTTGATGCTGGTAGCCACGCCGGTGTTCGGATCACGCGTCACCAGGCTGCAGAAGCGGTTGGCGTTGGGGACGTTGGCGGCGTTGAAGTCGGCAGTGTCGAAGCAACCGGTGATGATGTCGTTGGCGCTCAGCGACGTGATCACGTTGTTGATCTTGATGTCATACCAGTCGGCGGCGACGCGCAGGCCCGGGATCCATTCCGGCGCGAACACGATGCCGGCCGTCCACGACTTCGCCGTTTCGTTCTGCAGGCGGGTGCTGCCGTTGGTCGAGCCCAGCGTATTGGTCGGCTGCTGGCGGAAAGTGTTCGGATCGGCACCCGGGTAGGCGGCGAAGAACGCCTGGCAGTTGCGGCGACGCACCGCCGGATTGGAGCCGCCGCTGATGTTGTCCAGCGAGCACACTTCCGGGATGTTGTAGTAGGCCGGCTGCTGGGTGGTGTAGAGCTCGGCGATGGAGGGCGCGCGCAGTGACTGGGTCTTGTTGCCGCGCAGCTGCAGGCCGGCGATCGGTTCGTACTGGATGCCGTAGGTGAACGCATTGAACGCGCCGGCGACGGAATTGTCGACGCGGCGGAACTTGGCGGTCAGGTCCAGGCGATGCAGGCCCGGGATATCCCAGTCGGGATTGAACAGCGGTGCCAGCACTTCGGCGAACACTTCGTTGGTGTGGTACTTGCCCTCGGCCGCCTGGGTCGGCACCGAACGGCCCTGGCCCAGGCGCTGGTACTCGCTGGGGGTGAAGGAGCCTTCTTCGCGGCGGTGCTCGAAGCCGGCCGCCGCGGACAGCTCGCCGCCGGGAAGATCGAACAGGCCGCCGGATACCGACGCATTGATGACGGTCTGGCGGGTCTGCGCCTTGGCCACGGTCCGGGTGGAGACATAGTCCAGGGCTTCGCGCGACGCCTGGTTCTCGCCGAACAGATTCAGCGGGCGGCAGTTCGCATCGGCCGTGGTGCCCGGGCGGGTGGCATCACAGATGATGCGGCCGCTGGCGTCGGTGGTGACGTTGATCGCATTGATGAAGTTCTGCTGGATCAGGCCAGTGCCGAGGTAGTCGAAGTCACCGCGGCCGTGGGTGACGCTGGCTTCCCAGTTGAAGCTGCGCTTTCCGACCTCGAAGAAGCCGTTCAGGCCGAGCACCGCACGGGTCAGGCGGGTTTCGGTGCTGGCGTTGTTCATCGACAGGTCGCGCGAAGATCGCGACAGGCGGAACGAGGTGATGCCGTTGTCGGCGAGGATCTTGCGGGTTTCCGCACTGAGGAACGGATTGCTGGCGCTGAAGGTCAGTGCACCGCTGGCGGTACCGCCGCCGTCCAGGCGCGCATTGCCGAAGGACACCGCGTTGTAGACGTTCTGGTCGAGGGTTTCGCGGGCGGTCGCTTCGTATCGCGAAAGTTCGAAGAAGCCACGCACGTTGTCGGTGAAGTCGAAGCTGCCGGTGGAGAACACCGAGCGTCGTTCGAGGTCGGCGATCAGCGGCACCGTCTCGAACAGGTTCAGGCCGTCACCGCCGGAGGCGTTGCCGCCCGCGTAGCTGGTGCCGGGATTGAACTCGACCAGCTTGCCCTCGTTGTTGAACTGCCACAGTTTGTCTTTGTTCGGGCCGAAGCCAAGGATGTCGCCCAGGCCGTTGCGCGTGTAGCTGCCGGTCGCCGGCATCACCAGGCCACCGAAGGTCATGCTGGCAATGCGCCGGTTGCGGATCCAGACCTGGTCGGGGATACCATCGCGGGGCCCGGTGTTGAACGGAATGCTGCCGTCGATGCGGCCATCATTGGTCGGCCGGCGCAGGGGCTGGGCAGTGGCATTGGCCGCCGTGGGATTGGCCTGCAGGCTGTAGCCCTGGCGGTAGAAATCGCGTTGCAGCGCGTTCACCCCATCGGCATTGTCCAGTTCCGCCGCCACCACGATGTGGCCACGGCCATCAGCGAAGTCGGTACCGAAGATGGCCGACCAGGAGTAGCGCTCGTTGTCGTTCTTGCTGGTCCTGCCGTAGCCCAGTTCGACTTCGGCACCCTCGAACCGGTCGCGCAGGATGATGTTGTTGACGCCGGAGATCGCATCCGAGCCATAGGTGGGGGCACCGCCAACGCTCAGGCTTTCAATGCGTTGCACCATGACGCTGGGAATGGCGTTCATGTCGACCTGGATGCCCGAGCCGCCGCCGGCTCCGAAGATGGTGGGCGGTGTAGAGGTGACGAAGCGGCGTCCATTGACCAGGGTCAGCAGGCGATTGCTGCCCAGCCCGAACTTGCTGGCGAAGTTGACGCCTGCACCGAAGCCGGCCTGGTCGCCGCGCGAACTGACGCCGGCACTGACCCCGGGAATCCGGGTCAGGGCATCGATGAGGTTGGTGTCTCCATAGTTCTCGATCGATTCACGGCTGACCACCGCGGCGGGCTCGAGCGTGTCGAAACCGGCGCGGTAGATGCGCGAGCCGGTGACGGTCATCCGGTCCAGCTGCACGGGGGTCTTGCTGCTGGCGGGCTCGGCCTTCTGTTCCTGCGTGGCGGCCTGCTGCGCCATGGCCGGTGCGGCGGCCACCAGCACCAATGCCGAACCCAGCGCGACAGACAAGCGACTGCGGGCGAACAACGGTCGGTACATGATTTCTCCCTGGTCACGCCAATGTGACTCAGGGGTAAACGCAGGGTCGAATGCGACACCCTACGTCATGAAAAAGTAACAAATGAATCTATTTATTGTTCATTCATATTCTGGGCTGATCTGTCCCTGGGGCATGCCTCGGCAGCACCAGATGGCTTCATTCGCCCCTCTGTGTATACTATCCCCCAGTATAGTTCCGAGGTGGCCCCGCCATGCCGCACTCCCCCGAAGAGAAGAAGAAGGTCCTGGCCCGCGTGCGCCGCATCCGCGGCCAGTGCGATGCGCTGGATCGCGCGCTGGAAGCCGGTGCCGACTGCGGGCCGGTGCTGCAGCAGATCGCCGCCATCCGTGGCGCGGTCAATGGCCTGATGTCCGAGGTGATGGAGGCCCATCTGCGCGAGGAGTTCGGCCAGCCTGCGGCCTCCGATGAACAGCGCGCCGAACGCGTGCGCGACATGAGCGCATTGATCCGCTCGTACCTGAAGTAAGCGATGGCGCATCACCGCGCCATACATCCCGTTTTCCCTATGTCTGGAGAGTCCACCATGAAGTCCCGTGCCGCCGTCGCCTTTGGTCCCGGCCAGCCGCTGCAGATCGTCGAGATCGACGTTGCCCCGCCGAAGAAGGGCGAGGTGCTGGTCAAGATCACCCACACCGGTGTCTGCCATACCGATGCCTTCACCCTGTCCGGCGATGATCCGGAAGGCCTGTTCCCGGTGGTGCTGGGCCATGAAGGCGCCGGCATCGTGGTGGAGGTCGGTGAGGGCGTGACCAGCGTCAAGCCCGGCGACCACGTGATTCCGCTGTACACCGCCGAGTGTGGCGAGTGCCTGTTCTGCAAGAGCGGCAAGACCAACCTGTGCGTGTCGGTGCGTGCCACCCAGGGCAAGGGCGTGATGCCCGACGGCACCAGCCGCTTCAGCTACAACGGCGAGCCGCTGTACCACTACATGGGTTGCTCGACCTTCAGCGAGTACACCGTGGTGGCCGAAGTCTCGCTGGCGAAGATCAATCCGGACGCGAACCCGGAGCACGTCTGCCTGCTCGGTTGTGGCGTCACCACCGGCATCGGCGCGGTGCACAACACCGCCAAGGTGCAGGAAGGCGACAGCGTGGCGGTGTTCGGCCTCGGCGGCATCGGCCTGGCGGTGATCCAGGGCGCGCGCCAGGCCAAGGCCGGCCGCATCATCGCGGTGGACACCAACCCGTCCAAGTTCGAACTGGCGCGCGAATTCGGCGCCACCGACTGCATCAACCCGAAGGACTACGACAAGCCGATCCAGCAGGTCATCGTCGAGATGACCACCTGGGGCGTGGACCACAGCTTCGAGTGCATCGGCAACGTCAACGTGATGCGCGCGGCGCTGGAATGCGCGCACCGTGGCTGGGGCCAGAGCGTGGTGATCGGCGTGGCCGGTTCGGGCCAGGAGATCTCCACCCGTCCGTTCCAGCTGGTGACCGGGCGCAAGTGGATGGGCACCGCCTTCGGCGGCGTGAAGGGCCGCAGCCAGTTGCCGGGCATGGTGGAGGACGCGATGAAGGGCGATATCGAACTGGCACCGTTCGTCACCCACACCATGGACCTGGACAAGATCAACGAAGCCTTCGACCTGATGCACGAAGGCAAGTCGATCCGTTCGGTGGTCCACTACTGAGCCGCGTCATGGGCTGGCTGGATGCCCTGCGCCGGCCGCGTGCGGAAGACCCGCGCGCGGCCCTGGTGGTTCCGATCGAGCAGGCGTTGCGTGCGCTGGGTTGGGTAGTGGGGGAGGTGGGGCCACCGCGTGCGGTGACCTCGGCCTTCGGCAGCGACGATGGCATGCCGTTCGAGCAGTGGCTTGCGCAGGTATTCCTGCCGCGCCTTCATGAAGCGCGCGCAGCCGGACAGTGGCCGCCGCGCAGCGATGTGGCCGTGGCGGCCTGGCGCAATCTTGATGGCCAGCCTGGCGTCGAATCGTTGCTGCGCCTGCTGGCGCAGCTGGATGAACGGATCAACAAAGGCATCCACGCCGCGCGTGGATAAGCCGACCAAGGTCGGCATCTACCAGAAGCACGCGTGCGCTGACGCGCCGCGCAGGAGAGCACCATGGAACGTATTGAACACCGCGCCTGTTTCGGCGGCTGGCAGGACGTCTACCGGCATCATTCCACCACGCTGGGCTGCGACATGCAGTTCGCCGTGTACCTGCCGCCGCAGGCGGAAACGCAGAAACTGCCGGTGCTGTACTGGCTGAGCGGGCTGACCTGCACCGAGCAGAACGTCATCACCAAGGCGGGCGCGCAGCGCTACGCGGCCGAGCATGGCGTGATCATCGTCGCGCCCGATACCAGCCCACGCGGCGATGACGTGGCCGATGCCGAGGGCTATGACCTGGGCAAGGGGGCGGGGTTCTACCTCAATGCCACCCGTGCACCGTGGGCGAAGCACTACCGCATGCACGACTACGTGGCGCAGGAACTGCCGGCACTGATCGAGGCGAATTTCCCGGTCACCGATGCGCGCGGCATCAGCGGCCACTCGATGGGCGGTCACGGTGCGCTGGTGATCGCGCTGCGCAACCCGGGGCGCTACCGCAGCGTGTCGGCGTTCTCGCCGATCGTTGCGCCCAGCCACGTGCCGTGGGGGCAGAAGGCCTTCCACGCCTACCTGGGCGACAACCCGGCGGACTGGGCGCAGTGGGATGCCAGCGAACTGGTCGCCGTGGCCACTGAGCGCCTGCCGTTGCTGGTCGACCAGGGCGAGGCGGACGAATTCCTGCGGACCCAGCTGCAACCGCAGCGCCTGCAGCAGGCCTGTGATGCCGCCGGTCATCCGCTGACCCTGCGCCTGCAGCCGGGCTACGACCACAGCTACTACTTCATCGCCAGTTTCATCGGCGAGCACATCGCCCACCACGCCCGCGCCCTGCACGGCTGACGGCTTTCCGGTAGTGGCGGGGGCGGGGGGGCGCCCCCCCCCCCCCGGGGGTCCCCGGGGTGGGGGGGCCCGGGCCGCGCCGCCCGGGGGGGGGGGCGCGGGGG
>NZ_JAWIRT010000027.1:0-33827 GCF_036320045.1 Stenotrophomonas sp. SMYL20 | reverse complement strand
CGGCGCCGTGCACGGCTGACGGCTTTCCGGTCGGGCCGGCCGCTGGCCGGCAACCTGCAGCCCTGTGATTCCCCGGGATTGCCGGCCAGCGGCCGGCACTCCCATTGGGGGGGCACGCGACGTGTCGTATTGCCGTATTGGATCACGTGGCCGTGGCGCGGGCGGGGCTATCGTGCGTCCATACGGCCTTGCGGATCGGGGGATGCATGCCGGTAGTGCTGGCGCTGCTGTATGTGCTGTGCCACGGCCTGGTCGTGGCCCTGTGGCCGGGTCCCGCCGGTGCGGGTTCCTTCGGGTTCCTCACGGGTGCCCCGTTGCTGGCGGCGGCGGCCTGCCTGTGGCGGGCGCGGCGCGACCGTGCCGCGCTCGGCTGGCGCGCCACCGCCCTGGCGCTGCTGCTCTGGGCGGGTGGCATGGCCGTCAACATGATCGATGCGCTCGGTGCCGGCCGTGCCGATGTCACGCCGCAGGCCAGCCTGTTCCTGTATGTGCTGTACGGCGTGCCGCTGGTGTTCATCCTGGCCCGTGCACGCCGCGAGCGGCTGAGCATCAGCCTGATCGACGCGGCGATGGCCGCGTTGCTGGGCGTGCTGTTCTTCGTGCATGCGCAGTCGTTCGCCGCGCGCGTCGACATCGACGACCACGCGTTGTCCAACATGCAGCGCATGTTCGATATCCAGAATCTGTGCATTGCCGGGTTCGCGGTGGTGCGCTGGCTGGTGGGCGACGTTCCGGAGCGGCGCAACTTCTTCCGCGCGCTGGCGATCTACGCGGTGGGCTACCTGATGGTGGCGTACTACATCAACCACTACACCTCGGAACAGTCCTTCGGTGCCTACAACGATCTGCTGATCGACCTGCCGTTCCTGCTGCTGGCGTTGCTGGCGATGAGCCAGGCGCCCGCGCCGACGTTCGTGATGCACCCGAGGCTGGGCAGAACGGTGCAGGCGGCGGGGCCGATGATCCTGCCATTGCTGCTGCTGGTGGTCGGTACCCTGGTGGTCGACCATGCGCGGCCGCTGGCAGTCACTGGCTTCGTGGTGGCAACGCTGGGCTTCGGCGTGCGCAGCATCCTGTTGCAGGTGGACCTGATGGAACGGCAGGCATCGCTGGACCAGCTCGCTCGGCAGGATGGCCTGACAGGTGTGGCCAACCGGCGCGAGTTCGATGCACTGCTGCTGGCGGAATGGAACCGTGCGCGGCGCAGCGGCAGCGAGCTGGGGCTGCTGTTGCTGGACATCGACCATTTCAAGGTCTTCAACGACCGCCACGGACATCCGGCCGGGGACCGCTGCCTGCAGGCCGTGGCCACGGTCCTGAAGATCAGTGCCGGCCGTGCCGGTGACAGTGTTGCCCGTTACGGCGGCGAGGAATTTGCGGTGATCGTGCCCGGAAGCCCGCTGTCGGGCGTGCTGGCGCTGGCCGAGCGCCTGCGTGAGGCGGTGGCGGCGCTGCCACTGCCGGAAGGGTCGGTCAGTATCAGCATCGGCGTGGGCTACCTGCACCCGCCGGCTCTGGCCAGCGCCGATCAGTTGCTGGCGGATGCCGATGCCGGCCTGTACGCCGCCAAACGTGCCGGTCGCAACCAGGTGATCCTGCATGCGCACGTGCTCGACGACGAAGGCAGTGCGCACGGCAGGCTGGATTGCTGAGCGCGCCGGGTGCCCGGTCCCCGTGCGTGATTGCGCACGGGCGGCGCGGCCGGGTCAGCGCTGCCGCAACCAGCCGGTGGGATCGAGCAGCCTCAGCCCGACCGGTGACAACGAGCGCTGGCGCAACGGCAGGTTTGCCGCCTGCACGGCCATCGCACAGCGCGCCAGCTGCTGGCGCAACGGTGCCAGCGTGTCATCTTCGCGCGGGCGTGCATGCCGCCACTGGGCGATGCGCAGCAGGCAGACCAGCAGGTCCAGTTCGCTGGCCGCGATGAACGGTGAACCAGCGGGCAGCAGGTCGATCGGGGCGGTGGGCGTGGCCAGCAGCGGCAGCAGGCCGACGAACGCGTCGCAGCCTTCGGGATCAATACCGAGGCTGCTCAGCTGGGCGAGTCCATCGGCCTGTTGATCAGGATCGTGCAGCTGGCGTATCGCCGCCAGCAGTGCCTGTTCGCCGCGGCCGAACTGGCGGCCGAAGGCGCGGTAGTTGACGCGGGTGGGAAACAACGGGGAACGGGAGGCCATGGTTGCTAGGGTTGTGGGTCGCGGGTTTCCACCAGCACGGGACAGGGCGCGTGGTCGATGGTCCATTGCCCGATCGAGGGTTCGAACAGGCGTTCCAGGCGGGACAGGTGGCGGTGGCCGATGACGATCAGGTCGCACTTCAGGCGCCGGGCCTGCTCGCTGATCACTTCGCCCGGGTCACCCGAGGGAATCTGCGCGATGGCGTCGACGCCGCGCTCGCGCAGCTCGGCCAGGGCTTCGGCCAGCACCGCTTCGGCCCGCGAGCGCTGGCGGGCGGCTTCCGGGTACTCGATGCGGTCGGCTTCGCTGGCATCGGCCGCCAGCGCGAATTCGGGGTCGAGCACGCACAGCAGGTGCAGGCGGCTGTGGGGGCCGGCGATGGCTGCGGCCAGGTCCAGCACGCGTGCGTGCTGGGGGCCACCGTCCAGGGCGACCAGCAGGGTATTGAACATGGATGTCTCCTTGGCAGGCCGGGGATGGTCGCCGATGTCACTGCGCGCACCCATGCCGTGCGCGGCAGTCAATGAATGCGTAAAACGCAATCGACTGTGGTTACAAGTGTCGTAGAGTCATCTGATTTACTGGAGACTGTCATGCCCCTGCCGGACCTGAACCTGTTGCTGGCACTGGACGTGCTGATTGACGAATGCAGCGTGGCCGCCGCCGCGCGGCGGATGAACCTGAGCGCGCCGGCGATGAGCCGTACCCTGGGCCGGATCCGCACCGCGCTGGGCGACCCGGTGCTGGTGCGTGCCGGCCGCGGTCTGGCCCCCACGCCCCGCGCGCTGCAGCTGCGTGAGCAGGTCCGCGATGTGATCGAGCAGGCCCACCGTGTGTTCAACGCCGGTCGCGAGATCGACCTGCGCACCCTGGAGCGCACCTTCAATGTCCGCGCCAATGATGTCTTCATCGGTGGATTCGGCGGACGCCTGCGTGAACTGTTCCGCCAGCAGGCGCCGCGCGCGGTACTGCGCTTCGTGCCCGAGGGCGATACCGACGACGACGCGATGGCGCAGGGCCGGATCGACCTGTACATCAGCACCGCCGGCAAGCATGCACCCGATACCAAGGTGCAGAACCTGTTCAGTACCTCGTTCATGGGCGCCGCGCGCGAAGATCATCCGTTGTTCGATGAGGAGATCAGCGCCGAGCGTTTTGCTGCCTGCGACCACATCGCGGTGTCGCGGCGGGGGCTGCCGCGTGGCCCGATCGATGACGACCTGGCCACGCTGGGCCTGCAGCGGCGGGTGGCGCTGATCAGCCCGACCTTCCACGGCGCGATCTTCGCGGCCGCCGAGTCGGACCTGATCCTGCCGCAGATGCCGAGCGTGATGCTGGAGCGGATCGTCAGCATGCGCCTGCCGCTGCGCCTGTTCCCGCTGCCGATCCCGGTGCGCACCGCCGCCATCGTCCAGGCCTGGCACCCGCGGCTGGACAACGATGCTGCGCACCAGTGGCTGCGGCGCTCGATCAAGACCATGTGCGAAAGCGCAGGGGAGGCTCCGCGCTGACACTTTCATGCGTGCGCGTGACGCACGCCTGGGATGCGGGCTGCGCCATTTTTCGCAGGGTACCAGCTCCCTAGACTGCGCTCCCCGGAGTTTCACTGAGCGCATTCCAATGACCCCCAACATGCCGTGCACTGCACGGATCGGTGCCCGGCGATGAGTACGCCGGCCGCCGCTGTCCCGGCCGCTGCTGCGCCCCGTCCTGCCGCCGCCCCCGGGCTCGACCGCCGCGTTCTGGTCGGCCTGTGTGGCGTGCTGCTGGCGGTGCTGGTGTCGGGCTTCAACGAGAACATCACCAAGGTCGCCCTGGCCGACATCCGTGGTGCGATGGGTTTCAGCGTCGATGACGGCAGCTGGATCGTCGCCCTCTACAGCGCGATGTCGGTCAGCGCGATGGCCTTCGCCCCGTGGTGTGCCGCCACCTTCTCGCTGCGCCGCTTCGCGCTGGCGATGATCGGTGGCTTCATGGTGCTGGGCGTGCTCTGCCCGCTTGCGCCGAACCTGCAGGTGTTCCTGCTGCTGCGCGCGCTGCAGGGGCTGTGTGGTGGTGCGCTGCCGCCGCTGCTGATGAGCGTGGCACTGCGCTTCCTGCCGCCCGGCATCAAGCTGTATGGCCTGGCGGGCTACGCGTTGACCGCTACCTTCGGCCCGAGCATGGGCACGCCGCTGGCCGCGTTCTGGGTCGAGCAGGTGGGCTGGCACTGGGCGTTCTGGCAGATCGTGCCGTACTGCCTGGCTGCCATGGCGATGGTCAGCTGGGGCCTGCCGCAGGACCCGCTGCGGCTGGAGCGTTTTGCCCAGTTCGATGGCGTGGGCCTGGCGCTGGGCCTGCCGGCGCTGGTGCTGCTGGTGCTGGGCCTGGTGCAGGGCCCGCGCCTGAACTGGTTCGACTCGCCGATGATCACCCTGATGATCGGTGGCGGCGCCGGCCTGATGGTGCTGTTCATGATCAATGAATGGTTCCACCCGCTGCCGTTCTTCAAGCTGCAGCTGCTGGCCAACCGCAACCTCAGCTACTCGCTGGTGACCCTGGGCGGCGTGCTGTTCGTGCTGCTGGCGGTGATCTCGATTCCCTCCGGATTCCTGGCCAGCGTGCAGGGCTACCGGCCATTGCAGACCGCACCGATGCTGCTGTGGGTGGCGCTGCCACAGGTGATCGCACTGCCGTTGGTGGCGGCGTTGTTGAACATCCGCGCAGTGGATTGCCGCTGGGTGCAGGCCACCGGCCTGGCGATGCTGGCGCTGGCCTGCTGGCTGGGCTCGCACCTGGATGTGGCCTGGATCCGCGACAACTTCCTGTGGGTACAGCTGCTGCAGGTATTCGCCCAGCCGATGGCGGTGTTGCCGCTGCTGATGCTGGCCACTGGCGGGCTGGCACCGCAGGACGGTCCGTTCGCCTCGGCGTGGTTCAACACGGTCAAGGGCTTTGCTGCCGTGCTCGCCAGCGGCGTGCTGGATGCCGTCGCCCAGGGCCGCCGTCATTTCCATTCCACCGTGCTGGTCGACCGCCTTGGCGAGCAGCCGTGGCTGGCCGAGGGCCCGCAGCTGGGCGCGCGCCTGCATGCGCAGGTGCAGGCGCTGACCTCGGCCGATCTGTACTGGGTGGTCGCGCTGGTGGCGCTGGCCTTCATTCCCCTCATTGCCTGGATGCCCACCCGCATCCATCCGCCACGTGCCGTGGCCTGAACCTTTCGCAGGAACCCCCCTCATGACGATCAATCGAACCACTCTCAATACCGGCCTGGGCCTGGGCGTGCTGGCCCTGGCCATCGGTGCCTGGCTGCTGCTGCGCGACGGCGGTCACCAGACCACCAACAATGCCTATGTCGTTGCCGACTACACGCTGGTTGCGCCGAAGATTCCCGGCTTCGTCAGTGCCGTGGAAGTAGAGGACAACCAGTCGGTGAAGGCTGGCGACGTGCTTGCCCGCATCGACGACCGCGACTACCAGGTGGCCCTGCAGGCGGCCCGTGCCGACCTCGCCAACGCCCGTGCACAGCTGGCCAACGCGCAGGCCGCACTGGCCCAGCAGGACTCGCTGATCGAACAGGCCAGGGCCAGTGTCGATGTCAGCCGTTCCGAACTGACCCTGGCCAGCGCCGACCAGCAGCGTTACCGCGAACTGGCCCGTGATGGCGCCGGCACCGTGCAGAACGCACAGCAGGCGCAGTCGAAGCAGGCCGTGGCCAGTGCGCATCTGCAGCAGGGCCAGGCCGCGCTGTCGACCGCACGCCAGCGCACCGACATCCTCAACGCTGGCGTGCAGGCCGCGCAGGCGGCGGTACAGCGTGCAGAAGCGGCGCAGGCGCGTGCCGAACTGGACCTGTCGCACACCGTGCTGCGCGCGCCGATCGACGGCATGGTCGGCCGCCGTGCGGTACGCGTGGGCGCCTACCTGACCCCGGGTACGCCGGTGGCTGCGGTGGTACCGCTGAAGCGCGCCTTCGTGGTCGCCAACTTCCAGGAAACGCAGATGACCCGCATGCAGGCCGGCCAACAGGTCGAGCTGAAGGTGGACGTGTTCCCGGGCAAGCCGCTGCGCGGGCACATCGACAGCATCGCACCGGCTACCGGCGTCACCTTCGCCGCCGTCGCACCGGAAAACGCCACCGGCAACTTCACCAAGGTGGTGCAGCGCATTCCGGTCAAGATCGTGCTGGAACCCGGCCAGCCACTGCTGGACCAGCTGCGTGCCGGCATGTCGGTGGAAGCCAGTGTTGACCTGGGCAGCCGCGCCCGCGCGCAGAGCGTGCAGCACAGTCCGGGCCACAAGAGCGGGGAGGGTGCATGAGCGCAGTCACCCTGTTCCGCACCTTCGTTGCGGCCAGCCTGTGCACGGCCCTGGCTGCCTGCACGATGGGTCCGGACTTCGTACGCCCGCAAGCGGAACTGCCCAGCCACTGGCAGGGTGAGGCGGTCGCCGGCAACGCCATCGACCAGGACGCGGCCTGGTGGGCCGGCTTCGATGATCCACTGCTGGGGCAGCTTGCCGGCCAGGTGCTCGCGGCCAACCTGGACCTGCAGCTGGCCGCCAACCGCGTGCAGCAGAGCCGCGCCGCGCGTGGCATCACCGCCGCCGATCGCCTGCCCGGCGTCAGCGCGAGCGCCAGTGGCGTGCGTGCACGCAACAGCGAGGTGGGCCTGAATGATCCGTCCGGCAACGGCGGCCGTGATGACTACGGGCTGTTCCAGGCCGGCATCGGCCTGAGCTGGGAACTGGACCTGTGGGGGCGTGTGCGCCGCCAGGTGGAAGCGGCCGACGCACGCGTGCAGATCGCCGAGGAGGATGCACACGCGGTGCGCATCGCGCTGCTGGCGGAAACCGCGCGTGATTACCTGCAGCTGCGCGCGACGCGGCAGCTGCTGGCGATCACCGAGGACAACCTCAGCATCGCCCTCGACATGAAGCGCCTGACCGAGGCACGCCAGCAACAGGGCGTGGCCAGCACGCTGCAGGTGTCCAGCGCGTCCGCGCAGGTGGCAGCGCTGCAGGCCCGCATCGCGCCGCTGCGGCATCGTGAATCGCAGCTGCGCAATGCGCTGGCGTTCCTGCTGGCGCAGCCGCCGCAGGCGCTGGACGCGCAGCTGCAGGATGCACGCCGTGACTGGCCGGCGCTGCCGGCTGTAGCGGTGGGGGTGCCCAGCGAACTGGCCGAGCGTCGCCCGGACATCCGTCGTGCCGAAGCGGCACTGCATGCGGCAACGGCCGGCATCGGCGTGGCCAAGGCCAGTTTCCTGCCGCGCATCACCTTGAATGGCGACGCTGGGTTCCAGGCCAAGCAGCTGGATGATCTGGATGGCTGGAACGCGCACCGCTTCAGCATCGGGCCGTCGATCAGCGTACCGATCTTCCAGGGCGGGCGGCTGAAGGCCAATCTCGCGCTGAGCAGGCTGCAGCAGCAACAGTCGGCGCTGCAGTTCCGCCGTACCGTGCTGCAGGCCTGGCATGAAGTGGACGACGCCATCGATGGCTATGCCGCCGAGCAGCAGCGCACGGTGCAGCTGCATGTGGCGGTGGACGAGAGCGAGAGCGCACTGGGCGCGGCGCGCCGGCAGTACCAGGCTGGCGTGGTCGACATGCTGGATGTGCTGACCACCCAGCGCATCGCGCTGGACAACCAGGCTGCACTGGCCAACAGCCAGGCCACGGCCGCGATCGCACGGGTGGAGCTGTACCGCGCGCTGGGCGGAGGCTGGTAGCGATAGGGAAACGCCGGGCCATGCCCGGCGGTTCGTCGGTAGTTGCCAACCTTGGTTGGCAGTTTTTTTGGAGCGCCAACCAAGGGTGGCGTCTACCAGAGCCCGTCGTGCGCCGGGCCACCTGCTGTGGACCCGGTGGACGCATCAACGCCGGTCCGCTACCTCGCCGTAAAACCAGTATTCCTGTTCCAGACCGTCATCGTGGTCGGTGGGAGGAATGCTGACCTGCACACCTCGCTCCTCAACGCCTTGGGGTAGGACGAGCTGCCATTCGGCGGAAAGACTGCGCGAGGTGATGGCGGTGACCTGGCCATCCGCTGTCGAGGCGACGTGGCCCTGGAAGTACGCTTCGTCCAGGTAAAGGCAAATCTCGCTGGAGAACATCCCTGGCTGGGCGATGCAGCAGGTTACCCGCACAGTAGCTTGTGAAGCGGGCCGCGACTGGATCAGATTTGCGCAGGCGCTGATGAGCGATTGGGCGCAGGCACGCTGGATTCTCAGGGTGGTGGCCGGGCCTTCGATCAGACCGGCTCGGGTCGGAACCTTGTAGTTCCAGTAGCGAGCTTGACTGCCCAACTCCTCTGGCGAGGGAAACGCACCACTGAAGCAGTCAGCCCAATGCTGCAGGTCGCGTAGTCGGCGTGGGGCATCGCGCAGCTTCTTCTCGCCGCGCGTACCCGGCCGGGTGATGGCATCTCTGTTTCTCATTCCCACAGTGTGCCAGCCACATGCGCGGCGGGTTGGAAAGCGCCAACCGAGGTTGGCATCTACCGGAGCAGCCCTCGGAAGCGCCGGGCCATGTCCGGCGGCGCGTCAGTAGTGGCCAACCTTGGTTGGCAGCCGTTTGTGCAAGCGCCAACCAAGGTTGGCGTCTACCAGAGCATGGTCATCGGCACCGGGTCGATCACGACACGGGCACGGTAGCGCCGGGCCATGCCCGGCGGGCGGGTGCCTCAACGCACGTCGCGCAGTTCCCAATGGTGGCCTGCCAGCAGGCGCAGGCGCTGCTTGAACACGTCACTGTCGATGCGGGTGGTGGCCACCAGGTTGATGCGCAGGTCCTTCTGCTCGCCGGTCACGGTGGCATCCGGATCGGTCACGCCCCACTGCGGTTCCACCGCGTCCGGGTCAGGCTGCTTGGCCTTCCAGCGCTCGAACAGGCTGCCATTGCGCAGCGCATCCTGCAGCTCTTCGGCGAAACCGGCGGCGCCCTGCGAATGGAAGGACAGGTCAGGGTCATTGCCGCGGGCCTTGGACGGGTCGGGCAGGCTGATGTGGTACTGCGCAGGCATGGAGTTCTCCTTGAAGTGCGGGAAGACTGGCATAACCGCGGTGGAATCGATGTGCAGATCCGCGCCGCGTCGGGGCCTCACTCGAACCGATGCGGCCCATCGGCGAAGCCCACGGTGACCGCGCCCTTGCCGACGTTGACCATGCCGGTCAGGCTCATCACCGATTCGTACACGGTCACGCCATGGGTGGCGCAGACCTCTTTCAGCTGTGCATAGCCGGGCAAGGTGCGCAGCTCTTCCAGCTCACCGCCGTAGCTGACGCACACCGTCGGTGTCATCAGCCCGGCGCGTACGCGCTGGCCAACTACCGCGAACAACTTCTGCACGGCGTTGTCGAAGCCCTTGATCTTGGCCACCGGTCCGGTCTCGCCGCGGTAACCGTGCAGCACCGGCTTGATGTCCAGCGCACTGCCCAGTGCGGCGCTGAGCAGGCCGACACTGCGGTCGCCCTTGTGCCGCGCACGCGCGCGCATGTAGTACAGGTCGCGGGTGACCATGTAGCCGTGCACGTTGCTGGCCAGCTCCTCCAGCCGCTCGCGGATCTGCTGCACGCTGGCGTTGCTGTCGCGCAGGCGCACCGCTTCCACTGCGGTCACCGCCTGCGCGGCGAACAGGTTCTGGGTGTCGAGCACGCGCAGCGCGAACGGCGAGTTGTAACCCGCTGCCTGCCGCACCGGCTTGTAGTCGTTGAGGATGGCGAAGCTGGCCTGCAGCGCGTTGTCATGGATCGGGCTGCGGGTCTTGGTGATGGTCATGCAGAACACGTGGTCGTAATCGATCACCAACTGCTGCAGGAACAGGTCGCGGATCTGGTTGACGCTGAAGGGGATGGTTTCCGCTTCAGCACCGTGTTCGGCCACGTGCGCGTGCAGGAAGCTCAGCGTGGCCTGTTCATCGCGATGATCGGCCAGCACCGCTTCGCCGATGCGTACGGTGATCGGCAGCAGCACGATGTTGTGGGTGGCGATGAAGTCCGGCGGCAGGTCGCAGGCCGAGTCGACGACGATTCCGATGCGCATCCGCGGCTCCCCCTCCAGGGCGGTTGTAGGTTCGGAAACGTGAAATCTATCTCAAATCCCAGCCAGGCGCGCGAGGGAAACGCGCCACGCCCTGTTCAGCGACTGCGCTGCACCGCCACCGGCAGGGTGGCCAGGCGCAGCCATTCGGGCTGCCGCAGCAGGTCAGGATCGGCCAGAACGGCAGCCATCAGCGGGTGCGCGTCGTTGCCCCAGAACAGCTCCTCATCGATAGCCAGGGTCGGCACACCGAACACCCCGGCGCCAATTGCGGCCTCGGTGTTACGGCGTAGCTGCTCCTTCACCGCCGGGTCGGAGATGGCGCTGGCGACATCGTCAATACCCAGCTGTGCGGCCGGTTCGCGCAGGGCGTCAGGGCTGTCGGCCGCGTTGCCGTCGCGCCAGATCCAGTCGAACAGGACGTCCACCGCCTGCACGCTGGCACCCGCGGCCAGGCACAGGCGCAGGGCGGGCAGCGGGTTGAACGGATGGCCGGGCGGGAATCGCAGCGGTGTGCCCTCGGCCTGCGCGGTCCACAACAGCTGGCGGTAGATGAAGCGGCGCTTGGCCGGAATCTCGGCCGGCCCGAGGTTGCCCAGGTGATGCAGCACCGCACCGAAGGCAATCGGCACGGTCTGGATCTGCGCGAACTGCGGCAGCTGCTTCAGCTTCTGCCAGTGCAGGTAGGAGTAGGGCGAGATGAGGTCAAAGTACCAGCGCAGCGTCGCCATCGGTGTGTCCTCGTGTGCGGTCAGGGCTGCGCGTTGCGCTGCAGGTAGCGGTCACGCAGTTCGGTCTGGCGTGAGCGCATCGGCATCGCACGGCCGCCCAGCCAGACCTGCTCGGCATAGTGCGCCACGTCCAGCGGATCGCCCTCCCACAGCACCAGGTCGGCGCGCTTGCCGGGCTCGATGCTGCCGATCTGGTCGGCCACCCCGAACGCCTGTGCAGGCACCCGGGTCAGGCCGGCCAGGCCATCGGCCCACGGCAGGCCGTTGGCCACCGCGTTGCCGGCCAGCTGGCGCATCTTGCGCGCGTTGTGGGTGGCGTCGCCGCGCTGCACGAAGGAAACCGCCACGCCGGCACGCTGCAGGCGCGCAGCGTTTTCCAGGGTGGCGCCGATCTGGTCGAAGCTGGCCGGCAGGTTGGCCAGCACGTCAACGAACACCGGCACCTGTGCGGCGGCCAGCTCCGGCGCGACCTGCCAGGCTTCGCTGGCACCGGCGATGGCGATCTTCACCTTTTCGCGGGTGGCCCAGCGCAGCAGCTGGCGGATATCGGCGGCGCGATCCACCTCCACCACGATGCGGCCCTGGCCGGCCAGGTAGCGACTGAGCGTGCGGCGTCCGGCTGGCGTCAGCAGCGCGTGCGGCGAGTCCGCAGCCACCTGGCCGCGTGCTTCGTCGATCATCTGCTGCAACAGCATCCATTGCGCGGCGCGCGAATGCCCGGTCAGTTCGGAGGCGGCCGCGCCGATGCGCAGGAACAGGGCACGCGGGCCGATCGGATCGGTGCTGCCATCGAGCCGCATCACGCCGCCCTGGCCGGCCACGAAACCACCGCCGGTGGCAGCGCCCAGCGCAGTGAAGCCGATGCCTTCCAGCCGCGTGACCGGAATCAGCACTGAGGCCGGGTTGTAGGCGAGGGTGACGTCGAATTCCGGCCGCAGTGGCTGCTCACCGAGCTTCAGAGAACTGTCCACCGTGCTCGATTCACCGGAAACTTCTTCGATGCCAGTCTCGGTGATGCCACCGAACAGTGCCGGTGTCAGGGGACGGCCATTGGCCTCGACCACGCTGGCGCCGACCGGCGCCGACAGGCCATTGCCCACCGCACGGATGATGCCGCCCTGCACCAGCACGTCGGCGTTCTGCAGGCTGCCACGTGCGCTGGCGGTGTGCACCGTTGCGTTGCGCACCAGCAGGTCCTGCGCCGATGCCGTGGTTGCCAGCAACAGCAACGCCACCACGGTAGCGCCGGGCCATGCCCGGCGACGCTTGCTCAACACGCCCATCAGCGCACCTCCTGGCCAAGCTGGAAATCGGAACGCGGCGTCGCTGCCGGTGCACTGCGGTCGTACAACCTGCGGCCATCAATGAAGACCTGCTCGGCCAGCGCGTACGAGCTGAAGGGATTGCCGTTCCAGACCACCACATCGGCCATCTTGCCGGCCTCCAGGGTGCCGGTCTGGCCTTCAATGCCCAGTGCCTTGGCGGCGTTGGCGGTCATCCAGGTGATGGCATGTTCGGGCGTGATCTCCGGCATACGTGCGCGGCGCGCGGAGGCCATCACCTTGGCCGCTTCCTGGTTCAGGCGCTGGATGCCTTCGGGTGAGTCGGAGTGGACGATGGCGCAGCTGTTCTTCGGCCGGTCGACCAGCGCGATGTTCTCCGGGATGCCGTCGAAGGCTTCCATCTTGAAGCCCCACCAGTCGGCCCACAGCGCACCGCAGACGCCGTCGGCGGCCAGCCGGTCGGCCAGCTTGTAGGCCTCCACGCCGTGGTGGAAGGCGGCCACCTTGAAGCCGAATTCCTTGGCCAGATCGAGCATGGTGGCCATCTCGTCGGCGCGGTAGCAGTGGATGTGCACGCGGATGTCGCCTTCGATCGCACCGGCCAGCGTGTCCAGCTTGAGATCGCGCTTGCCGCCGGCATCACCGGCGCTGTCGCCCTTGTCGCTGCCGAACCAACCCTTGCGCTTGGCCGGCTTCGGCTTGTTCTTGGCGATGTAGTCGGCGGCATCGATGAAGGCGGCGCGGTAGCCGGCCACGTTGCCCATGCGCGTGGCTGGGGTCACGCCCTTGCCTTCGCCATAGACCCGCTTGGGGTTCTCGCCGCAGGCCATTTTCAGGCCCCAGGGTGCACCGGGGAACTTCATCGCCTGGTAGGTCACCGCGGGTACGTTCTTGAGGGTCACGCCGCGGCCACCCACCAGGTTGGCCGAGCCCGGCAGCACCTGCATGCTGGTCACGCCGCCGGCCAGCGCGGTGGCGAAGCCCGGGTCCTGCGGCCACACCGAGTGTTCGGCCCAGACGTTGGCGGTGACCGGCGCGGTCATCTCGTTGCCGTCGCTGTGCGCGCCGACGCCGGGGCTGGGGTACACGCCCAGGTGCGAGTGCACGTCGATCAGGCCGGGGGTGACCCACTTGCCCTGCGCATCGATGCGGGTGACACCGGCATCGGCCTGCAGTTGGCGGCCGACGGCGACGATGCGGCCCTCGCGCAGCAGCACGTCGGCATTGTCCAGGCGCTGGCCGGTGCCGGTCAGCACGGTGGCGTTCTGGATCAGCACCGGCGCATCGGGATGCGCCTGGTAGGTGCTGGGGTAGGGATCGGCGACGAAGCGCGAGGCGCCCACCGCCGGAGCCGTGCTCAATGAAAGCAGTGCCAGGGCTACCCCGGCGCGCAACAACGTCGATGCCATGCAGTTCCCCTTGCAGCTGGTCCAACCGTCGACGCTAGCCCGGAGGCGGCGGGCTTGCCAAGTGACCTTCTTCACAGGCCTGCCGGCGGTGGCTCGACGGCACCGGCCGGGTGGCTGAAAATACCCGGTCCCCCGCCGTACCGGACTGCCCATGAAGAGCAAGCAGGAAATCGTCGACAACTGGCTGCCGCGCTATACCGGCGTACCGCTGGACCAGTTCGGCCAGCACATTCTGCTGACCAACTTCGGCGGCTACCTGCATACGTTCTCCGAGCTGACCGGCGCGCCGGTCATCGGCCTGGACCGGCCGATGGCCAGTGCCACCATCGATGGCATCACCATGATCAACTTCGGCATGGGCAGTCCCAATGCCGCGATCATCATGGACCTGCTGTCGGCGGTGATGCCCAAGGCGGTGCTGTTCCTGGGCAAGTGCGGTGGTCTCAAGCGCAAGAACCAGCTGGGCGACCTGGTGCTGCCGATCGCTGCGATCCGTGGCGAGGGTACCTCGGGTGACTACCTGCCGCCGGAAGTACCGGCGCTGCCGGCCTTCGCGCTTCAGCGTGCGGTTTCGACCATGATCCGCGACCTCGGCCACGATTACTGGACCGGCACCGTCTACACCACCAACCGCCGGGTCTGGGAGCACGACGAGGCCTTCAAGGAGCGGCTGCGGGCGATGCGCTGCATGGCCATCGACATGGAAACGGCCACGGTGTTCGCCGCCGGCTTCGCCAACCACATCCCCAGCGGCGCGCTGCTGCTGGTTTCGGACCAGCCGATGATCCCGGACGGGGTCAAGACCGAGGCCTCCGATGCCAAGGTCAGCTCCCAGTTCGTGGAAAACCATATCCAGATCGGCATCGAGGCGCTTAAGCTTATCCGGCGCAACGGCAAGTCGGTCCGCCACCTGCGCTTCGACGAATGATGATGAAGGCCGGGCGCGGGGCGTCCGGGCCTGGGAGTAGGTAATGGACGTTGCCGCGCAAGTGGTGGAATTCTGGAAGGAGGCGGGCCCTGCGAAGTGGTTCGCCCGCGACGACGCGTTCGACGCGCAGTTCCGCCAGTTGTTTCTGGATGAGCATTTCGCCGCCGCTTCGCGCGGGCGCGAGCATTGGCTGGGCAGTGCCGAAGGGGCGCTGGCCCTGATGCTGCTGCTGGACCAGTTCCCGCGCAACTGCTTCCGGGGCTCTGCCCATTCCTACGCCACCGATGGCCTGGCCCGGCATTACGCCATGCGTGCCATCGAGGAGGGCCTGGACCTGCAGCTGGTGCCGAAGCTGCGCGCCTTCATCTACCTGCCGTTCGAGCACTCCGAGGATCCGCTGGACCAGGACCGCTCGGTGGCGATGTTCGACGTGCTGGGTGACAAGGAATACCTGCAGTACGCCGAACTGCACCGCGACATCATCCGCCGTTTCGGGCGCTTCCCGCATCGCAACGCCGTGCTGGGCCGCATCCCCACGCCGGAAGAACTGGATTACCTGGCCGAAGGCGGGTTCGCCGGCTAAGAAAAAGGGGACGGAGGGGATTAAGTCGTTTATGGCAAAAACGACTTAATCCCTCCGTCCCCTTTTTCAGTGCCGATCAGTACTTCGGCACGCCGTTGTCCACGTCTTCCGACCAGGCGTTGATGCCGCCGGTGACGTTGAACACCTTGGTGAAGCCGAGGGCGCGGAACTGCTCGGCGGCCTGCGCGCTGCGGCCACCGTGGTGGCACATGAAGGCCAGTGCGGTGTCCTTCGGCAGGGCTTCCAGCGCGGCGCGGCCGTTGCCGTCGAAGCTCTTGAACGGTACGCCGACGGCTGCGATGGCGCGCTCGTCGGCCGGGCGCACGTCCACCAGGGTGATGTTGCCGGCGCGCACCAGGTCGTCGGCATCGCGCACGCTGATTTCCTGTACCGGCTTCGGCGCGTTCGGGTTGTCGATGGCCAGGCCCTTGCCGCGGATGTCGTCCACCCAGTCGATGGTGATGCCGTTGGCGCGACGGGCGCTGGCCAGGTCGAACTGCACGCGCAGGCCGTTGGACTCGGCGGCAATCGCGCCTTCGTCGTGCGGGGCCAGCTGGAAGTTCGGCTGGAAACCGGCGTCGATGGACAGCTGCAGGGCCGCGCCCGGGGCATCGGCCAGCGCGCCCTTGAGCATTTCCACGGCTGCCGGGGTGACGGTGATGCTCGGCGGGGTACGGTCCGGCGCAGCCAGGCCCAGCACGCTGCTCAGCTCGCCGCTGGCGGCCATCTGCAGCACGATGTCGCTGCCGCCGACCAGTTCGCCGTCGATGTACAGCTGCGGGATGGTCGGCCAGTCGCCGTAGGCCTTGATGCCTTCACGGATTTCCTGGTCGGCCAGCACGTTGACGTGGGCGAACTCGACGCCGAGGTCCTGCAGGGCGCCCACGGCCTTGGCCGAGAAACCGCACTGCGGCATCGACGGCTGGCCCTTCATGAACAGCACGACGCGGTTGGCGTTGAGGATGGATTCGATGCGCGAACGCAGGGCGGGATCGAGGGACATGGACGTCGGGTTTCCGGGAATTCGAATCATCAATTCTAACCCCCATGGCATCATGGGGGATGAGCAACGCAGGAACATTGCATCGCATCCCGGCCCGCCCCTGGCGCTGGCTGCCCTGGCTGGTGGCGTCGCAGCTGGTCGTGATCCTGGTCTGGGCCCTGGCCGGCTGGCAGTGGGGGCTGCCGCTGATGGTGGCCAGCCACGCATTGTTCATGGTGCCGGTGTTCCTGCCCAACAGCCGCTTCTATGCGCCGGTGCTGAGCCGACTGCCGGAGGCCGGCAACACGGTATGGCTGACCATCGATGACGGCCCCGGTCCGGAAACCCGTGCCGTGCTCGACCTGCTGGACCGCCACCAGGCACGCGCCACCTTCTTCCTGGTGGGCGAACGTGCGCTGGCGCAGCCGGAACTGGTCGCCGAGATCCTGCGCCGTGGCCACGACCTGGGCAATCACAGCCACAGCCATCCGCAGGCACGCTTCTGGCGGCTGGGCCCGGCGGCGATGCGCGCCGAGATCGAGGGCTGCCAGCATGCCCTGCAGGCGGTAAGCGGCCAGCCGGTGCGCTGGTACCGCTCGGTGGTGGGCATGACCAATCCGTTCGTGGCGCCGGTGCTGCAGCGGTTGGGGCTGGTCCGGGTAGGCTGGAGCGCGCGCGGCTACGACGGCGTCGGCTGCACGCCGGACGGCGTGCTGGCACGGCTGCTGCCAGACCTGTGCCCGGGCGCGATCGTGCTGCTGCACGAAGGTGCCGCCCATGGGCACAACCTGGTGATCATCGAGCGCGTGCTGCAGGCGCTGCACGAGCGCGGGCTGAAGGCGCAGCTGCCGGCCGGATAACCGGTAGCGCCGGGCCGCGCCCGGCGAGCGCAGCGGCATGGATGGAATCCGCCGGGCATGGCCCCGCGCTACCGGATGCGGTGCGCCACCAGCAGCCAGCTGTTGAACGGGGTACGCCCGTGCAGCGGCCGGGGCGACGTCACCTGCAATCCGGCCTCGATCAATGTCGCCTGCAACACCTGCGGATCGGGATAGTGGCGCGGTCGTGTGCCCATCCAGCCGATCAGCCAGGCCAGCCGGTCGGCCACCCGCGTGGTGCGGTCGCGGCCATCGCCGGTGGCCAGCGGTGTACGCAGCAACAGGCAGCCGCCGTGGGCCACCTGCGCGCTGGCCGCGCGCAGCAGGGCCTGCTGTGGGCCCGCGTCCAGATACTGAAGCACGTCCAGCAGCAGGACGTGCCCGGCGTGCGCCGGCAGCGGCGCCTGCACATCCACGCAGTCGAAGCGCACGTCCTGCAGGTCGGCGGCAGCACGTTGCGCGCGGGTGATCTTGCCGGCATCCACGTCCACGCCCAGGTAATGCTGGGTACCGCCGCGCTGGCGCAGCACATGGGCGAACAGGCCCAGCCCGCAACCCAGGTCCAGCACCGGCTGCCCATCGTCAGGCAGATGCTGCAGCACGCCGTCGTACAGCGGATCGCTGCCGAGCTTGCCGCGTGTGTAGTAGTAGTCGCGGCGACTGCCCCAGACCTGCGTTGGCCGGAATGCGTCGGCGATCAAGCGGGCTTGCGGGGCCGCCAGGGGAGTGCAGGGCAGGGGCGTGCCAGTCCGTGGCGTGCCGTCCATCGCCTCAGTCCGTGCCGCCAAGCAGATGCGCGGCCACCGGCAGAGCGCGCGCGCTCCACAGCGCATACATCCGCGCTGAAGGATGCAGGCCGTCCTCGGCAATCATCGTCGGGTCTTCGCCCTGCGCGCGGCTGATATCGGTGATGTCGACGAAGGCCACGCCCTGCTGGGTGCTGATCACCTCGGCAGCCGCATTGAATTCGTCGGTCTCGATCTCGATCGTGGCCAGGTCGCGGCCACTGCCGGCGCCGAACGGGGTCGCACCCCAATCGGGGAAGGACAGCACCAGCACGCGGCCGGCATCACCGCCAGCGAAACCGATGGCCCGCTGCAGCAGCGCCTGGAACTGGCTGCGGTATTCGTCCAGCGGACGCCCGCAGTACTGGTTGTTGACGCCGATCAGCAGGCTGACGAAATCGAACGGCCCCTGCGGCACGGCCGCATCGATGCCGGCGTCGAGCTCGTCGGTTGTCCAGCCGGTGGTCGCAATGGTCTGCGGATCGGACAGCTCAGTGCCCTGTGCACGCAGCGCGGCAGCCAGCTGGTGCGGCCAGCGGCCTTCGACTGCAACCGCTTCACCGATGGTGTACGAATCGCCCAGCGCCAGGTAGGACAGGGTCACAGGTCAGGCCACCGAACGGCGCGGCTTCAGCGGCACGACCTTGGTCGCGTCCTCGGCACGGCGGGTCAGGGCACGGTCAATGCGCGCGAATACATCGCGCATCACCGAGGCTTCCGGCATCAGGGTCACGCGGAAATGGTGGCGGTAGGGCACGTTGAAGCTCGAGCCCGGCACCACCAGCACGCCCTCGTTGTTCATCAGGTCCAGCGCGAAGTTGTGGTCGTCGAAGCCCTTCGCCGCAGCGCCGACCACGGCCGGGAACGCGTACAGCGCACCGGCCGGCGCGACCAGCGACAGGTGTTCGCTGGCTTCGCAGGCTTCGATCACCGCACGGCGGGTTTCGTACAGGCGGCCGCCCGGCGTGCACAGCTCGGAAATGGTGTCCGGGCCGTTCACCGCGGCCTCGATGGCGTACTGGCCCGGCACGTTGGCGCACAGGCGCAGCGCGCCCAACAGGTCCAGTGCCGCGCGGAAGTCACCCAGGCGGGCATCGTCGCCGCTGAGGTGGGCCCAGCCCACGCGCCAGCCGCAGGCGCGGTGCACCTTGCTCAGGCCGCTGAAGGTCAGGCACGGATGATCACCGGCCAGCGGCGCGACCGGCTGGAACACCGCGTCGTCGTACAGGATCTGGTCGTAGATCTCATCAACCAGCAACAGCAGGTTGTGGCGGCGCGCGATCTCCACCACGCGCTCCAGCAGTTCGCGCGGGTAGCTGGCGCCGCTGGGGTTGTTCGGGTTGATCAGCACGATGGCGCGGGTGCGCGAGGACACCAGCGTCTCGATCTCGCTCGGGTCCGGCTGGAAGCCGTTCTCCGGTGCGCAGCGGTAGTACACCGGGCGGCCATCGTTGAGGATGGTCGAGGCCGACCACAGCGGATAGTCCGGCGAGGGCACCAGCACTTCGTCGCCGGGATTGAGCAGCGCACGCAGCGACAGGTCGATCAGTTCGCTGACGCCATTGCCGAGGAAGACGCGGTCCGGGTGCGCATCGGGCGCGCCACGGCGGGCGTAGTAGCTGGCGATGGCTTCACGCGCGACCGGCAGGCCCTGCTGGTGCGTGTAGGGGTCGGTGCGGCCCATGTCGTCGGCGATCGCACGCTGAAGGTGCTCCGGCGCGCGGAAACCGAAGGCGCCGGGATTGCCGATGTTGAGCTTGATCAGCTTGCGGCCCTGCGCCTCCAGCTCCCGGGCTCGCCGCGCCAGTTCTCCGCGGATTTCGTAGCGCACTTCGGAAAGGCGCTCGCGGATGGCCAGGGGCTTGGGCGAGTTGGTGGACATGGGAGCTGGGCCGTCAAAAGGCATGGGGCTTCCATCCTACCGGAATTGCTGCAATGCATGGCAAGGGCTCCGGGCCCGTCATTGCTGGGCTGGCAGGGCGCCGGCACAGGTAGAATGGCGGCGATGACCCAGACCCCCGATTTCATCGCCCTGCAGACCATTGGCTGGCCCTGGCCGGGCCCGGCGCAGCAGGCCGACTGGCAGGCCGCGATGGCCGCACATCCGCAGGCCCGCCCGGCACGGGTGATCGAACAGCACCGCACCCACTACGTGGTGGCCGATGGCCCGGATGCGTCGATCAAGGCCGAGTCCCTGCCGGAATGGCAGCGTCCGCGCTTCCCCAGCCATGAACGGCCAGCGGTGGGTGACTGGGTGCTGCTCGATGGCATCCGCATCGTCGCCCTGCTGCCACGGCGTACCGCGATCAAGCGCGGTGCGGCCGGCGAGCATTACCACCAGCAGGTGATCGCCGCCAACATCGATACGGTGTTCATCGTCTGTGGCCTGGATGCCGACTTCAATCCGCGCCGCATCGAACGCTACCTGCTGCTGGTCGGTGGTGGCGGTGCAGAACCGGTGGTGGTGCTGACCAAGGCCGACCAGACCGAGTACAGCGAGGATGCGCTGGCGGTGCTGGAAGAGCTGGAGATGCAGGGCATCGCGCTGCATGCGATCAACGGCCTGGATGCCGACAGCGTGGCGGTGCTGCAGCCGTGGCTGGGCCCGGGCCGCACGGTGGTGCTGGTCGGTTCCTCCGGTGCCGGCAAGTCCACGCTGACCAACACCCTGCTGGGCGAGCAGCGGATGAAGACCAACGCGGTGCGCGCCAACGATTCGCGCGGACGCCACACCACCACGCACCGCGCGCTGATGCCGCTGCCGACCGGCGCCTGCCTGATCGACACCCCCGGCATGCGCGAGCTGAAGCCGACCGGCGAAGAGACCCTGTCCGAGGGTGGGTTCGCGGACATCGAAGCGCTGGCCGCACAGTGCCGTTTCAACGACTGCAAGCACCAGCAGGAACCGGGCTGTGCCGTGCGTGCAGCGATCGAGGCCGGCGAGATTGAAGAGAGCCGGCTGCTGAACTACTTCAAGCTGAAGGAAGAAGTGGCCGCCGCTGCCGCCAAGCTGGCAGTACGCCAGGCTGAGACCGCGCAGGAACGCGGTGGCAAGAAGGGCAAGGGCCAGCAGTTCCGCCCGGCTGGCAAGCCGCGCAGGCGTTGATCGGTATCGCGGGGTCGGATCCCATTGAACCGCAATGGGCTCTGACCCCTGCAATGAAACCCGCCTCTGCCTGCTTCGGGTGGATGCCAACTGCCCGCTCCTGGTAGGTGCCAACCTTGGTTGGCACGGATGTATCCGAAGCCCGCCTCTGCCCGCTCCTGGTAGGTGCCAACCTTGGTTGGCACGGATGTATCCGAAGTCCGCCTTCGGCGGATGCCAACCAAGGTTGGCAGCTACCCGATCCATTGCACCTACCAACGTGCGGGCAGGGCGCTATAGTCCGCGCATGGAACCGACTGCGACGCTGGACCGTGACGTGGCCCACCATGCAGCGCTCGATGCGCGCCTGGTCGAGGCCGTGGGAGGCATCCGCCTGCTGGGCCTGACCAGCTGGCCAGCCACGGTGCAGGCACCGTTCCTGGAAAGCGTGGCGCGTGGCCAGCCGGTACTGCCGAAGGTGGACTACCCGAAGCTGGACTTCAGCGAAGAACGTCGCGCGCTGGCCGCGATCGCCGCCGACTGCGACGACAGCCACCCGCTGGGCCACTACGTGCGGCAGTCGGCGCAGAGCTGGGACCTGGCCGCACAGCTGCTGGAAGGGCTGGGCACTGCTGCAGTCGATACCTGTTCGGTGCAGCTGTTCGGCGCCCCCGAGCAGCCGTTGCCGGGCAATGGCCCGAGTACGCGTGAGGCTGCACGCCACTTCATCCAGATCGCCGCCGAACTGGACCACGAACTGCTGGCGCCGGAAGAACAGGTGCCGGTCTCGGCCATCGCGCTGCAACTGCAGCTGCAGAACGATCTGGACGCGTTCTTCGAATCGCGCATCATCCAGGTGCAGCTCGACCCGGAGCTGGTGTCCAAGGCCGCCGCCGGCCCGACCCGCATCCGCCTGCGCACCAGTGCACGCTTCAGCGCCTACGACCGCGCGCAGCTGTTCCACCATGAAGCGCTGGTGCATTCGCTGACCGCCCTGAACGGCCGCGAGCAGCCGGTGCTGCCGAGCCTGGCACTGTCCTCGCCGCGGGTGACGGCAACCCAGGAAGGGCTGGCCACCTTCGCCGAGCAGATCACCGGCAGCATCGACATCGAGCGCCTCAAGCGCATCAGCCTGCGTACCGAAGCGATTGCGATGGCCCGCGAAGGTGCTGATTTCATCGAAGTGTTCCGCTATTTCTGCGATGCCGGGCAGAACGCGGAGGAGAGCTTCGCCTCGGCACAGCGCGTGTTCCGTGGGGTACCGCCGAGTGGCGGCCTGGCCTTCACCAAGGACACGGTGTACCTGCGCGGCCTGGTGTCGGTGCACACGTTCTTCCGCCACATGCTGGCCGAGGACCGCCTGCAGGTCTGCCGCTGGTTGTTCGCGGGCAAGATGAGCCTGACCGATGCGATCGCGTTCGCGCCGTTGTTCGATGCGGGGGTGCTGAAGCCGCCGCGCTGGCTGCCGCACTGGATGAGCCGGGCGAACGGCCTGGCCGGCATGCTGGCGTTCTCGCTGTTCGCCAACCGGATACGGATGGACCAGCTGGCGCCGGAATGAAATGCGTTGGCGGACCCGCCAGCGCCTGCCTGCTATCGGTGGGGAGGAGGCGGGACACCCTGGCCAGGACACGCAAAAGCCCCTCCATGGTGCTCGATGGCGCCATCCATGGCGCCAACGGTCCTGACCAAGGTGCCCCGCCTCCTCCAGACAGTTTCCTGCGGGCGCGGCAGCAGGCCCACCAGAGGGATTGCGCTTGAAAAGCAAAGAGCCGGGCAATGCCCGGCTCTTTGCTTTTGCTTTTCATTGCCTCCGCGCCGGCGCAGGAAATTGTCGAGCGCGGTGGGACGGGCCGAGGCAGGACCGTGAGGCGCATGGATGCGCCGACCGAGCCTACAGGGACGTACTTGCGGCGTGTCCTGCCTCGGCCCGTCCCACCTCGCCCCGCTGCGGTACTGATGCGCCGCAGCGCCCGCTTTCGACTTAGAACTCCGCCGCCACCGTCATGAACAACTGCCGCGGCGCGCTCGCGTGGATCGCATAGCGCTTGCCCTCCGGATCGGTCGGTGCGAACGAACTCAACTGGCCCGCATAGCGCTTGTTGGTCAGGTTGGTCGCGTTCAACGACACCCGCACATTGCGCAGGCCCAGGCCCGGGCCGAAATCGTAGCCCGCACCGGCGTCGAAGGTGGTCACGCCCGGCACCGACTGGTCGTTGGTGTAGGTGTAGTAGCGCTTGCCGGTGTACTTGGCACGCAGGCTGGCGAAGAAGCCATCGCGGTTCCAGCTGATTTCACTGGAGGCCATGCGCTGCGGCGTATCCACGGTGATCTTGCCGGCCACCGGCACCACCGCGCCGCCGGACAGGTAGTCGTCCTCGTAGGTGGTCTTGTTCCAGGACAGCGCGTTGTACCACTGCAGGCCGTCGATCGGCTTGAGGATGAAGGTCAGTTCCGCGCCGTAGCTCTTCACCGAACCGACGTTGATGAAGCGCGTCACGCACTCCGGACGCGTGCCGACTTCGATGCTCGAGCACGGGTTCAGCGACAGCAGGCGGTTGTCGAACTTCACGTTGTAGCCCGCGATCGACGCCTGGTACTTCTCACCGAAGGTTCGGAAGCCGGCTTCCAGGCTCTTGGACTTCTCCGGCTCCAGCCCGGCACTGGCCGCGAACGATTCCGGCGACACCTGCAGCGGGCCGCCGCTGCCACCGCCGACGAAGGCAGCGATGTTTTCGGCATACGAGGCGAACAGCTCGTTGTTGGCGTTGAGCTTGAAGCCCAGGCCCAGCTGCGGCAGCACCGATTCCTTGGCAGTCAGCGTGCCTGAGGCGATGCTGGTTTCCACGCCCGGGTTGGCGGTGGCGCGCATGCGGGTGTTCGGGCTCTTGATGCCCACGTCCACGGTCAGACGCTGGTCCAGGAAGCGCATGCGGTCCTGCACGTAGAACTGGCGCGTGCGGATGTCGAAGTCCTGGTTGAACAGCAGGCGGTCCGGGTTCTTCAGGTACAGGTCGTCCAGGAACGGGCCGCTGATGTAGTAGAAGTTGCGCGACACGTTGTGGTCGTTCTGCTCGTACCACAGGCCGGCTTCCAGCTCGTGGATACCGACCGTCCACGACAGTGCGGCGGTCAGGCCGTCGCGGTTGATCGTGTAGTTGGTGCTGCGGATCGAGATCGGCAGCATCTTGTCGGTGCCGGGGTAGGACGGCTGGCCCGGTGCCCACCAGTGGCCCTGGCCACGGTTGTCGTGGTGGTAGGCCAGCAACTTCAGGCGACCCTGCTCACCCAGGCGCAGGTCGGCATCCACCGAGTACAGGTTGTCGTCACGCAGTGCACGGCTCTGGTAGTACGCATCGTCGATGCTGGTGACGCCACCGCTGAACCTGCACTTGCTGCGGTCCAGCGTGCCCGGCGCGCAGTACGCAGCAGCCACGGCTCGATCCCAGTCCGGCGCGTAGATGTTCCAGTCATAGCCCAGGCCACGTGCCAGCATGTCCTTGGACAGGTAGGCGTAGTTGGCCTGGCTGGCGCGCGAGGTGGCCACGAACGCACCGAAACGATGGTCGCCCACGTTCCACACCGCCTTGGCGTTGAACTGGCGAGTGGTCTGGTTCTGGTACGGCGCAGCCCACATGTCCTGGTCCTGGTGCACGCCGGACACGTAGGCCGAGAAGCCGTTGATGTCGCCGGTATCCACGCGCAGGTAGCCACGGCGCTGGCTGTTGTCGCCGACGGTGACGCTGGCGCGACCGCCGAATTCGGTGGACGGGTCCATCGAGAAGTACTGGATGGTGCCGCCCAGGTTGCTGGTCGAGGCCACGCCCAGCGAACCGATGCCCTGCGACAGCTCGGCACCGGCCAGGTTCTCGGCGATGATCGCGCGGGCGATGCTCAGGCCGTTGTAGTTGCCGTAGCTGTTGTCGCCCAGCGGGATGCCGTCCAGCGTGTAGCCCAGGCGGCTCTTGTCGAAGCCGCGCAGGCTGATGGTCTGCGATTCCTCGTTGGCACCGAAGGCGTCGTTGGACTGCACCGACACGCCCGGCAGGCGGTCGAGGATCTTCTGGCCGCTGGTGCCCGGCGGCAGCACCTGCTTGTCGACGGCGGTGATGCGCTGCACCTGGCGGGTCTCGCCCTGGCCGATCACGGAGACGGTATCCAGCGTCTGCGCGCTCAGCGCGGCATCGGTGCTGGCGCCGGTATCGGCGGCGGTGGCAGCATGGGCGCTGGCGGCGGCGGAAAGCGCGATCGCCACGGCGATCGTCAGGTGTCGGGTCTGCATGGTGGTCCGTTGCATTGGGGGTGGTCACCGGCACGCGTGCGCGGTGCATGGCCACTATGCGAACGGAACATGAAACCTTCTTTACGGAAAACCAACGAACGATGCAGGGCAGTGGTGTGCGTCCTGCAACCTGTTCGTCATGGCGGTATGCCTGTGGGAATCAGAAGCGCTCACCGGGCCAGCTGAATTTGAGCTGGTCCATGCAGTCACGATCATGTTCGGAGAATGAGAACGCGATCTGGATGCCGTTCACTACCGTGCCAAACACCGTCGACTCGTCCAGACTATGCCCTTCCGGGACGGAAAGGACGTTGAACTCGGGGTAGCGACGACCCATCTGCTTTCGCGAGATGCAGGCGCCGCCCAGCGACAGCGTAATGCCTTTGATGATTCGCCCCGACGCGTCGGTGTGGATCTGGCCAGAAGGCCCCTTGATCCTTCCGGCGACCACGAATGGCGCCAGATCGATGGTGGCGCTGTCGCCCCGGCCCCTTCCTGCTTCCGAACGCGAGCCGGCCGGAGCCAGGGGTGACAGCTGCGCGACAAGGTCAGAGCGTGCCAATTGCAAGGACCAGCGCTCCACGAGCCGCCAGGTTGCGTCCGCCTCTTCTGCAGTGGCAGCGGGTGGGGTTGCCGCCAGTGGCGTGGTGGCGACCGCAAGAAGCGCAATCAGCATTGCACGCATGCCAACCTCCTTGATCCGCGATGTCAGCCGTTCGTCCATTGGGCGCGGCAAGCGCTGGCAGGTATAGCACCGGTTCTGCCGATGCATCGGGAAGTGCGTCTCAGAAATGCAGAAACAAAAAGGGGCCGGATCCCCCTCGCGAACGAAGGTTCACCGGCCCCGCGCACTCCGTGGGGGAGGCGGTCCACGCGCTGCGTGGAGACGGGCTCAACCCATGTACAGGCCACCGTTGACCGGATAGTCGGCGCCGGTCACGTACGAGGCTTCATCCGAGGCCAGCCATGCGCACAGGCCGGCTACTTCCTCCGGGCGACCGAGGCGTCGCACCGGCACCGAGGCGGCCAGCCGGTCCAGCACGTCCGGCGGGAAGCTGCTGATCGCCTGGCTGGCGATGTAGCCCGGCGACAGCGTGTTGACGGTCACCCCGCGTGAGGCCACTTCGGCGGCCAGCGCACGGCTGAAACCATGCATCGCGGCCTTGGCGGTGGCGTAGTTCACCTGGCCGATCTGGCCCTTGTGGGCGCTGACCGAACCGATGTTGATGATGCGGCCCCAGCCCCGCGTGGCCATGCCGTCCACCACCTGCTTGGTCAGGTTGAACAGCGCATTGAGGTTGGAGGCGATCACCGCGTTCCAGTCTTCCACCGTCATCTGCCGGAACAGCAGGTCGCGGCTGCCACCGGAGTTGTTGACCAGCACGTCCACTTCACCGACTTCGGCGCGGACCTTGGCGAACGCCGCGCTGGTCGAGGCCCAGTCGGTCGCGTTGCCTTCGGAGGCGATGAAGTCGAAGCCCTGTTCGCGCTGCTCGCGCAGCCAGTTGGCCTTGCGCGGTGAGTTCGGCGCGCAACCGGCGACCACGGTGTGGCCGCTGCGGGCCAGGCTCTGGCAGATGGCAGTACCGACACTGCCCATGCCGCTGGTGACGTAAGCGATTCGAAGCGTCATTGCAGAAGGCTCCTTGGTAGAGGGTCAGGCAGCGAGCGGGTACAGGCCGAACAGCAGGCTGCCGACCATCAGCAGCATCGAGATGGCGATGGCCCACTTCAGGGTGAACTTCTGGTGGTCAGCGAATTCGACCTTGGCCAGGCCTACCAGCAGGTAGGTGGACGGCACCAGTGGGCTGAGCAGATGGACCGGCTGGCCGGCCAGCGACGCGCGCGCCATTTCCACCGGGGTGATGCCGTAGTTGCTGGCGGCCTCGGACAGGATCGGCAGCACGCCGAAGTAGAACGCGTCGTTGGACATGAAGAAGGTGAACGGCATCGACGCTACTGCGGTGATCACCGCCAGGTACGGGCCCCACGATTCCGGGATCACCGCCAGGAAGCTGTGCGACATCGCCTCGACCATGCCGGTGTTGTTGAGAATGCCGGTGAAGATGCCTGCAGCGAAGATCAGCGACACCACCGACAGCACGTTGCCGGCGTGGTTGACCACGCGGCGGCGCTGCTCGGCCAGGTTCGGGTAGTTGATCACCAGGGCGATGGCGAAGCCGACCATGAACAGCACCGGCATCGGCAGCACGCCGATGATCAGCGCGGTCATCAGCGCCACGGTCAGGGCCAGGTTGACCCACAGCAGCTTCGGACGCTTGATGTCCTCGGCGTCTTCCACGGTCGGCAGCGGGTTGCTGTCGTCGGACACGCTGTTGTCCATCCAGCTGCCGCCCTTGGGCAGGGTCACCACGCCCAGGCGACGGCGTTCCTTCAGGCCCAGGTACCAGGCCAGCAGCAGCACGCCAGCACAGGCGATCACCATCGACGGGATCAGCGGCACGAACACATCGGCCGGGTCCACGTGCAGCGCGGTGGCCGCGCGGGCGGTCGGGCCGCCCCACGGGGTCAGGTTCATCACGCCGCCGGCGAGGATGGTCACGCAGGTCATGTTCAGTGCGTTCATGCCCAGCCGCTGGTACAGCGGCAGCATCGCCGAGACGGTGATCATGTAGGTGGTCGAGCCATCACCGTCGAGCGAGATCAGCATCGCCAGCACCGCGGTGCCGAGCACGATCTTCATCGGATCGCCCTTCACGAAGCGCAGGATCACCCGCACCAGCGGATCGAACAGGCCGGCGTCGATCATCACCCCGAAGTAGAGGATGGCGAACATCAGCATCACACCGGTCGGCGCGATCTTCTTGATGCCCTCCAGCATCATCTCGTCGATGTTGGCGCCGAAGCCGCCGATCAGCGCGAACAGGATGGGGATGGTGATCAGGGCGACGAGCGGCGACAGGCGTTTGCTCATGATCAAGTACATGAACGTAATGACCATGCCAAAGCCGAGGATGCTCAGCATCATCTGCGGACTCCTTGCGAAAACAGGACGTGGGGGAGTGGAAGGGGCCCGGGCGGCATGCCCGGAATATCAGGTCTAGAAGTCGTACTGCAGGCGGCCGGTGACCGCACGCGTGCGGTCCACCGTGATCCCGGCGAGGCGGTCGCGGTTGCGGCTTTCGATCACGTTGAGCATGAAGCGCAGGTTGTCGCGCAGGTACCAGTTGCCACCCAGCGTCCACGCTTCGGTGCTGCCGCGGCGCAGGTCGGCTGCACCGTCGAGGTGCTGTGCGCCCCACATCTGGTCGTAGCGCAGTGCCACTTCGAAGGCACCGGCCTTGTGGCGGATGTCCTTCACCCGCGCGAAGCGGCCGGTCTTGCGGTCGTAGGCGCGGCTTTCGCCGGTGACGAACCAGCTGAGCATGCCGTAGGCGGCCATCACGTCACCGCGCTGCGCGCCGTCATCGAAGGTGGCACCACTGAACTCGCCCTGCCACGACAGCGGGCCGCGCACCTGCGCGTATTCCAGCGACCACTTGTTGACGTCGGTATCGCGGCCAGCGGAGAAGTCGACCAGGGTCAGGCGGCTCTCGTCGGACAGGTGGCCGGCCGGGCGCGGGCGGATCTTCAGGCCCGGGACGCCGTTGGCGCCCGGGTTGTCATAGGCCTCACGGGCCAGCGACAGGCCCAGGTGCAGCACGTCGCCATCGCTGGGCGAGGGCGCCCAGGTGACGCGGCCACCGGCGGCACGGCCCTTCACCTGCCAGGCGTCGATGCTTTCCAGGCTGTAGATGCTGGCCGCCCAGGTGAAGTCGCCGGGGTTGGCCTGCCACGATGCGCCCAGGCGATACAGCGGCGCCAGCGTGGTGCCGGCGTTGCCGCGCTCCAGGAAGCTGCCGTAGTTGGAGCTGGTGCGGTCATCCAGCGAGAAGTACTGCTTGAACTGGCCCACGGTGAGCTTGCCGGCCTTGCCGAAGCTGCGTGCCAGGTACACGTCCTTGGCCTCGACGCGGTCGCCGGAGAAATCGGCTTCCAGCTTGTAGTCGACCACGAAGAACTTGCCGGACACATCGACCCAGGCACGGCGGATCTCGGTGTCATCCTTGTTCGGCGTACCGCGGTTGTCGTTGTCGAAGGTGGCGAAGTCCAGGTGCAGGCGGCCTCCGAGCGAGGCCGTGACCGGACGATCGTCTTCGGCGGCAAAGGCCGGCGCCGACAGGGCAGCCAGCGCCATCATGGCGGCAGGGCGCCGCCAGGCAAACGTGAATTCCACAAACCCTCCCAGGCGCGCGGCAATCGTGGGCACCGGACGGTGCGCGGCCGCAGTCTGGGTCGCCGTAGCTGTCATCGTCCTGTCAACGGATTGTGCGGTGCAGCGTAAAACCGGCCACTGCGCTCACTGGGCCACGCCCGGCAAGCGCGGCGGCGGCATGCGGTAGCATTCGTTTCCCCTCCCACCCCCGTGCCCATGCGCCTGCTGCTGGTCGAAGACAACCCGGATCTGGCCGATGCGATCATCCGCCGCATGCGCCGCAGTGGGCACGCCGTGGACTGGCAGGCCGATGGCCTGGCGGCCGCCAGCGTGCTGCGCTACCAGAGCTTCGACCTGGTGGTTCTGGATATCGGCCTGCCCAAGCTCGATGGCCTGCGCGTGCTGGCCGGCATGCGCGAGCGCGGCGACAGCACACCGGTGCTGATGCTGACCGCGCGTGATGGCATCGAAGACCGTGTGCAGGCGCTGGACGTCGGCGCCGACGATTACCTGGGCAAGCCGTTCGATTTCCGCGAGTTCGAAGCGCGCTGCCGCGTGCTGCTGCGACGCGCGCGCGGCCAGGCCAGCGAAGTGGTGCAGATCGGTGGCTTCCAGTTCGACAATGCCGCGCACCGGGTCAGCCTCGACGGCGAACCGATCGAACTGCCGAACCGCGAGTACCGGCTGCTGGAGATTCTGGTCGGCCGCCTCGGCCAGGTGGTCGGCAAGGATGAGATAGGCAATGGCCTGTTCGGCTTCGACGATGAAGCCGGCCCGAATGCCATCGAGCTGTATGTGGGGCGCCTGAGAAAGAAGCTGGCAGGTGCACCGCTGCGCATCACCACGGTGCGCGGCGTTGGCTACCTGCTGGAAGCCAGTGATGACAGCGCCGACGCCGATGGCTGACGCGCGGACCGCGAACGCCGCACCGGGCTCGCTGCGGCGCACGCTGCTGCTCTACCTCGGCGCGTTGCTGGCGGTGTTCGCGGTGGCTCTGCTGTTTGCCGCGCGCGGCTATGGCCAGCGCGCCGCCAACCGTTCCTACGATCACCTGTTGGTGTCCTCGGCGTTGTCCATTGCCGATTCGGTGGCCCTGGTCGATGGCCAATGGCAGGTCGATCTGCCCTATGCGGCGCTGGACCTGCTGGCGATGGCCCCGGAAGACCGCGTGTTCTATCGGGTCGCCGACAGCCGTGGCAACCTGATCACCGGCTATGGCGACCTGCCGGCGCCGCCGCGCCGGCCCGGCACGCAACCGCAGCTGTTTGATGCGGCGTACAGTGGCGAGACCGTGCGCTTCGTGGTGGTCGGCCGCAGTTTCGCCGCCGCCTCGGCGCAGGGCGAAGTACAGGTGCAGGTCGGCCAGACCCGGCGTGCGCGTGAAGCGGTCGCGCAGGACATGGTCAACCGCGCACTGCTGGCGATCGGTGTGCTGTCCGGCCTGCTGCTGGCGCTGGTGGCCTTTGGCGTGCATCGCGCATTCCGGCCATTGGTGCGGGTGGAACGCGAGCTGTCACGCCGCGAGCCCTCTGACCTGAAGCCGCTGGATGCCCGTGTACCGCGCGAGATGGACCAGATGGTGGCGGCGTTGAACCGCTTCATGGAACGCCTGTCCAGCAGCAACGAGACCTTGCGTGCGTTCATGGCCGAGGCCGCGCACCAGATGCGCACGCCGTTGGCGGCATTGCGTGCGCAGGCACAGCTGGCGCTGGATGACGACGATCCCGAAGACATGCGGCGCAGCCTGCAGGCGATCGAGCGCAACGCCACCCACATGAGCCGGTTGTTGAATCAGTTGCTCAGCGATGCCAGCGTGATCCATCGTTCGCATCTGCAGCGCTTTGCTGCAGTGGATCTGGCCGAGACCGTGCACCAGGCCGTGCATGAAGCGCTGCCGCAGGCCGGCCCGGCGCCGCGCGTGCAGCTGGCGATGACCGCCGAGCCGGTACAGGTGCATGGCGATGCGCTGCTGCTGCGCGAGGCGATCAAGAACCTGGTCGACAATGCACTCAAGTACGGCGGCGACGGTCCGTTGCAGATCGCATTGACCGTGGAAGGCGGGCAGGCCGTGCTGACCATCGCCGACCACGGTGCCGGCATTGCCGCCGCCGATGCCGAACGCGTGTTCGAGCGCTTCGCCCGTGGCGAGGGCGCGCCGTCCGGCGGCGCCGGGCTGGGCCTGGCCATCGTCAAGCGAGTGGTCGACAGCCATGGCGGCCGCATCGATCTCAGCAACCGTCCGCAGGGTGGTTTGATCGCTACCATCCGCCTGCCCCGGAGCAGTCCATGATCCGCCTGTTCACTGCTGCCGTTGCCTTGCTGCTGGCCCTGCCGGTGCTGGCTGCGCCCGGCGATGTGCGCCGTTTTCCCGCACAGGCAAAGACCACGGCGCAGCTGCGCATCCACGGCACCACCGACATCGAAGTGTTCGCGGTGGTCATCGCCGACTACCAGCGGCTGCACCCGGGTACCGAAGTGGTGTACGAGGACATCATCACCCAGGATCTGTACGCGCGGTACCTGCACGACCGCGGCGGACCGGCATCGCCGGACCTGCTGATCTCCAGTGGCATGGACCTGCAGACCAAGCTGGTCAACGATGGTCATGCACTGCCGCACCGCTCCGCTCAGACCGCCGCGCTGCCGGCCTGGGCGCAGTGGCGCAACGAGGCATTCGGCATCAGCTACGAGCCGGTGGTGATGGTCTACAACACCCGTGCACTGCCGTCGGCGAAGGTGCCGCACACGCGCCGGCAACTGCTGGACCGGTTGCGCGCCGAAGGCGCACCGCTGCGCGGCAGGGTCGGCACCTATGACATCGAACGCAGCAGCGTCGGCTACCTGCTGTCAACGCAGGATGCGCAGCGTGGCAGCATCGCCGGTGCGCTGCTGGGCGCGCTGGGCGACAACGACGTGGTGCGCGAGGAGCGCACCGGCGTGCTACTGGACAAGGTGGCCAGCGGACAGCTGTCGCTGGTCTACAACGTGCTCGGCTCTTACGCGCAGGCGCGCATCGACGCGGGTGCTCCGCTGGCGATTGTGGAGCCTGAGGACTACACGCTGGTGGTACTGCGTACCGCGGTGATTCCACGCACCGGCCCACACCCGGAAGAAGCCCGGCGCTTCCTCGACTACCTGTTGTCGCCGCGTGGCCAGCAGGTGCTGTCACGCGAGGCACGGCTGATGCCGATCGTCACCGGCAGCGCACGTGGCGACGATGCGCCCGGCCGCAGCCGCCGCCCGATCCAGCTGGGCCCGGGCCTGCTGGTGTACCTGGATGCACTCAAGCGCCGCCAGTTCCTCGATGCCTGGCGCAGCAGCGTGGAGCCGGCAGGGCGCTGAGGCGACGGCCTGCCCGTACAATGGCGGCATGAGCGAATACACCATCCTGATCGCCGATGACCACCCGCTGCTGCGTTCGGCAGTGGTGCAGTCATTGCGGCAGAGCCTGCCGCTGGCGCAGGTGCGCGAGGTCGCCAGCGCCGAGGCATTGGCCGAAGCCCTCGACGCGCACCCGGACGTGGACCTGGTGCTGCTCGACCTGACCATGCCCGGCGCGCACGGCTTTTCCGCGCTGCTGCACGTGCGCGGCTCGCATCCGGACATCCCGGTGGTGATCCTCTCGTCCAACGACCACCCCCGTGTGATTCGCCGCGCCCAGCAGTTCGGTGCCGCCGGTTTCATCCCGAAGTCGGCCCCGGCCGAGACCATCGGCGAGGCGGTGCAGGCGGTGCTCGATGGTGGCCTGTGGTTCCCGGCGATGGCCGCCGAACGCTCCGAGGCCGACGCACTGCTGGCCAGCCGCCTGGCGCAGCTGACCCCGCAGCAGTTCCGCGTGCTGCTGTGCCTGGCCGACGGGCTGCTCAACAAACAGATCGCCTACACGCTGGGGCTGGCGGAAAACACGGTGAAGGTGCATGTCACCGCGATCCTGAAGAAGCTCGAATGCCATAGCCGCACGCAGGCGGCGGTGCTGGTGAAGGCGCTGGAGCCCGAGGGCGACGCCGGCATCGGGTTGTAGTTTCCAGCCAACGGCGCAGCCCCTCGTGGGTGGACACGTAGAGCAGTTCATGGGTGAGGCCGGGCAGGTGGACTGCGCAGGGGCCGCTGCAAGTACGTCCATGTAAGCTCGGTCGCCGCTTGCTCGTGTGCGCTGTCCTGCGCACACGGCAAGACCGGGGTTGGGCGTCCTGCCCAACCCGCCCGAGGCATGCCTCGGGCCCATGCGGCTCACGCCCCTGCGCAGCCCACCTGCCCGGCCACGGACAGGTTCCGTGCGCATCCATCCACGGAAGAGAAAAGAAGATCAAAAGCAAAGGCAGCCTGGCAGGCCGCCTTTTGTAGAGCCGAGCCCACGCTCGGCTGCTTTGCGGTCAGTCCGCGATGCCGAGCATGGGCTCGGCTCTACACGAGCAAGCGCAGCGCGCGACCGGCTTTTGTTCTTCTTTTTCTTCTCCGTGGGTGGCAGGCCA
>NZ_JAWIRT010000026.1:49939-54915 GCF_036320045.1 Stenotrophomonas sp. SMYL20 | reverse complement strand
TCCCCTTTGGGGGCCGTACGATCCTTTATCGACGTTCGTGTGCGGGATGGGGATCGCTCGACTCGTCTGTCGGCTAGTATCCGCAGATGCATGCTTGACGGTCCCTCCACCCTGGCTCCTACATACCGCGTAGGAGCCGGGAGGAACATACAAGCATGGCTCGACTCTACAAGAGTGGGTCAAGCCGCTTGCTTGATGCGCGCGCCCGGCAGTTCCACCAGGGTCTGGCCATTGTGGTCGAGCAGGCGCAGCGCGCCATCATGGTCTTCGGCCAGCGCGGTCAGGCTCTCCACCCAGTCGCCGTCGTTGGCATAGACCAGGCCATCGCGCTCGATCAGCGCCGCGCGATGGATGTGGCCACAGACGATGCCATCCAGTCCGCGCCGCCGCACGTCGTCCAGCCCGGCCTGCACGAAGCGTTCGATGTAGCGTTCGGCCGCACCGCTGCGCTTCTTCAGGAACTCCGACAGCGACCAGTAGCGCATCCCCAGCAGCCGCCGCACCGCATTCAACGCCTGGTTGCCGGTCAGGATGCGGTAGTACAGCCAGTCACCGAACTTTTCCTGCAGGCCACCGAAGTGGGTCACGCCGTCGTACTCGTCCCCATGCGCAACGAGCAGGCGACGGCCATCGGCGGTCACATGGATGGCGCGACGGCGCACCTGCATCGCTGGCAGCATCAGCCCGCACACGTGGCGCAGTGACGCGTCATGGTTGCCGGGGATGTAGACGATCTCGGTCCCGGCACGGCGCAGCGCGTGCAGGGCCTGGATGACTTCGCTGTGCGACTGGCGCCAGTTGGCGCGGCGATGCGCCATCCACCACAGGTCGATGATGTCGCCCACCAGGTACAACCGTTCGCAGCGCAGCTGCGAGAGGAACCTCGCCAGCTCGGTGGCATGGCAATGACGTGACCCCAGGTGCACGTCGGAGACGAACACTGCGCGCCGGTGCGGCGACAGGTTCGCCAGCGCGCTCATGCCGGCGTCCCCGCATCGCGCAGGTAGCGTTTGCGCTTGTTCGGCCTGATCGCGCACAGGTCCACTTCAATCAGGCCGTCGATCGAATCACTGAAGTCCGGGTCGACACCGAAGGCAAGGAAACGGGCGCCACCGGGTTCGCACAGATCGGTGTACTGGCGATACAGCGTCGGCACGCCAGTGCCGAGTGCGGCCAGGTTGGCCTTGAGCACATCGAACGCGGCACCTGCATCCAGCTCGCCGAAACTTGGCGGCGCGGCGAAGTACTGGAACGGGCGGTTCGATTCGGCCAGGCCGGCGGTACCGCTGTAGTAGCGCTGGTAGTACGCCACCAGCTGCTCGCGTGCATCGCGTGGCAGTGCTGCGCTGATCGACACGGCGCCGAACAGGTAGCGGATGCCGGGCCGGCACTGCAGGTAGGCGCCGATGCCCTGCCACAGGTAGTCCAGGCTGCGGCTGCCCCAGTAATCAGGCACCACGAAGCTGCGGCCCAGTTCCAGGCCTTCGGCGATGTGGGTGATGGCATCGTCGGAATAGCGGAACAGCGACGCGCTGTAGAGCCCGGACAGGCCGTGCCGGGCCAGCGCGTGGGCACCACGCATGATCCGGTAGGCGCCGGCGATGCGCTGCGCGGCGGCGTCCCATATCACGATGTGTTCGTACCGCGGATCGTAATCATCCAGATCGCGGCTGCGCCCGGTGCCCTCGCCTACCTGGCGGAAGGTCAGCTCGCGCAGACGCCCCAGCTCCAGCAGCAGCGGCGAATCGGCGGTACAGGTCGCCAGCAGGATCTGCTTGCCGTCGGCGGTCTGGCCCAGCTGGGTCGCCGCGGCGATGCCTGCGGCCACCTGTGAAGGCGGCACCGGGGACGCCAGCGGCTCGGGGCCTGCTACAGCAGCTGCATCGCCCGCGGCCCCATTACGGCCCAGCGCATACAGCGCGCGGCGCACCGCCAGCAGCTGTGCGCCCGGGTCGCCGCCCTTGCCCAGCTGCATCGGCTCTCCGATGCTCAGCCGCAGCGGACGGCCACGACGGGTGAACATCTCGCGCGCCAGCAGCGCGGTGCCCGCCGGCTTGAACAGGGTCGAGGCGCCGTAGAACAGCGCCGAGTTGCGCGCCTCCACACGCACCGGCAGCACCGGCGCGCCAGCGGCACGGGCAAAGCGGACGAAACCGCGCTGCCAGCGACCATCACGGATGCCGCGCAGCGACAGCCGCGAGACCTCGCCGGCCGGGAACACGATCACGCACTGCTCGGCGGCCAGCGCCTCTTCGACGGCATGCAGGCTGCCACGCTGGGCCTTGCCACCGAGGATGCGTACCGGCAGCAGCAGGTCCTGCAGTGGCGCGATTGCCCCCAACAGGTCGTTGGCCACGATCCGCACGTCACGGCGGATGCGGCCGACCGCGTCCAGCAGGGCCAGGGCATCCAGTGCCCCGGAGGGATGGTTGGCGACGATCAGCAGGCGGCCGGTGGCCGGGATCCTGGCCAGCGCGGCCGGGTCCACCTGGTACTGGCCGTCGATGAACTCCAGGCCGGCGGCGACGAAGCCGAAGCCACGCAGGCCTGAGCTGCGCTGCAGGAAGGCTTCGATCTGGTCCAGCCGCGACCAGCGACCGACGCTGCGCAGCAACGGCCGCGCCAGTTGGCCCCGGCGACCATGGAACCAATCGGGGAAGCGTTGCTGGAGACGCTGTTCAAGTTCCTGCATGGCGGATCCACTCATGCCCGGCGGCCGGATTGGCCGACAGCCTGCGCCCGGCAGGCGGCAGCCAGATGGCGGTTTTGGGGCAGAACGATGACGGCTGGCCGGTCCTGGGGCGAGCGAGGTGGCCCGCGCAGTCGGGGCCGGTAGCCGCCCGCTGCGTTGTCACGCTGGTGGAACACTGGGCCTCGAGGCTGAGCCCCAATCCCGGCCGGACGGCCCCTGCCGGGCCTACGCGGGCTTAACCACCGGCAACCGGTACAGGTTCACAATGCACAGGCGGCGCACCCCGTGTATCATTCGCGCCCATCTTTCCATCCGAATCAAGGGATATTACGCCTGATGTCCAGCTATCTCTTCACCTCCGAGTCGGTCTCCGAAGGCCATCCGGACAAGGTTGCCGACCAGATCTCCGATGCGGTGCTGGACGCGATCCTGACCCAGGACCAGCGCGCCCGCGTGGCCTGCGAGACCATGGTCAAGACCGGTGTTGCCATTGTGGCCGGTGAAATCACCACCAGCGCCTGGATCGACCTGGAAGCGCTGACCCGCAAGGTCATCGTGGACATCGGCTATGACAGCTCCGACGTCGGCTTCGACGGCGCCACCTGTGGCGTGCTGAACCTGATCGGCAAGCAGTCGCCGCACATCGCCCAGGGCGTGGACCGCAAGAAGCCGGAAGAAATGGGCGCTGGCGACCAGGGCCTGATGTTCGGCTATGCCACCAACGAGACCGACAGCTACATGCCGGCCGCGATCCACCTGTCGCACCGCCTGGTCGAGCAGCAGGCCAAGATCCGCAAGAAGAAGAACTCGCCGCTGTCGTGGCTGCGCCCGGACGCCAAGAGCCAGGTCACCCTGCGCTATGAAAACGGCGTGGTCTCGGCCATCGACGCCGTGGTCCTGTCGACCCAGCACGCCCCGGGCATCAAGCAGAAGGACCTCATCGAGGCCGTCCGCGAAGAGATCATCAAGCCGGTGCTGCCGGCCAAGTGGCTGCACAAGGGCACCAAGTTCCACATCAACCCGACCGGCAAGTTCGAGATCGGCGGCCCGGTGGGCGACTGCGGCCTGACCGGCCGCAAGATCATCGTCGACACCTACGGCGGCTGGGCCCGTCACGGTGGTGGCGCGTTCTCCGGCAAGGACCCGTCCAAGGTCGATCGTTCGGCGGCCTACGCGGCCCGCTACGTCGCCAAGAACGTGGTTGCCGCCGGCCTGGCCGACCGTTGCGAAGTGCAGGTCTCCTACGCCATCGGCGTGGCTGAGCCGACCTCGATCTCGGTCACCACCTTCGGCACCGGCAAGATCAGCGACGACAAGATCGAGAAGCTGATCCGCAAGCACTTCGACCTGCGCCCGTACGGCATCATCAAGATGCTGGACTTGGTGCACCCGATGTACCAGCAGACCGCGGCCTACGGCCACTTCGGCCGCAAGCCGAAGGAGTTCAGCTACCTCAACGGCGAAGGCGAGACCGTCAACGCCACGGCCTTCTCCTGGGAGAAGACCGACCGCGCCGCCGCCCTGCGCGCCGATGCGAAGCTGAAGTAAGAAACACGAAGGGCCGCTCACGCGGCCCTTCTGCTTCTGGTAGAGCCGGCCGCTGGCCGGCTTTTTCATGGCCTCCGGGAACAATCGCGTGGTTGCCGGCCAGCGGCCGGCACTACCGGTTGCCGATACAATCGCCCCATGTCGACCGAACTGAAAACCCACCAGCTGTCCATGACCGTGCTGATGTCGCCGGAGATGGCCAATTTCTCCGGCAAGGTCCACGGCGGCGCCATCCTGCGCCTGCTCGACCAGGTCGCCTACGCCTGCGCCAGCCGTTACGCCGGCAGCTACGTGGTCACCCTGTCGGTGGACCAGGTGATGTTCCGCCAGCCCATCGCGGTGGGCGAGCTGGTCACCTTCCTGGCCTCGGTGAATTACACCGGCACCTCGTCGATGGAGATCGGCATCAAGGTGGTGGCCGAGGACATCCTCAAGCGCAGCGTGCGCCATGCCAACAGCTGCTTCTTCACCATGGTGGCCGTGGATGAGGAAGGCCGGCCAACGCCGGTGCCGTCATTGCAGCCGGTCACGTCGGACGAGAAGCGCCGCCAGGCAGCCGCATTGATCCGCCGCCAGTTGCGCCAGGAAATGGAGCAGCGCCATCTGGAACTGCTGGCGTCGAATCCACCGTCGCCGGAGGAATGAGCGTGAACCCGGTAGTGCCAGCCGCTGGCCGGCAACCTCGCGCGTGCTGCCAGACATCAAGGGGTTGCCGGCCCGCGGGCGGGACGACGCG
>NZ_JAWIRT010000026.1:46929-49929 GCF_036320045.1 Stenotrophomonas sp. SMYL20 | reverse complement strand
CGCGCCCCGCCCCCCCCCCCCCCCGCGCGCCCCCCCCCCCCCCCCGCGCGCCCCCCCCCCCCCCCCCCCGGCACTACCATTTCGAGTTCGCCGGGCCATGCCCGGCGGATGCAGTGGGTCACCCGGTGTTCTGCACGCCCTGCGAAACACCGTTCACGCAGGCCATCAGCGCGCGCAGCAGGTCGTCATCCTCGCGCCCGCTTTCGCGCCAACGCTGCAGCAGATCCACCTGCAGCACGCTGATCGGATCGACGTAGGGATTGCGCAGGCGGATCGACAGCGCAAGCCGCGCATCGTGGTCCAGCAGCGTCCGCTGGTCCATCAGCGCCAGCAGCCAGTGCCGGGTGAGTTCCAGTTCGCGCTGCACCTGTGGGAAGAAGCGCCCGTGCAGCTCGCCGGACAGCTTCGAGAACTGCTCGGCAATGGTGATATCGCCCTTGGACAGCACCATGGCGATGTCGTCCAGGAACGTACGGAAAAACGGCCAGTCTCGCGCCATGTCGCGCAGGGTCTGTTCGTGGCCGGCATCAATCGCCGCCTGCAGGCCACTGCCCACGCCATACCAGCCGGGAATCACCGCGCGTGCCTGGCTCCAGGCGAATACCCACGGAATCGCGCGCAGGTTGCCCAGTGCTGCGTCCTGACCGAGCCGGCGCGACGGACGCGAACCCAGCGTCATCCGCTCGATCACGTCGATCGGCGTGGCCGTGCGGAAGTAGTCCATGAAGCCAGACTGGCCGACGAAGGCGCGGTACACCTCGCTGCTGGAGCCAGCGACCACATCCATCACCGGTCGCCACTCATCCTCGCGGGGTTCGGCAGCCCGCGGGCGGAGGCTGGCGCGCAGTACCGCGCCGGTGGCCTGTTCCAGCGAGCGCAGCGCCAGCGCACGGATGCCGTATTTGCGATGGATCACCTCGCCCTGCTCGGTCACCCGCAGGCGGCCATCGATGCTGCCGCGCGGCGACGCATCCACCGCGTGCGTGGTCTTGCCACCACCACGGCTGATCGAACCACCACGGCCATGGAAGAAGGTCAGGCGGATGCCGGCCTCGGCCGCCACCTCCAGCAATTCCACCTGCGCACGCTGCAGGCCCCAACGCGATGCGGCGATGCCGCCGTCCTTGCTGCTGTCCGAATAGCCGAGCATCACCATCTGCACGTCGTCGCGTGCGTGCAGGTGCGCGCGATAGATCGGGTCGGCCAGCAGGTCACGCAGGGTGGCGGTGCCACGCTTGAGGTCGTCCACGGTTTCGAACAATGGCGCAATATCCAGCGGCACCGAACCGCCCTCTTCCACCAGGCCGCCACGGCGTGCAAGCGCCAGCACGGCCAGCACGTCACTGCGGTCGTGTGCCATCGAGATGATGTAGCTGCCCAGCGCATCGCCACCATGGCGCGCACGCGCATCGGCCAACGCAACAAATACCGCATCCAGACGCTGGTTGCCTTTGTCGTCGCCCTTCGGCAACGGCGCGTCACCACTGGCATGCGGCGCCAGCAGACGCGCACGCCCCACGGCATCGAGACTGTCCCACGCTGCGTCGCCGCCCAGCACGGTGGCCAGCGCGCGCGCATGCACGCTCGATTCCTGGCGCACGTCCAACCGCGCCAGATGGAAACCGAACGTCTTCACCCGCCACAGCAGGCGCTGCACGGCGAAGCCACCGGCATGTTCGCCGCGGTTGGCGCGCAGGCTGTCGAGGATCAGCTGCAGATCCTCGATCAGTTCATCAGGACCGGCGTAGGCGCCTTCGCCGTCATCCAGCGTGGCCTGCAGGCGTGCACGCATGCGGTCATTGAGCAGGCGGTACGGCATGTCGGCATGACGCGGTCGCGACTGCACCTTGGGCAGCAACTGCTGGTAGTGCGCCACCCGTGCCTGCAGCGCATCGCTCACACCCACCCGCTCGGTGGACTGGCTGAGCAGGCTGGCCAGCTGCAGCAGTTCCTTCTGGTAGCGCGCGAGCACCGCCTGCCGCTGCGCATCCAGCGTATTGCGGATGGTATGGGCATCCACGTTCGGGTTGCCGTCCATGTCGCCGCCCACCCAGGTGCCGAAACGCAGCAGGCGCGGCAGCGGCAGTTCTTCGCCATAGGTATCGCGCAACGCCTGCTGCAGCGATTCGTACAGCACCGGAATCACCCGGTACAGCACCTGCACCAGATAGAAGCCGACGTGCTCGCGTTCGTCATCGACGGTGGGCCGCACCGGCGAGGAATCGGTGGTCTGCCACGAAGCGGTCAATGCCATGCGGAAGCGCGCGGCATCGGCGGCGGCCTCACCCGGCGTGCGCTGGCCGTCGAGGTTGTCGACCAGGCTGGCCACCATCAACTGCTCTTTTTCCAGCAGCGCGCGGCGTACCGCTTCGGTCGGGTGTGCGGTGAACACCGGCTCAATGTCGATGCGTGGCAGCCACTGCGCCAGCTCGTCCAGGCCCACACCCTGCGCCTTCAGGTGCTGCAGTGCATCCTGCAGGCCATCGGGCTGCGCCCCTGCGGTACCGGCGCGCTGGTAGTCACGGCGACGGCGGATGCGATGCACGCGCTCGGCGATGTTGACCACCTGGAAGTAGGTGCTGAAGGCCCGCACCATGGTTTCGGCCTGCTGCGGCGTGCGCCCGGCCAGGCCATCGGCCAGCTCCGACAACGGCGCCTGGTTCTCGCGGCGGGCGATGGCGCGGGTGCGCACGTCTTCCACATCGTCGAGGAAGGCGGCGGAGACCTGTTCAACCAGCAGGTCGCCAACCAGCGCGCCGAGCCGGCGCACATCATCGCGAAGCGGAAGATCGGGGGAAGCAAACTCGATGCTGCTGCGGTACTCGTTCATCGGCGACGCACAGGCCTCGGTCAACGGATCCAGACCCCAAGCCTATCCCAGAACGGGCATCGTGCTGCGATGCAAAAATGGTTTCATCTGGTAGTGGCGGGGGGGGGGGGGGGGGGGGGGGGCGGGGGGGCGCGGGGGGGGGGGGGGGGGGGGGGGGCGGGGGTGGCCGC
>NZ_JAWIRT010000026.1:10007-46919 GCF_036320045.1 Stenotrophomonas sp. SMYL20 | reverse complement strand
CTCCGCGGCCGCCCCCCCCCCCCCCCCCGGCGCCCCCCCCCCCCCCGGCGCCCCCCCCCCCCCCCCCCCCCCCCCCCCCCCCCCCCACTACCGGGTCACGTCAGCGCTTCTTCTTCGCCTTGCCCTGCTCGGCCGGGCCGATGGTCTGTTCCAGCCAGCGCTCGCTTTCGGCCAGCATGGTCATGATCGACTCGCGTGCACGGTAGGCATGCGATTCGTTCGGCAGCATCACCAGACGCGCGGTGCCACCCAGGCCCTTCACCGCGGCGAACATGCGCTCGCTCTGCATCGGGAACGTGCCGGAGTTGTTGTCGTCCACACCGTGGATGAAGAGGATCGGATCCTTGATCCTGTCGGCGTAGTTGAACGGCGCCATCTTCTGGTAGACGTCCTGCGCCTGCCAGTAGTTGCGCTCCTCGGCCTGGAAGCCGAACGGGGTGAGCGTGCGGTTGTAGGCGCCGCTGCGCGCGATGCCCGCCTTGAACAGGCGCGTATGCGCCAGCAGGTTGGCGGTCATGAACGCACCGTAGGAATGGCCACCAATGGCGATGTGATCGCGATCGGTCACGCCACGGCGCACCACTTCATCCACGGCTGCCTGGGCGTTGGCCACCAGCTGTTCGATGTAGGTGTCGTTCGGCTCCTTGTCGCCCTCGCCGATGATCGGCATCGACGGGCTGGCCAGCACCACATACCCCTTGGCCAGGAACGCCTGCGGGCCCCAGTAGCTGACCGCATTGAAGCGGTACGGCGAATCGGTCACCTGGCTGGCCGCAGCCGCACTCTTGAACTCGCCCGGGTAGGCCCACATCAGCAGCGGCCGCGGGCCGTCGCGCTTGGGGTCGTAGCCCGGCGGCAGCAGCAGGGTCGCGGTCAGGTCGACGCCATCCTTGCGCTTGTAGCGGATCTGCTCCTTCTGCACGCCCTTCAACTGCGGCAGCGGATGCGCGAAGTGGGTCAGCGCACGCGGTGCAGCACCGGCATCGGCCAGCGACTGCACGTAGAAGTTGGCCGGCTCATCCGGGCTCTCGCGGCTCAGCAGCAGCGAGCTGGCCTGGTTGTCCAGCAGCGCCACCGGCAGCGCATAGCTCGGCGCCTGCGAGTGGAACAGGCGGGTGGCCTTGCCCGTGGCGACGTCGAAGCGGTCCACGAACGGACGATCGCCTTCCGGCGATGCACCGGCACCGGCCAGATACAGGCTGCTGCCATCGGCGCTGGTCTGCAGCAGCGAGCGGCCGCGGTCGTCGCTGGACAACAGCGGCCGGCCCGGATCGGAATAGCGGTCCTGCCCGTCTCGATCCCACAGCAGGCGCGGCTCGGCGCCGGCATTGTCCGGGGCAATCAGCCAGGTCCTGGTCTTGCGCGTCTTCCACCACGACTCGGTCAGCAGGGCCAGGTCGCCACGGCCCCAGTTGATGCCCACCAGACGGCTGCCGAGCTGGGCCAACGTGACCGGCGGCTTGTCGAACGGCGCAGCTTGCATCAGCACCGCATCGCGCACCTTGGCCTCCCTGTTCGGGTCGCCGCCGTCCTGGGCTTCGGCCCAGACCAGCGTGGCATCGGCATCACCACGCCAGCTGATATCGCGCACGCCGGTCACTTCAGCGTCGTTGCCGGTCGGCAAACCTTCCACCAGCGGACGCACGGCCACGGTGTGCACCAGCTTGCCGCTGGCACGGTCGATCACTTCAATGCGGCGCGGGAAACTGCTCACCGGCACCACGTAGGAATACGGCCGCTGCACCGGCTGGCGCAGCACGAAGCGGCCATCCGGCGACACCGCAAAGCCCATGAAGATGCCAGCTGCGCCGATCGCGCGGGTGTTGCCATCCAGGCTGACTTCCATCGGCTGGGTGGTGGCGTAGTAATCGAACTGGCGCGCGTCGGCCTCGTTCTTCAGCAGGTCCTGGTAGGTACGGATCGACACCACGCCGCCGCCCTGGCTGGTCTGCTGCACGGCCGGGCCGGTCGGAATGCCGTCGGCGGCCGGGGCCGCACCAAGGTTGGCCGGGCGGGTGAACACCACCAGGCCGCGGCTGTCCGGCAGCCACTGGTAGCCACTGCCGATCACCGTGTTCAGGCCGGCGACCAGACGACGGGCGCTGCCGCCGGCCACATCCACCAGCCACAGTTCATTGGCGCCGCTGGCGGCGTCGACCTGGTTGAAGGCCAGCCACTTCTGGTCCGGCGACCACATCACGCTGGCGATCGACAGCTTGGCCGGCAGGCCGCTGATCTGCCGTTCCTTGCCGTCGGCCACGTTCATCAGCCACAGCTTCTCGCCGAAGCTGAAGCGGCTGTCGGAGAAGGTGCGCGGGTTGATGCGCAGGCCGGCCAGCTTCAGTTCCGGCTGCGCCACCACCTGGATCGATGGCAGCGACGGCATCTGCATCATCGCGGCGACATCGCGGCGTGGCGACAGGTACAGCGAGGGTGCGCGCGGCGCGTCCACCACCGCCTGCAGCGCCGCCGAAGGCAGTTCGTAGCCATTGACGCCCTGGGCCTGTACCTGGGCGGGCTGCGGGGCCGCGGCCCAGGCCAGCGGGGCCACCGCCAGCAATCCCATCGACAGGACCAGGCCGGTCCAGCGCCGTGTGCGGCGCGCGTGCATGCTCATCGTTCCACCTGTGTGATGCGTGAAAACACCGACCTTAACAGGCCGTGCACGCCGCCCCATCTGCCGATGGTTGGGTCATCCGGATGTCATGCCGGGGCCGCGATATAATGGGGGTTCTCCCCTGCCGAGGGGCGCTGCGACCGGATCCCATGAGGCCCGGCCAGGCTCGGTAAGGTGGCTTTGTAACAACGGCGCCCGGCTAGATGCGAGCACCCGCTCGCCCACAACCGGAGCACACGAATGAACGCTGTTGCCAAGACCTTCTCCACCGAAGGTGATTACAAGATCCGCGACATCACGCTGGCCGACTGGGGCCGCAAGGAACTGGACATCGCCGAGCACGAAATGCCGGGCCTGATGTCGATCCGCCGCAAGTACCAGGCCGAGCTGCCGCTGAAGGGCGTGCGCGTGACCGGCTCGCTGCACATGACCATCCAGACCGCGGTGCTGATCGAGACCCTGAAGGACATCGGCGCCGACGTGCGCTGGGCCTCGTGCAACATCTTCTCGACCCAGGACCACGCCGCTGCCGCCATCGCCGCCACCGGCACCCCGGTGTTCGCCTGGAAGGGCGAAACCCTGGAAGAGTACTGGGACTGCACCCTGGACGCGCTGACCTTCACCCTGGCCGACGGCACCCTGACCGGCCCGGAGCTGGTGGTCGACGACGGTGGTGACGTGACCCTGCTGATCCACAAGGGCTACGAGCTGGAAAACGGCAGCGACTGGGTCAACACCGCCTCTGCCTCGCACGAAGAACAGGTCATCAAGAACCTGCTCAAGCGCGTCGCCAAGGAGCGCCCGGGTTACTGGGGCCGCGTGGTCAAGGACTGGAAGGGCGTCTCCGAAGAGACCACCACCGGCGTGCACCGCCTGTATCAGCTGGCCCAGGCCGGCACCCTGCTGATCCCGGCGATCAACGTCAACGACTCGGTCACCAAGAGCAAGTTCGACAACCTGTACGGCTGCCGCGAGTCGCTGGCCGATGGCCTGAAGCGCGCGATGGATGTGATGCTGGCCGGCAAGGTGGCCGTGGTCTGCGGCTACGGCGACGTCGGCAAGGGCTGTGCGGCCTCGCTGCGTGCCTACGGCGCGCGCGTCATCGTCACCGAGATCGACCCGATCTGCGCCCTGCAGGCGGCGATGGAAGGCTATGAAGTCAACACCATCGAATCGACCCTGGGCCGTGCCGACCTGTACGTCACCACCACCGGCAACAAGGACATCATCCGCATCGAGCACCTGAGCGCGATGAAGGACCAGGCCATCGTCTGCAACATCGGCCACTTCGACAACGAGATCCAGGTCGATGCGCTGGTGTCGTTCGCCGGCATCAAGCACGTCAACATCAAGCCGCAGGTGGACAAGTACATCTTCCCGAACGGCAACGCGATCTTCCTGCTGGCCGAAGGCCGCCTGGTGAACCTGGGCTGCGCCACCGGCCACCCGAGCTTCGTCATGTCCAACAGCTTCGCCAACCAGACCCTGGCACAGATCGACCTGTGGGCGAACAAGGACAGCTACGAGAAGAAGGTCTACCTGCTGCCGAAGAAGCTGGACGAAGAAGTGGCCCGCCTGCACCTGGAAAAGATCGGCGTGAAGCTGACCACCCTGAGCCAGGAACAGGCCGACTACATCGGCGTGCCGGTGGAAGGCCCGTTCAAGCCGGACCACTACCGCTACTGATGCCTGCGCGGTGCCGGCCAGCGGCCGGCACTACCGGTGCATGCAACACACGGAACGGGCGCCTTCGGGCGCCCGTTCTGCGTTCGCGTGTGGCCGTACACCACGTATCCACGCATGGCGTGGATATCCCCCAGCCAACCCACAGTAGATCCACGCCATGCGTGGATGTTCCCCACCGGAGCGGGAACAATAGCCTCGGTCAAGGCAACACCCCTGCCCCGCGCTAGGATGCCCCCATGACTCCGGCCATCAACCTGCTCAAGCGCGAGAAGATCGCCCACACCGTGCGCAGCTACGTGCACGATGCCCACGCCGAATCCTATGGCGGCGAAGCCGTCGACAAGCTCGGCCTCGACCCGGCCCAGGTGTTCAAGACCCTGCTGGCCAGCACCGAGACCCACGAACTGCTGGTAGCGATCGTGCCGGTGGCCGGCCAGCTGGACCTGAAGGCGCTGGCCGAAGCGGCCGGCTGCAAGAAGTGCGAAATGGCCGCGGCCGATGCCGCACAGCGCGCGACCGGTTACCTGGTCGGTGGCATCAGCCCACTCGGGCAGAAGAAGCGCCTGCGCACCTTCCTGGACGCCAGCGCGCAGGCATTGCCCGCGCTGCATGTCAGCGCCGGTCGCCGCGGCCTGGAAGTGGAACTGGCACCGGCCGACCTGCTGCGGCTGACTGCCGGCCACTACGCTGCCATCGGCAAGTCACGCTGATGCGCTGGCCGTGGTCTGCAGCGCCGATACCCCGGCTCGACGATGCACAGGCCGATGTGCTGCTGCAGGACCTGTTGTCGCGCGATGCAACGCGCATCGCCGATGCCGCGCGTACGGTCGCTCGGCTGTTCAGCGCCTCATCGTTGGACGCGCTGGTCGCGCATGTGGATACGATCGAACGCAGCTGCCAAGGCATCGCCCTTGGCGGCATGCTGATCAGCAACCAGGCGCACCTCAAGGCGGCCCTGCAACGGCTGCGCTACTGGCAGGCACGCGAAGGCTGCCTGTGCGCGCTCTACCCATCCTATGTGTTCTTCAGCCCCGAGCCGCTGCTGGAACAAGGTCACGTGCAGCTGCGTGCACGGGGCGAAGCGGAGGACGGCTGGGGCGAATGCTACCGGCTGACATGCACCTGCTGCGCGCAGCAATGGAGCGCGACCGAGCGCGAATACCACTACACCTGGTGGGAGTGGAAGCCCGAGCCCGCCCTGCAGACGCCTTAGTTGAGCTTGAACGTGACCGTGCCGCGTATCAGGCTCATGCTTGGTGCCTTGCCTGCCGCTTCACGCTCGTAGCGCCAGTCACGCGCGTGCTTGAGCGCCGCCGCATCGAGCAGCGGGTAGCCGCTGGATCGGGACAGGATGATCGCCTGGGTCTTGCCCTGCGCATCCAGCAGCAGCATCAGCTCGACACCTCCCTGCTGGGCCTCGCGCATGGCGGCCGCAGGATACGTCGGGACCGACGAAAGTCGCCGCTGGTGCCAGCCTCCTTCCCGGGCAATCAAGGGCGTGCTGGAAGAGAGTGGGCAACGCGCAGGCATCTGCAGGTCGAAGCCTGCAGCCCCTTGCAAAGGCCGGGTGGTGGCTGGCGCACTACAGGCGATCGCCGACACGCTCTGCAGCAACGACTGCTGACGCGAAAGCGCTGCAGCGTCATCCGCTTCCACATGGAACGTGCAGCGCCCCGACGTTGCCTGCGCCTGCAGTGAACCCACGCCGGCATCGCGGATCGGCGTCACGTCGGACAAAGCACCACAGGCAGCGCCTGCATCGTATTTTGCTGCAGAGCCCTCACACGCGGCCAGCAGGCCTGCGGCGACCCATGCGAACGGCATCCAACTGCGAACATCCATCCCTGTGCTCCCTGCGTTGATCCACCCCCATGGTAGCGCCCCGCTGCAATCTTCCCTGTTCACATGCCGACTGTCCGGCCGCAGCGTGGGCTCACGGCCGCCAGTTGGCGTTGTTCTCCCAGAACGCGACGGAGCGCTGGTAAGCCTCGCGATCCAGCGGCACACCGGAACCGCCCTCCTCCACGCCCAGTGCATTGCGCATCATGGTGATCGGTGCCATCGGCACTTCCTCGGGCTCGGAGGTATAGATGCAACCGACGATGCCCCAGTCGGCTTCGATCGGTGAACCCTCCTTCGCCAGCTGCCCGGCGCTGTACAGGATTACCACCAGGTAGTTCGCGCGCGGTGATTCCACGCCCTCGAACCAGCGCACCAGCACCGGCAGTTCCTCGCGGTTGCGCGCCTCATAGCCGCTGCGCAGCTGGTGGCGGTTGGCGTCGGTGACCGGCACCGTCAGGCAACGCGTGCTGGTCCAGTTCTCGTAGACGAACAACTTGCAGAACGGGGCGTAGCCGTCGAGTACCTTCAGCGGCGCGTGCGCATTGAGGTGTGCCTCGAACTGCTCGGCAGTGCAATCCTGGATGGTGTTGCCGCGCGGCACGCGCGGGAACAGGCGGGGACGGGCGAAATCGGTGAGGACGATGGACATGGCGTGGCGTGGTCAGGGAATCCGCTGCACAGGGTAACCGCCCCGGCGCCAGGGAGGACGGCATGCCGATGGTCACTGGCATCCCCCGCCCTCTTGCCGCACCCTGCGCGCGACCCACCACAAGGATCGTCGGCTCATGGAAGCAGCACGTGCGTTGCCCCACCCCGTCCGCCGCCGATGGCTGAAGGTGCTGGCCGTCGTCCTGCTGGCACCGCCATTGCTGTTCATCGCCGCCCTGCTCTGGCCGCTGCGTGCACCGCCGCTGCCCGAGGCCGGCGACAACCGGATGATCATCAACGCGCGGGTGGTGGACGTCATGCGCGGCCAAGCCAGCGAACCCACCACGGTCACCATCCGCAACGGCACGATCACCGCCGTCGGCGAAGGCATTGCCGATGAAGCGTTGCCGGTCTTCGACGCCGGCGGCCGCTGGCTGCTGCCCGGCTTCTGGGACATGCACACCCACGCCCTGCAGCTGTCGCCGCAGCTGCAGTTCCCGCTGATGCTGGCCAATGGCATCACCGGCACCCGCGACATGATGGACTGCCCGCAGGCTACCGATCCGCTGATCGCCTGCGTGGCCGACAAGCGCCGCTGGACCGCACAGGCCGTTGCCGGGCAGCAGGTTGCGCCGCGTTTCGTGCAGGTCGCCAGCTTCTACTTTGAAGATCCGTCACTTGCGCCGGAGGCCGCCGCCGAGCGTGCACGCACGTACAGCGCGCGCGGTGTCGACGCGTTGAAGGTCTACAACCAGCTGCGTGCGGACACCTACCAGCGGCTGGCCACGGAGGCGCAGCAGCTGCGCCGTCCGTTGATCGGCCACCTGCCCAAGGCCGTGCCTCTGGACGCCGCGGTGCAGGCGGGCCAGCGCAGCTTCGAGCATGCCCATCTGTTCGTACGCCACTGCTTCGACAACGCGGCAGCGTGGCGCGGCGGTACGCTGGATGGCGAAGATCCGACCGCACTGGCCGAACGCATGGTCGGTGGCTACCAGCCTTCCGTGTGCAATGAGGCGTTCGGCTTGATGCAGGCCAGCGGCGCCGCGTTCGTACCCACCCATGTCACCCGCGAAGAGGATGCGCGTGCGCGCGACCCCGCCTTCATCAACGATCCACGTCTGGCCTATCTCGATCCACTTTCGCGCTGGGCATGGCGCGATGATCTGACGGCCACCACCGAACGCTATCCTGGCCTGCGCGGCGAAGACGCGTTGAAGGCGTACTTCGAGCATGGACTGGCCCTCACCGGTGCCGCGCACCGTGCCGGCGTCAGCGTGCTGGTCGGCACCGATACCGGGCTGGGTGGCTTCCGCTATCACGAGGAACTGCAGTGGCTGCGGCAGGCAGGCCTGAGCCAGGCCGACGTGCTGCGCGCGGCAACGCTGCACGCGGCGCGTCATCTGGAGCTGCAGGCATCGCATGGCAGTGTCGAGGTCGGCAAAGCCGCCGACCTGGTATTGCTCGACGGCAACCCGCTGCAGGACACCGCCAACACCCGTCGTGTGCACGCGGTGCTGCTGGCCGGGCACCTCTACGACCGCTCGCGGCTGGATGCACTGCTCGCCTACGCCCGCGCGCAGGCACGTTCACCGGAGGTGATGGCGCGCCTGCTGTGGGGCTTCATCACCAGCCCGGTCAGTGCCGAGCTGTAGCCGCAACTACAACGCCATCCGCTCGCGCAGTTCACGCGCCTGCCGCCGCGACACCTCCACCTCGCTGCCGTCATCCAGCGCCAGGTCATAACCATCAGCGATGCTGGGCGTCACGCCTCGGATACGGCGCAGGTTGACCAGCGTGTTGCGGTTGGCACGGAAGAACAGATCCGGCGGCAGGCGTGCCTCCAGCGCACTCAGGCTGCGGGTCAGCAACGCGTTCTGGTCGCGGAACCACAGCCGCGTGTAGTTGCCATCCACCACCAGCCGGCGGATCTCCGAGACCGCCACAAACCAGCAGCGTTCGCCCTCGCGCACGAACACCTGGTCCTGCGCGCCCAGCGTGCTGCGCGGCTCCGGCGTTTCGCCCGCCACCACCTCGCGCTGGCGCGCCCGCTGCAACGCTTCCAGCAAGCGCGGTGCCTCGACCGGCTTCACCAGATAGTCCAGCGCATTGGCCTGGAACGCGCGCACCGCGTAGGTGTCGTAGGCAGTAACGAAGATCACCGCCGGCACCGTCTCCAGCCCATCCAGAACATCGAAGCCACTGCCGGAGGGCATCTGCACATCCAGCAGCACCAGGTCCGGCGCCAGTGTGGCGATCGCCTCGCGCGCGGCCGGCACATCGTCGGCCTCGCCCACGCACTGCACCCACGGCAGCGCCGACAACAGCGTGCGCAGCTCCTGCCGCGCCAGCCGCGCATCATCAACGATCAACACGCGCAGCACGCCATTCATTGCGGAATCTCCAGCAGGGCCCGCATGCGGTCGCCGACCGGCTGCAGGATGAAACGACCTTGCGTACCGAGCTGCGCACGCAGGTAGGCCAGGCCGACGCCATGCCCAGGGGTGGGCTCGTTGGCGCTGCCCAGCGGATTATCCACCTGCAGGCGCAGCACGTCATTGTCCAGCGTGGCACGGATCTGCACCTCGCCGCCGCCGGGGCGGCTGGCGATGCCGTGCTTGATCGCGTTTTCCACCAGCAGCTGTAGTGCCATCGCCGGCAACTGCGCCTGCATGGCATCGGCATCGATCTGCCGCCGCACCTGCAGGCGCTGCTCGAAGTGGATCGCCTCGATTGCCAGATAGTCGTCGACCACCGCCAGTTCCTCGGCCAGCGTGACCTGCTCGCTGCGGTTGTGCGCCAGCGCCTGGCGCAGCGTGCGTGACAGGCGGGTGACCATGTCGCGCGCACGCTCAGGATCTTCCAGGATCAGCGCGCGCAGGTTGTTCAGCGCATTGAACATGAAGTGCGGGTTGAGCCGTGCACGCAGCGCATCGCGTTCCAGCGCACTGCGCTCGGCTTCGGCGCGCAGGCGGGCCAGTTCCGCCCCGCGTATCCGGCGCAGGCTGTGCAGGCTTGCCCAAAGCGCTGCCCACAGGGCCAGCATCACCGCAGTGGTGTACCAGTAGAGCAGCAGCGCCTTGGGGCTGAAGTCGGCCGTCTGCCGCCCCAGGCTCACCCAGTTCCAGGCCAGCGCCGAGTGCAGCGCGATGTTCACCAGCAGCTGCGCCACTGCCGCGCCCAATGCCACCGACAGCGCCAGCCGCAGCAACAGCCCGGCCGTTCCGCGCGCCCACCAGTCTGCACGCAGCGCCAGCGCGCGGATGGCACCGCTGCATCCGAACAGGGCCAACGCCAGGCCCAGCGTGATCAACACGCCTGCGCTTCCGGCATCGCTGAAATAGGCTTGGCGCAGGCCGATTCCGGCAACGCCATAGAGCGCCCATACCAGCGCATTGAGCAGCCAGAAGCGTACCGTCGAGGAGGAATCCGGCATGTCCATTCCGAGGCGTGTTGAAACTCAGTGGTGGCGGTCGAGGAAGGCCTGCACCTGTTCCTGCAACCAGCGCGGATCATCCCACATCAGGAAGTGGAAACCCTGCGCGCTCATCGCGATCTGTACGCCCTGCAGTTTCGCGTACTGCGACTGGAACACCGCCCGGGTGCCGTCCTCGGTGCCACCCATCGGCTGGTAGCCGGCCCAGCTGCCCAGCACCAGCGTCGGTGCGGTGATCGAGGCAATGCTGTCACGCAGGTCAGTGGTCATCACCGCATGCATGGCATCGGCCGTGGTCTGGCGATCGCTGTCTTCGCCCCAGCGGCCCAGTTCGGCCTGGCGCTGCGGATCGCGGGTCATCCCCGGCAGGCCCGCCTTCAACTGCGCCTGCCATTGCGCGGCGTCGGCGGCCAGCATGCCCTTGCGCAGCTGGTCGGCCACCGGCCGCACGCTGTCAGCGGTGGCCTTCGGGTCACGCGCGGCCGGCAGGAATGGCAGGGCGTCAACCACCACCAGCGCGCTGACCGCCTTCGGCTCGGCCTGCGCCATCTGCAGGCCCAGCAGGCCACCGAGGCTGTGGCCAACCACCACCACCGGGCCCAGATGCTGGTCATGCAGGTAGGCCAGCAGCTGCCCGCGCATCGCCGGCAGGAACTCGACCGGGCGCGGATCGGCCGCGAGCGCACCGGCAAAGCCGGGCAGCTGCACCAGATGGCACTGCACATCCTTCAGGGCCAGGCAGGTCTCGCGCCACACCTCGGCGCTGCTGTTGAGGCCGGGAATCATCAGCAGCGGGCGGCCCTTGCCGACCACCTCGACCTGCACCTTGCCCGCCGCCGGGGCGCTGGCGGCGTGCGCCGAGCCGGAGCCGAGCACGGCCATCGCCATGCCGATCATCGCCAGCCGGGCCAGCGCCTTCATTGCGTACCAGAGTGCCAGGAAGATCTTCATCGTCTGCTCCTTCATCAGGTGGGTGGTGCCGGGATGGGATCAGCGTGCCGTCGGTCCAGCGCCCCCGGTTGCGATTCCGGAGCAACGGCCGGTCAGCAGGGCGAACGGTCGCGCACCACGGATGACCTGCCCTCACGCTGCAATCGCACATCCATCTTGATGAAGCGATATACTAATCCGCACCCGCCGCCGCTGCCCGTGCCATGACTGCCATCAGCTTCGAGTTCTATCCGCCCAAGACCGACGAACAGCGCAGCCAACTGGACCGCGCCGCGGCCAAGCTGAAGGACTACGGCCCCGAATACGTTTCCTGTACCTTCGGTGCCGGTGGCTCGACCCTGAGCTATACCTCCGAGACCGTGCGCCACCTCAACCAGCACCATGGCTTCGATGCCGCACCGCATCTGTCCTGCGTCGGCGGCACCCGTCAGGAAATCCGCGAGCTGCTCAAGCTGTATCGCGCCATCGGCTGCCGCCGCCTGGTCGCGCTGCGCGGCGATCTGCCGTCGGGCATGGGTTTCCCCGGTGACATGCGCTATGCCGCCGAACTGATCGACTTCATCCGCGCCGAGCACGGCGATGCGTTCCATATCGAAGTGGGCGCGTACCCCGAAACGCACCCGCAGGCTTCCGACGCACTGGCCGACCTGAAGCATTTCAAGGCCAAGATCGACGCCGGTGCCGATGCGGCGATCACCCAGTACTTCTTCAACCCTGATGCCTACTTCCATTTCGTCGACGAAGTGCGGCGGCTGGGCGTGCAGGTACCGATCACGCCCGGCATCATGCCGATCGCCAACTTCAGCCAGCTGCGCCGCTTCTCCGAACAGTGCGGTGCGGAGATCCCGCGCTGGATCAGCCGCAAGATGCAGGCCTATGGCGATGATGCAGAGTCGGTGCGTGCATTCGGCACTGAAGTGGTGGCCAAGCTGTGCCAGCGCCTGATCGAAGGCGGCGCACCCGGCCTGCACTTCTACACCTTGAACCTGGCCAAGCCGACCACTTCGGTGCTGAAGCTGCTGCAGGGCTGAAAGCACGGCGCGCAAGCGTGATCGGCGCTACCCTGCGAGGATGATCCGGCTTTCCTTCCTGCTGTTGCTGCTGCCGCTGTGCGTGCTGTCGAGCGTCGCCCACGCACAGTCCACGCGCCTGAACCGCTGCACCGATGCCCAGGGCCAAAGCGTCTACACCGACCGGCCCTGCGACAGCCTGGGCGCGCGGTCGCGGTTGCCACCGCCTGCGCCCGCCGGCAATACCCTGCAGCGCGACACCCTGGGGGCACGCTGCCCGCGGCGGCTGAGTGAACTGGTGGACGCGCTGCGCGTCGGCATCGTCAGCAACGATGTGAATCGGCTGTCCTCACTGTATCTGTGGGGCGCGGTTTCCGATGCGGGCGCGCAGCGCATCCTCGGCCAGCTGGAATCGTTGGCGCGGCGGCCCCTGGTGGACGTGGTGCCGGTGTATCCGTCACAGGCGCTGCAGCAATCGCAGGATGAGGATCAGAGCCCTGCCGCGCTGGGGTCCGACCCTGTGGCCTCTGTGGCGCGGCATCCCATCGGCCTGCGCTTGGAGCAGACTTTGCCCGGCAGCGCGTCGCGCGCGTCGACGGTGCTGGGGTTGCGGCGGCAGTACGGGTGTTTCTGGATCACGCTGTGATCGCGAGCATCCATCCACGCATGGCGTGGATCTACTGCCTCCATCCCACACGGTAGCGCCGGGCCATGCCCGGCGAGCGAAGCAGCCTTACTCCAGCCACAGCGCGCGGATGGCGGCGATGCCCTGCCCACCATGGCGACGCGCTTCGGCGATGTGACCGCGGCCCATGCCGCCCAGGGCGTAGATTGGCAGTGACACCTGCGCGCGCAGCTCGGCGAACGCGTTCCAGCCCAGCGGCACGGCATCGGGATGACTGGCCGTGGCCTGCACCGGGCCCAGCACGGCGAAGTCGCAGCCCAACCGCTGTGCGGCCTGCAGCTGCTGCAGGTCATGGCAGGACGCGGCCACCAGCTGGCCTTCGGGCAGCGGACGCTGCGACAACTCCAGCAGCTGCTCGCTGCCCAGGTGCACCCCAACGCCCAGTACGCGCGCGCGTTCGATATCGCGGTTGAGCAGCCACTGCACCCCGCTGCGACGATGCGTGCGCACGGCCTGTTCGACCATCGCCTGGCGCTGCGGATGTGCCGTCGGCAACCGCAGCTGGATGCGCTGCTGGCCCGCCGCCACCACACGCTGCAGCTGCTCATGCCAGTGCTGCACGCCGTCGGCGTCATCGGCCGGCGCCGGGGTGATCAGGTAGCTGTCGGGTTGGCGCAGCGCGGCCACCACCGGCAGATCGGCCGGTGGCATCGAATAGCGACCCAGTTTGTCCGGCGCCACCCAGGTAATGGCCTGGCCCTCGCGGCCACGTGGCGTCCCCTTCCAGCTGCGCACGTGGCGCACTTCCAGGGTCAGGTACTTGTCCGGGTAGCGCTGCGGCACATCCATCAGCCATTCGCCGACATCGGCTTCGATGCCCAGTTCCTCGCGCAGCTCGCGAACCAACGCCTGCTCGGAGGTCTCGCCGGATTCGCGCTTGCCGCCGGGGAACTCCCACAGGCCGGCCATGTCGCGGTTCTCGGTACGACGGTTGAGCAGCACGCGGCCACGGGCGTCGGTGATGACGGCGGCCACGACGTGGATCGATCGGGTGGGGGGAGCCATGGGGGAAGCATGCCCAGAACAGGGCGGCCCGCGCAATCTCGGATCGGGCCGGATCAGCCCCGCGAAACAGCCGCCATGAAAAAAGAGCCCCGCTTTCGCGGGGCTCTTCGGGGTCAGCTCAGCTGGCCGTGGCAGTGCTTGTACTTCTTGCCACTGCCGCACGGGCATGGATCGTTGCGGCCGATCTTCGGCTCATCGCGCTGCGCCTGTGCAATGCCCTGCTGGGCAGCCTGCACCTGCGCGGCTTCCTCGTCGGCGCTGTAGCCGCCCACGTCCTGGTGCTGGAACTGCGACTGGCTCAGGCGCGCTTCGGCCTGCTGGCGTTCGGCCGCTTCCAGCGCCTGCACTTCCTCGTCGCTGCGGATGCGCACGCGCGACAGCAGGGTCACCACTTCGCGCTTGACGTTCTCCAGCATGTCCGAGAACAGCTCGAAGGCTTCCTTCTTGTATTCCTGCTTCGGCTGCTTCTGCGCGTAACCACGCAGGTAGATGCCCTGGCGCAGGTAGTCCATGCGCGCCAGGTGCTCCTTCCAGCTCTGGTCCAGCACGGTCAGCATCACGTGCTTCTCCAGCGCGCGCATGGTTTCCTCACCGACACCGGCTTCCTTCTCGGCGAAGTGCTGGTTGACGCGCTCCTGCACCTTGGCAGCGATGGCTTCGGCGTCCAGCTCTTCGTGCGACTTGACCAGGTCGGTCAGCGACATCTGCAGGCCGAAGTCCGACTCCAGGGTCGCTTCCAGGCCACGCAGGTCCCACTGCTCGTCGATCGAGTTCGGCGGCACGAAGCGGGCCACCACGTCGAAGATCACGTCGTCGCGGATGCCGTCGACGTTGTCCTTCACCGACTCGGCGTCCAGCAGTTCATCGCGCTGTGCGTAGATCACCTTGCGCTGGTCGTTGTTGACGTCGTCGAAGTCCAGCAGGTTCTTGCGGATGTCGAAGTTGTGGGCCTCGACCTTGCGCTGCGCCTTCTCGATCTGGCGGCTGACCAGGCGGTCCTCGATGACGTCGTCTTCCTTCATGCCCATCATGCGCATGGCCTTCTGCACCCAGTCGGAGGCGAAGATGCGCATCAGGTTGTCTTCCAGCGACAGGTAGAAGCGGGACGAACCCGGGTCACCCTGGCGGCCCGAACGGCCGCGCAGCTGGTTGTCGATACGGCGCGATTCATGGCGCTCGGTACCGACGATGTGCAGGCCGCCGGCAGCCTTGACGGCCTCGTGGCGCTTCTGCCAATCGGCCTTGACCGCGGCCTTCTGTTCGTCGGTCGCGCCTTCGCCCAGCTCGTGGATTTCCGCTTCCAGCGAACCGCCCAGCACGATGTCGGTACCACGACCGGCCATGTTGGTGGCGATGGTGACCGCGGCCGGACGACCGGCATTGGCGACAATGGTCGCTTCGCGGTCATGCTGCTTGGCGTTGAGCACTTCGTGCTTCACGCCGGCCTTGCGCAGGTGCTCGGACAGCATTTCCGAGGTTTCGATCGAGGTGGTACCCACCAGCACCGGCTGGCCACGCTTGGCGCACTCTTCGATGTCGGCCAGCACCGCATTGAACTTGCCCTTGCGGTTCAGGAACACCTGGTCCGGGCTGTCCTTGCGGATGGTCGGGCGGTTGGTCGGGATCACCACCACTTCCAGGCCGTAGATGCTCTGGAACTCGAAGGCTTCGGTATCGGCCGTACCGGTCATGCCGGACAGCTTCTTGTACATGCGGAACAGGTTCTGGAAGGTGATGCTCGCCAGCGTCTGGTTCTCGCGCTGGACCGGCACGCCTTCCTTCGCTTCCACCGCCTGGTGCAGGCCATCGGACCAGCGGCGGCCGGACAGGGTGCGGCCAGTGAACTCATCGACGATGACCACTTCGCCATCGCGCACGATGTAATCCACGTCACGCTGGTAGATCGCGTGCGCGCGCAGCGCGGCGTTCAGGTGGTGGACCACGGTCAGGTTCTGCGGCGCGTACAGGCCTTCGGTCTCGCCGTCGAGGATGCCGGCCTCGACCAGCAGCTGCTCGGCGTGCTCCATGCCCGCTTCGGACAGGTGCACCTGCTTGCCCTTCTCGTCGACCCAGAAGTCGCCTTCGCCGTCTTCCGCTTCCTGCTTGACCAGGTTCGGCACGACACGGTTGACGCGGATGTACAGCTCCGGGGAGTCGTCGGCCGGGCCGGAGATGATCAGCGGGGTACGCGCTTCGTCGATCAGGATGGAGTCGACTTCGTCGACGATGGCGTAGTGCAGGCCGCGCTGGTAGCGGTCGGCCTTGGACAGCGCCATGTTGTCGCGCAGGTAGTCGAAGCCGAATTCGTTGTTGGTGCCGTAGGTGATGTCCGAGGCATAGGCTTCGCGCTTGTCGCTGTGCGGCATGCCCGGGTACACCACGCCCACGCTCAGGCCCAGCCAGTTGTACAGCTTGCCCATCTGCGCGGCGTCGCGGCGCGCCAGGTAGTCGTTCACGGTGACCACGTGCACGCCCTTGCCTTCCAGCGCGTTGAGGTACACCGGCAGGGTCGCCACCAGGGTCTTGCCTTCACCGGTGCGCATTTCTGCGATCTTGCCCAGGTGAAGCACCATGCCGCCGATCAGCTGCACGTCGTAGTGGCGCATGCCCAGCACGCGGCGACCGGCTTCGCGGCAGACCGCGAACGCTTCCGGCAGCACCTTGTCCAGGGCTTCACCGTCGGCGATGCGCTGCTTGAACTCCGGCGTCTTGGCCTGAAGCTGCTCGTCGGAAAGCTTCTCGATCTCCGGCTCCAGCGCATTGATCTTGGCGACGATGCGGTTGAGCTGGCGCAGCTGTCGTTCGTTACGACTGCCAAATACGCGGGTAAGCAGGCTGTTGATCATTGAAGGAACCGGGTTGGATGGACACGACGCCCGGCCTCCCCCTTGGGATCCGTCCGCCGCAAACGAAACAGGGCGCCTGGCGCCCTGTCGATGGCAACACCCATTGTAGCTTGGGACGGCCGCAAGGGGTTTCAACCCTTTGGCGGCAATGGCATCCGAACACTCCCGGTAGTGCCGGCCGCTGGCCGGGTACGCGTCAGCGCATGCGCGCTGGCGCCCCCACGCTTCGCTGCGCGAACCGTGAGCCCCACTTACCTCGCTTCCACACCCCCGCGCCTACGGCGCTGCCCCCGTACTCCGGGGGCGGTAGTGCCGACGGCAGCCGGCACCTCAATGGGGCATCAGCCGCGGCTGACGCGGCCGACCGGCGTGTTGCCGCCGTCGCCGAGGAACTTGCGCGGGTTGACCACGTTGCCGTTCTCCCACACCTCGAAGTGCACGTGGGCGCCGGTCGAACGACCGGTGGAACCGGCCTTGGCCACTTCCTGCCCGGCACGGACCAGGTCGCCGACCTTCACCACCAGGCGCGAATTGTGCGCGTAGCGGGTGACGTAGCCGTTACCGTGGTCGACGTCGACGACGTTGCCGTAGCCGCCCTTCACGCCGGAGAAGCTGACCACGCCTTCGGCCACGGCCATCACCGGGTCACCGACCCTGGCGTGGAAGTCCATGCCCTTGTGGGTGGCGGCACCGCGGCCGAACGGGTCGGCACGGGTGCCGAAACCGGAGGTCACGTAGCTGTTGCGGATCGGCATGCGCGAGGGCACGGCGTTCTGCTGCAGCTGGTGGTCGAACATCAGCGATTCCATCACCGACAACTGGCGGCCTGAAGCAGCGAAGCGCTGCTCCAGCACCTGTAAGTCGGCGTTGACGTCCTTGACCGGGATGTCGCTGGTCGGGCCGCCGGCGTCGCCGTCACCGAGACCGGGGGTCTCGTTGAAGTCGAACTCGCCGTCTTCCAGCTTGCCCATCTGGGTCAGCCGTTCGCCGAGGGCGTTGAGGCGGGTGGCCTGGGCCTGCAGCTCGCCGAGGCGGGCCGCCAGCGCGTTGACCTGGGTCTGCGCATCGCGCTTGACCTTGGCCAGCTCTGCATCCTGGCGCTCGACCTTGGCCTGCAGGCGGGAATCATTCAGCGCGCTGGCGCCAATGCCGCCGGCAAGGCCGATAATGCAGCCTACCCCGAGCACGCTGCCCAGCAGGGCGCGGGGGCGGTCCTCGAAATAGAACCGCAAACGCGCGATCGGCGACGCTTTGGCCTGTCCTTCACGCGTTTTGATTACGATCTTTTTGAATGCCATCAGTGAGTTTTCATGTCTGAGCCGAAATCCAGCGTTCGCCCCGCGTCAGTGCCGAAGCCGGCGCTGGATGCGGTGATGGCGGACAAAAGCGGGAACCCGCTGCGGCGTGCCTTGTGGCTCGACGCGCTGGACCGTCAGTTGCGCCCCCAGTTGCCGCCACCTCTGCGCAGCCGTTGCCGGCTGGCCAATGTGGACGGGGAACACCTCGTTTTTCTCGTCGAGTCCCCGGTCTGGCATGCCAAGTTGCGGCTTGCCGAAGCCCAGTTGCTCGACGCGGCCCGTTCCATCGGGCTGAAGGCCACCAGGGTGACCATCAAGACTGCGTCTCCCACTCCCACGCGCTCCCCAGCGCTCGACAACCGGAATGGACCCCACGCAGTTTCAGCCGCCACGCACAAAGGGCTACGCGACGCCTTGGCTTGCCTGCAGGACGTTCCTTCGAAGCCGAAGAAGCGGTCCTGACGACAACGGAGCATCCGGCTCCGCTCCCCGTCGCGCGTGTCACCACGGCGTGAAACATTTCGGGGGCCGGGTCGCATCCTAGCTGCCATCCGGGGGCCTGTCGTTAGATTGTTGTTAAAACTACGTTAAATTCAGGCTTCTGATCCAACAGGTTCACAAAACCGTGACCTCGAACCGGCCTTGACGCGCGTCAAGCATGCTGAATGCGCCGGACACGCCTGAAACGACAACGCCGCCCTGGACGGCGGCGCTTTTGTCTTTCAATTCAACGATCTACAGGAATCAGGCGTAGGCCGGAGTGGCATATTCCACCGGGTCCGGGGTGGCCGGCGAGTCGAAGCTGACCCATTCCCAGGCGGTGGCGTCGGCCATCAGCGCCCGCACCAGCTTGTTGTTGAGGGCATGACCGGACTTGAAGCCTTCGTAGGCACCCAGCACCTGGCCACCGGCCAGATAGAGGTCGCCGATCGCGTCGAGGATCTTGTGGCGCACGAATTCGTCGGCGTAGCGCAGGCCGTCTTCGTTGAGCACGCGGAACTCGTCCAGCACGATGGCGTTGTCCATCGAACCGCCCAGGCCCAGGTTGCGCTCGCGCATGTATTCCAGGTCGCGCATGAAACCGAAGGTGCGCGCGCGGGAGATTTCCTTGGTGTAGGCCAGCGTCGAGAACTCGATTTCCTGGCGTGACTGCTTGGCCGGGATCATCGGGTGATCGAACTGGATGGTGAAGCCCAGCTTGTAGCCCTCGTACGGGCTGAAGCGGGCCACCTTGTCGCCCTCGGTCACTTCCACGGTCTTCAGCACGCGGATGAAGCGCTTGGGCGCGTCCTGTTCCACGATGCCTGCCGACTGCAGCAGGAACACGAACGGGCCGGCCGAACCGTCCATGATCGGCAGCTCGGCCGAGGACAGTTCGACGATGATGTTGTCCACACCCAGGCCGGCCAGCGCCGACATCAGGTGTTCGACGGTCTGGATCTTGGCGTCGTTGCAGGTCAGGCCGGTGCACAGGGTCACTTCGGTGACCAGTTCGGCCTTGGCCGGCACTTCCACCACCGGGTCCAGGTCCACGCGACGGAACACGATCCCATGGTTGACCGGTGCCGGGCGCAGGGTCATGTAGACCTTGTCACCGCTGTGCAGGCCAACGCCGGTGGCGCGGATCGTGTTCTTGAGGGTGCGTTGCTGGATCATGGGGGATGGGCCGGAAGTGACACATTAGATTAACACGCGCCCTCCCCTACCCTGGCTGAAACGCCAGTGAAGGCTGCCGGCAGGACGCACCGGCACGCCGCGGGGACGCGCGTGAAGCAGGGCAGCCGGACCCATCCTGGCCCGGCGCCCGCGTTTTCAGGACATGGTGGCGCAACCCGGGGAGGACAAGCCCCGGGCGCCCCGCTTAGTCCGCCTGGCGGCGCAGGAACGCCGGGATGTCCAGGTAATCGTTCGGCAGTTCCGCCGCCGCCGGGGCCGAAGCGGCCGGGGCCGAGGGAGCGGAGGCTGCCGCGGTATCGCTGCTGGCGCGACGCAGGCCCAGACCCATGCCGCCCACGGCCTTGGACACGGCGTCGCCGCCGTTGTCGAAGTCACCGAATTCCGGCTGGCCGGTGGTGGCATTGCGGACCAGCTTGATCGGCGCACGCTCGCCCGGACGCTGGGTCTTGCTGGCCGACACGCGGTTCAGGCCGGTAGCGACCACGGTCACGCGCACTTCGTCCTGCATGTCCGGATCCAGCACGGTACCGACCACCACGGTGGCGTCCTCGGAAGCGAAGCCATCGATGGTGCGGCCGATCTCGTCGAACTCGGCCATGGTGAAGTCGGCGCCGGCGGTGATGTTGACCAGGATGCCGTTGGCACCGGCCAGGTTCACATCGTCCAGCAGCGGGTTCTGGATCGCGGCTTCGGCGGCGGCCTGGGCGCGGTCATCACCACGGGCGGTGCCGGTACCCATCATCGCCAGGCCCATTTCGGACATGACGGTGCGCACGTCGGCGAAGTCGACGTTGATCAGGCCCGGACGCACGATCAGGTCGGCGATGCCCTGCACGGCGCCCTGCAGCACGTCGTTGGCGGCACGGAAGGCCTGGATCATGGTCGCGTTGCGACCCAGCACGGTGATCAGCTTCTCGTTCGGGATGGTGATCAGCGAGTCGCAGTGCTGGCTCAGTTCCTCGATGCCCTTCAGCGCCACCTGCATGCGGCGACGGCCTTCGAACGGGAACGGCTTGGTGACCACGGCCACGGTCAGGATGCCCATTTCCTTGGCCAGCTGTGCCACCACCGGCGCAGCGCCGGTGCCGGTACCACCGCCCATGCCGGCGGTGATGAACACCATGTCCGCACCCTGCAGGGCGTCCATGATGCGCTCACGGTCTTCCAGCGCGGCCTGGCGGCCGACTTCCGGGTTCGCGCCTGCGCCCAGGCCCTTGGTCACGTTGGTACCCAGCTGCAGCTGCAGCTTGGCACCGCAATTCTTGATGGCCTGCGAGTCGGTGTTGGCGGTGATGAATTCCACGCCGTCCACCGCCGAGTTGACCATGTGCGCCACGGCATTGCCGCCGCCGCCGCCCACGCCAACCACCTTGATCACCGCATTGGGTGCCATCTTTTCGATCAGTTCAAAATGCGCCATGTCCGTGTCCTCGTTGTATCCGCTTTGGCTGGCATGGGCATTCGGGCGTCCTGCCGTCCTGCTGCATGCCGGCGTTGCGGCTGTGTGGGTTGTGTGTTGCCGGTGTTGCGTTGTGCTACGGGTACTGCGGGTGCTGCGCCCGGGCGATGCCCGGTGTTACGGGTTCCGCGTCAGAACTCGCCGCGGAACCAGGTCTTGAGTTTCTTGAACATGCTTCCAGCGCGCCCGGTCGGCAGCGACGGCCGCCGCGGGTGCTCGATCTGGCTGCCCATCAGCAGCAGGCCCACGCCGGTGGCATGCACCGGGTTGCCCACCACTTCGCCCAGGCCGGTGACGTGCTGCGGGATGCCCACGCGAACCGGCATCTGCAGCATTTCCTCGGCCAGTTCGACCACGCCTTCCATCTTCGAAGCGCCACCGGTCAGCACCATGCCGGCGCGTACCAGTTCCTCGAAGCCGGAGCGGCGCAGTTCGGCCTGCACCATCTCGAAGATTTCCTCGTAGCGGCCCTGCACGGCCTGCGCCAGCGAATGGCGCGGCATGCGGCGCGGCGGGCGGTCGCCCACCGACGGCACCTGGATGCTTTCCTCGGCGGTGGCCAGCTGGGCCAGGGCGCAGGCATAGCGCACCTTGATCTGCTCGGCCTCCGGGGTCGGCGTGCGCAGCATGTGCGCGATGTCATTGGTGACGTGGTCGCCGGCGATCGGCAGCGAAGCCGTGTGGCAGATCGCGCCCTGCACGAACACCGCGATATCGGTGGTGCCGGCGCCCATGTCGACCAGCACCACGCCCAGCTCGCGCTCGTCAGCGGTCAGCACCGCCACGCTGGAGGCCAGCGAGGACAGCACCAGGTCGTCCACCTGCAGGCCGCAGCGCTGGACGCATTTGCTGATGTTGGCCGCAGCCGACTGCGCGCACACCACCAGGTGGGCATGCACTTCCAGGCGCACGCCGGTCATGCCGACCGGGTTGCGGATGCCTTCCTGCGAATCGTCCAGGACGTACTCGCGCGGGATCGCGTGCAGGATCTTCTGGTCGGCCGGAATCGCCACGGCCTTGGCCGCATCGAGCACGCGATCCAGGTCGCCCCAGGTCACTTCGCCGTCGCGGATCGGCACGATGCCGGGCGAATTCTTGCACTGCACGTGGTTGCCGGAAATCGAGGCATACACCGAGCGGATCTCGCAGCCGGCCATCAGCTCGGCTTCTTCCACCGCGCGCTGAATCGACTGCACGGTCGATTCGATGTCCACCACCACGCCACGCTTGAGCCCGCGCGACTCGTGCGAGCCGATGCCGATCACTTCGATCGGATTGCCCGGCGAATACTCGCCCACCAGCGCCACCACCTTGGAGGTGCCGATGTCCAGGCCAACGATCAGCGATTTGTCACCCTTGCGATTCATGTCCTTTCCTGCGTCCTGCTGGCTGGGGTCGCCGGCGTTTTCGCCGGCGTGGCCGGGGTACCCCAGCTCAGCGTGAAACCATTGGTGTAACGGAGATCGGCGCGCTCGATCGGCGCGTCCTGACGGTTGAGCTGCGGCAGCACCTTGACGAAGCGCTGCATGCGCGAGCGCGCGTCGTCGCGGCCGACCACCACTTCGGTACCGTTGCTCAGCACCAGCGACCAGCTGCCGCGCGCATCCATCGTCACCCGGCGCACGTCGACGCCGGCCGGTGCGAACAATGCACGCGAGTCGCTGTACAGCTTCATCACTTCTTCGGTCTGGCTGTCGGGGCCGTCCAGTTCGGGCAGCGCCAGATCGGCCAGCTTCTTCGGCGTGGGGAACAGCTTGCCCTGCTCGGAAACCAGGCGGTCGTTGCCCCAGCGCGCGAACGGCTTGTGCTCGACCAGGGTCACTTCCAGCACGTCCGGCCACTGCTTGCGCACCTGCGCGCTTTCCACCCACGGCAGCTGCTCCAGTGCGTCCTGCGCGTCCTGCAGCTTGACCGCGAAGAAGCCCGCGTGCGCGTACGGCAGCAGCACCTGCTGCAACTGCTCGGCCGGCACCCGCTTGAACTCACCATGCACGCGCAGCTTCGCCAGCGGCCAGCGCTCGGCGCCGACCCAGCCATTGACCACGGCCACCACCGGCAGTGCAACCACCGACAGCGCCAACAGCCAGACGAAGATGCGCAGCACCGCGTTCATGCGTGCGAGGCCTCCAGGGTCTGTTCCAGCACGCGCCACACCAGCTCTTCGAAGCTGATGCCGGCCTGGCCTGCGGCCTTGGGCACCAGCGAATGGCTGGTCATGCCCGGCGCGGTGTTCACTTCCAGCAGGAAGAAGCGGCCGCTGCTGCGATCGCGCATCACGTCCACGCGGCCCCAGCCACGGCAGCCAGCGGCACGGAACGCGGCCAGCGCGATGCGGCGGATTTCCTCTTCGTCGTCACCGTCCAGGCCTGGGCACAGGTACTGGGTGTCCTCGGCGATGTACTTGGCGTTGTAGTCGTACCACTGGCCCTTGGGCACGATTCGGATCGACGGCAGCGCGACATCGCCGAGGATGGCCACGGTCAGTTCGTCGCCCACCACCATCTGTTCCATCAGCAGCTGGCCGTCGTAGCGCGCGGCGAGCGCCACGGCTTCATCGAGGCCGGCGTCATCGGTGACCCGGCTGATACCCACGCTGGAGCCTTCGTTGGCCGGCTTCACCACCACCGGCAGGCCGAGTTCGGCGGCATTGGCGTGCACGTCCTCGGCAGTGACCTTGCGGTACTGCGGGGTGGGCAGGCCCAGCGACAGCCACACCTGCTTGGTGCGGATCTTGTCCATGCTCAGCGCCGAGCCCAGCACGTTCGAGCCGGTGTACGGCACGCCGAAGGCATCCATCAGGCCCTGCACGATGCCGTCCTCACCGCCACCGTTGTGGCCATGCAGGATGTTGAACACGCGATCGATGCCACCGGCGGCGAGCGCCTTGGCCAGCGCCGGAATGCCATCCACCGCGAACGCATCGACGCCGCGCGACTGCAGCGCTTCCAGTACGTTGCGGCCGGAGTCCAGCGACACCTCGCGTTCGCTGGAGCTGCCGCCGAGCAGCACGGCGACGCGGCCGAACACGGCCGGGTCGGTCACGCGCAGCGGCGGGAAGGTCAGCGCGCTCACGCCTCGCCCTCCCCCTTGAAGCCTTCCACCGCGATATGGGTGGCCACGGCACCGATGTCGCCGGCACCCATCATCAGCAGCAGGTCACCGTCCTGCAGCACGTCCGGCAGCACGCTGGCCAGCTCGGCGGCCTTGCCCACCACCACCGGCTCGCTGCGGCCACGCGCACGGATGGCGCGGGCCAACGCATGCGAATCGGCACCGGCAATCGGTTCCTCGCCGGCCGGGTAGACCTCGCTCAGCACCAGTGCATCGACGCTGGACAGCACCGCGGCGAACTTGTCGAACTGGTCGCGGGTACGGCTGTAGCGGTGCGGCTGGAAGGCCACCACCAGTCGCTTGTCGGCCCAGCCACCACGGGCGGCGGCGAACACCGCTTCCAGCTCGCTCGGGTGATGACCGTAGTCGTCGATGATGCGGACCTTGGCGCCGCTGGCGGTGGTCACTTCGCCCAGATCGTTGAAGCGACGGCCGACACCGGCGAAGCCTTCCAGTGCGCGCGCGATCGCGTCCGGTGCCACGCCCAGCTGCCAGCCCACCGCAGCGGCGGCCAGCGCGTTGAGTACGTTGTGCTTGCCCGGCAGCGCCAGCACCACTTCCTGGCTGGTGCCCTGCGGCAGGCGCAGGGTGAAGCGCATGCGCGAGCCTTCCTGCACCACGTTCTCGGCGCGCACGTCGGCCTGCGGGCTCATGCCGTAGCTCATCACGTGGCGCGGGGTCTTGGCAGCCAGAGCCGCGACTTCTGGATCGTCGATGCACAGCACCGCCAGGCCGTAGAACGGCAGGCGCTGCAGGAACTCGGCGAACGCCGCCTGCACGCGGGCAAAGTCGTTGCCGTAGTTCTCCAGGTGATCGGCGTCAATGTTGGTGATGATCGACATCAGCGGGTTCAGGCGCAGGAAGCTGCCATCGCTTTCGTCGGCCTCGGCCACCAGCCACTGCCCACCGCCCAGCTTGGCGTTGGCACCGGCAGCCAGCAGCTGGCCACCGATCACGAACGTCGGGTCCAGGCCACCTTCGCTCAGCACCGCAGCGGTGAGGCTGGTGGTGGTGGTCTTGCCATGGGTACCGGCCACCGCGATGCCGCGGCGGAAGCGCATCAGCTCGGCCAGCATCGCCGCACGCGGCATGATCGGAATGCGCTGGCTGCGCGCTTCCATCAGTTCCGGGTTGTCTTCGCGGATGGCGCTGGAGACCACCACGCAGTCGGTGCCCAGCACGTTGGCTGCGGAGTGACCGCGCATGATGCGCGCACCCAGGCTGGCCAGGCGACGGGTCGCCACGTTGTCGGCATTGTCCGAGCCGGACACCTCATAGCCCAGCGTCAGCATCACTTCGGCGATACCGCTCATGCCGGTGCCGCCGATGCCGACGAAATGCACGCGCGGGAACGCGCGCACGAGGTCGTTGGTGTCGTGCAGGCGACGGATCATGCGCGGCCTCGCGCAGGGCAGGCGCGGTGGCATGCCTTCTTCATACAGCTTCCTCAAGAATGATATCGGCGATGCGCTCGGCGGCATCGACCTTGGCCAGGGCACGCGCGGCTTGCGCCATCTGCATGCGGCGGGCGGGATTTTCGGACAGATCGCGCAGCAGTGCGGCAATGCCGTCGGCCAGCGTTCCGTCCTGCTTCAGCAAAACCGCCGCGCCGCGCTCGACCAGGTACTCCGCATTGCGGGTCTGGTGATCGTCGACGGCAGCGGGGAAAGGCACCAGCACGCTGCCGACACCCACCGCACACAGCTCGGCCAATGTCGAGGCGCCCGCGCGACACACCACCAGGTCCGCCCAGGCAAAGGCCTCGGCCATGTCGGCGATGAACGGCGTGATTTCTGCCTGCACGCCGGCCTTGGCATACGCCTCGACCGCTTCGGCATGCATCTTCTCGCCGCTCTGGTGGCGCACCTGCACCGGAACCCCGGTACCCAGTGCGGCGATCGCCTGCGGCACGCCGGTGTTGAGTGCGCGCGCGCCCTGGCTGCCGCCCACCACCAGCACGCGCAGCGGGCCATGACGGTCGGCGAAGCGTTGTTCCGGTGGTGCGATGGCGGCGATCTCCGCACGTACCGGGTTGCCGACGAACTCCTCGCCCTTGGCGAAGGTGCCCGGGAAGCCGGTCAGCAGCCGGCGCGCATAGCGCGACAGGATGCGGTTGGTCATGCCGGGAGCGCGATTCTGTTCGTGCACCAGCAGCGGCAGGCCATGCAGGCGTGTGGCCATGCCCCCCGGGCCGGACGCGAAACCACCGAAGGCGACCACCGCACGCGGCTGGCGCTTGCGGATGATCATGCCGGCCGCGCGCAGCGCGCGCATCAGCCGCCACGGCGCGCCCAGCAGGGCCAGCTTGCCTTTGCCGCGCAGGCCGGTGATGGCCAGCGTGTCGATCGGAATGTCGTGCTGCGGCACCAGGCGGGTTTCCATCGCACCATCGGCGCCCATCCAGGTGACCGGTACGCCGCGGGCGCGCAGCACGCGGGCCACGGCCAGACCGGGGAAGATGTGACCGCCGGTTCCACCGGCCAGGATCATCACCGGGCGCACGTTATCGGTGGCTGCGCTCATGACAGCCTCCCAAAGGTCGGTTCGATGCGCGACTGCAGGCGGCTGGTACCGCGTGCGGCGTTCGCTGCAGCGGCAGCCGTCGGCTCGGCGCTCATCGGCACGCTGACCGCAGCCGGTGCGGCCGGCGCGTCCACGGGTGCATCGGCCACGGCCTCGTCGCCACCGCCGATGCGCACGGCCTGGCGACGCTCGGCGCGCTTGAGTTCATAGGAGACGCGCAACAGCAGGCCCATCGCCACGCAGGTCATCAGCACCGACGAACCGCCGGAGGAGATCAGCGGCAGGGTCAGGCCCTTGGTCGGCAGGATGCCCAGGTTCACGCCGATCGAGACGAAGGTCTGCATGCTGATCCACAGGCCGATGCCGAAGGCGATGTAGCCGGAGAAGTGGCGCTTCATTTCCACGCAGCGCATGCCCAGCCAGAACGTGCGGCCGACCAGCAGCGCGTACAGGGCCACGATCACGCAGGTGCCGAGGAAGCCGAACTCCTCCGCGGTGACCGAGAAGATGAAGTCGGTATGTGCTTCCGGCAGGTAGTACAGCTTCTGCACCGAGTTGCCCAGGCCGACGCCGGTCCACTCGCCGCGGCCCACGGCCATCAGCGCGTTGGACAGCTGGTAGCCGTCGCCCTGCTGGTCGGCCCACGGGTCGAGGAAGGAGGTGATGCGGCGCATGCGGTACGGCTCGATGATCGCCAGCGCGCTCATGCCGACCAGGCCGATGATCACCGGCATCGACATGCGCGGCATGTTCACACCGCCCAGCACCAGCATGCCGGCGGTGATCGCCAGCAGCAGGGTCGAGGAACCGAAGTCCGGCTGCAGCAGCAGCAACAGCACCAGCGCACCGGCCACGCCCAGTGGCTTGAGCATCGCCGGCCAGGTCGCGTTGACCTCGTCGCGGAAGCGCACCAGGTAGCTGGACAGCCAGACGATATAGAGCACCTTCACCGCTTCCACCGTCTGGAACTTGGAGATGCCCAGATTGATCCAGCGGCGTGCGCCGTTGACCGTGCTGCCCAGGCCCGGTGCGAACACCGCCAGCAGCAGCACGAAGCAGCCCAGCAGCAGCATCTGGTTGTACTGCTCGATGGACTTCAGTTCAGTGCGGGCGGCAACGACCGCCAGCACGATACCCACCGCCAGGAAGATCAGGTGGCGGTTGAGGTAGTAGAACGGGCTGCTCATCAGAGCGATCGAGCTGGACGCCACCATCACCACGCCGATGCCCGTGAGCGCGATGATCGCGCCCAGCAGCCACTTGTCGTAGCTGCCTTCGATGGCCTCAAGGCGTGTTGCCTGGCGGGACAGGTCGTTCATCTCAGCGCACCTTCAACGTGGCCAGGCCGATCAGCACGAGCACGACGGAGATGATCCAGAAGCGCACGATCACGCGCGGCTCCGGCCAGCCCTTCAGTTCGAAGTGGTGGTGGATCGGCGCCATGCGGAACACGCGCTTGCCGGTCAGCTTGAACGAGGCGACCTGGATCATCACCGACAGCGTTTCGATGACGAACACGCCGCCCATGATCACCAGCACCAGCTCCTGGCGGGTGATCACTGCGATCGTACCCAGCACCGCACCCAGCGCCAGCGCGCCGATGTCGCCCATGAACACCATGGCCGGATAGGTGTTGAACCACAGGAACCCCAGGCCCGCACCGGCGATGGCCGCGCAGATGATGACCAGCTCGCCGGCGCCCGGGATCTGCGGGATCTGCAGGTAGTTGGCAAACACCACGTTGCCCGAGGCGTAGGCGAACACGCCCAGTGCGCAGGCCACCAGCACGGTCGGCATGATCGCCAGGCCGTCCAGGCCGTCGGTCAGGTTCACCGCGTTGGAGAAGCCGACGATCCAGAAGTAGGCGATGGCCACGAATCCGATGCCGGCCAGCGGCAGCGCGATCGACTTGAACATCGGGATGTAGAAGGTCAGCGCTGCCGGCACGTCGGCCGTGTAGAACAGGAACAGGCCCGCGGCCAGGCCGAAGATCGACTGCAGCAGGTACTTCCAGCGCGACTTCAGGCCGTTCGGGTCGCGGCGGACGATCTTGATCCAGTCGTCATACCAGCCGATGGCGCCGAAGCACAGCATCACCGCCAGCACCAGCCACACGTAGCGGTTGCGCAGGTCGGCCCACATCAGCACCGACAGGGTGATGGTGAGCAGGATCAGCGAACCGCCCATGGTCGGCGTACCGGCCTTGGAGAAATGGGTCTGCGGACCGTCCTTGCGGATCGGCTGGCCGCCCTTGAACTGGGCAAGCTTGCGGATCATCGCCGGGCCGAGCCACAGCGACAGGAACAGGGCCGTCAACGCGGCAAGGATGGCGCGGAACGTCTGGTAGTTGAACAGCCCGAACAGGCTCTCCAACTGCTGCAACCATCGAGCCAGTTCATACAACATGCGGGGATTCCTCTCCTTGCGCCAGCAGCGCTTTGACAATCGTGTCCATGGCGCTGCCACGGGAACCCTTGACCAGGCAGCGCACGCCGGCGTGCAGCTCGTCCTTCAGCGCCTGCGACAGCGCGTCATGGGTGGCGAAATGACGGCCGCCTTCACCGAAGGCGGTGGCGGCAGCGGCGCTGAGCGGGCCCAGCGCATACAGGCGCTTGAGGCCAGCAGCGCGCGCGCGGAGCCCTGCCTGCGCGTGCAGCGCTTCGGCGTCCGGACCCAGCTCGCGCATGTCGCCCAGCACCAGCCAGCCCTCTTCCGGCGCGGCGGCCAGGGCATCGATGGCCGCAGCCAGCGAACCCGGGTTGGCGTTGTAGCTGTCATCCACCAGCACCGCGCCATTGCGCAGCTGATGGGCGATCTGGCGACCCGGCACCGGCTGCGCTTCGGCCAGGCCGGCGGCAATCAGCGCCAGATCGACACCAGCCGCCAGCGCCAGGCTGGCAGCGGCCAGCGCATTGCTGACGTTGTGGCGACCCGGCAGGCCCAGCACCACGCGGGCTTCGCCGCCCGGTGCGACCAGGGTGAACTGGCTGCCCTGCGCGCCGGCGCGGATGTCGCGCGCGGTGATGTCCGCGGTGTGCTCCAGGCCATAGCGCAACACACGGCTGCGCGGCGGGGTGCCGACGAAGTGCTGTTCGAACCAGCGGCCGTAGGCATCGTCGACGTTGATCACCGCCACGCCATCGGCCGGCAGCGCGGCATAGATCGCGCCCTTGGTCACTGCCACGCCGAGCAGGCTGCCCATGCGTTCCAGGTGCGCCGGGGCGATGTTGTTGACCAGCGCATAGCGCGGGCGGGCGATGTCGGTCAGGTAGGCGATGTCACCCGGCTTGCCCGCGCCCATCTCGTAGACAGCGTAGTCGGCATCTTCGGGAGCATCGATCACTGCCAGCGGCAGGCCGATCTCGTTGTTGCGGTTGCCCGGGTTGGCGTAGACCACCTTGTGCGCATGACGGGCCACCTGCTGCAGGATCGACAGCAGCAGGCTCTTCACACTGGTCTTGCCGTTGCTGCCGGTGATCGCGAACACCTCGGTATCACGGTCACGCTGCATGCCGGTGGCGATCTTCGCCAGCGCCAGTTCGCTGTCGGCCACCAGCACCTGCGGCAGTTCGATCGGCAGCAGGCGCTCGACCAGCAGCGCGCTGGCACCGCGCGCCTGCGCGTCGGCGGCAAAGTCATGGCCATCGAAACGCTCGCCGCGCAGCGCCACATACAGGCTGCCCGGGCCGAGGCTGCGGGTGTCATTGCTGACCGCATCGATGGCCACGTCGTCGCCGTGGATCTCGCCGCCGGCCCAGTGTGCGATCAGCGAAAGCAGAGTGCGCTTCATGCGATGCCCTCCCCGGCCTGCGCGCTGAGCACACCGGCCTTGGCGGCCAACGCAGCGGCGGCCACTTCGGTGTCGTCGAAGTCATGGCGCACGCCATTCACTTCCTGGTACGGCTCGTGGCCCTTGCCAGCGATCAGGATGATGTCGCCGGCACCGGCACGCTTCACCGCCAGGCCGATCGCACGCGCGCGGCTGCGCTGCACGGTCACGGCGGAGGCATCGGTGAAGCCGGCCAGGATGTCGGCTACGATCACGTCGCCATCTTCGCCACGCGGATTGTCGTCGGTGACGATGACCTGGTTGGCCAAGCGCTCGGCGATCGCGGCCATCTGCGGGCGCTTGCCGGTATCACGCTCGCCACCGCAGCCGAACACGCAGAACAGCGTGCCCTGCAGGTGGCCGTGCAGGCTGTCCAGCGCCTGTTCCAGTGCGTCCGGGGTATGCGCGTAATCGACCACCACGGTCGGCAGGCCGTCTTCGCCGCCCAGGCGGTTCATGCGGCCACGGATCGGCTGCAGCGCCGACAACACCTCGGCAATGCGCGGCAGCGGCTGACCCTGCGCGTGCAGGGTGCCGGCCACGGCCAGCAGGTTGTCCACGTTGAAGCGGCCCAGCAGCGGCGACTGCACCGCCGCGCGCTGGCCGTCGATGACCAGTTCGAAGGCAATGCCACGGCCGTCCAGCTGCAGCGCCTCGGCGCGCACGCTGGCATCGGTGGCACCGCGCGAGCTCAGGCCGATCGGTTGCACGCCCGCCGGGAGGCCGGCGAACAGCTGGCGACCGAACGCGTCGTCAAGATTGATCACCGCGGCCTTCAGTCCCGGGCGATGGAACAGCCGTGCCTTGGCCGCGCCGTAGCTGGCCATGTCGCCGTGGTAGTCCAGATGGTCGCGGGTGAGATTGGTAAACACCGCCACGTCGTAGTGCACCGCATCCACGCGGCCCTGGTCCAGCGCGTGCGAGCTGACTTCCATCGCCACCGCGCGCGCACCGGCATCACGCAGCTGCGCCAGCAGCGCATGCATCTGCAGCACCAGCGGCGTAGTGAAACCGGTCGGCTCAACCGAACCATAAAGTCCGGCGCCCAACGTGCCGATACTGCCACTGGGCGTTCCGAGCAGGTGCCAGGCCTGGGCCAGCAGCTGCACGGTGGAGGTCTTGCCGTTGGTGCCGGTCACGCCCACCATCGCCATCGCCCGCGACGGCGCGCCATGGAACTGGTCGGCCATCGCACCCATGCGCGCGCGCAGGCCCGGCACAGCGATCGCATCGTCCGGTGCCGGCAGTTCGACCGGTGCCGGCGGTTCGAACAGGATGGCGCCAGCGCCGGCCGCACGGGCCTGCTCGACAAAGCCCAGGCCATGCGCGCCGAAACCGGCGATGGCGACGAAGGCATTGCCGGGGCGCACGGCGCGGCTGTCCAGCACCAGGCCGGTCAGAACGGGATCGTGGCCCGCCAGGGCCACATCCGGAAGCAACTGCGAAAGCAACATCGAAGGACTCATTGCGTGCCTCCCGTAGCGGGCGGCGTCTGGGCTTGCGCGCTGGGCAGCGCAGCGTCGAATTCAGCGGCGGCATCCACCGGCAGCGCGGCCTCGGCCGGCGGCGCGGGCAGGATCGAGGCCGAGTGACCGACCTTGCCGGACTGCTGTGCGGCCAGCCACGACTGCAGGTCGTCCAGCGGCACGTCCATCAGGCGCAGGGTGCCTTCCATCACGTTGTGGTAGACCGGCGCCGACACCAAGCCGCCGTAGAACTTGCCGGCCTGCGGGTCGTTGATGACGATGACGGTCGCGAAGCGCGGATTGGTGGCCGGCACCACGCCGGCGAACAGCGCGTTGTAATGGCCACGCTCGTAACCACCCGGGCCGGCCTTGCGCGCGGTACCGGTCTTGCCGGCCACGCGGTAACCCAGCACCGCCGCCTGCTTGGCGCCGCCCTGGGTGACCACTGTTTCCATCATCGCCACCACCTGCTTGGCGACGTTCTCGTCGATGATCTGCTGGCCTTCGTTGCGCTGGCCCTTGACGAAGGTCGGCGCGATCAACTTGCCACCATTGGCCAACGCCGAATAGGCAGTAGCGATCTGCAGAGGGGTGACGTTCAGGCCGTAGCCGTAGGACATGGTGGTCTTGGTGGTGCCTGACCAGCGCGCCGGGCGCAGCACGACGCCGCCGGATTCACCCGGGAAACCGCTGTGCGGCACCGAGCCGTAGCCGAAGCGGCGCACGCCGTCGTAGAACACCTGGTCCGGCATCTTTGCCGCGACCTTGGCCGCGCCCACGTTCGAACTGCGGGTGATCACGCCGGTCACGTTCAGCACGCCGTTGTTGCGCGGCACGTCGCGGATGGTGAAGCGGCCCAGGGTCATGTAACCCGGGTTGGTATCGATGATGGTGTCCTTGGTCACCGCACCGGCCTGCAGCGCGGTGGCGATGGTCAACGGCTTCATCGTCGAACCCGGCTCGACCAGGTCGGTCACTGCACGGTTACGGCGCGCATCGGGCAGCGCGCCGGTCAGCGAATTCGGGTTGTAGGTCGGCAGGTTGACCATGGCCAGGATCTCGCCGGTGGTCACGTCCATGATCACCATCGAACCGCCGGCCGCCTTGTTGGCCACCAGCGCGTTGCGCAGTTCCTTGAACGCCAGGTACTGGATGCGGCGGTCGATGCTGAGGGTCAGGTCCTTGCCCGGTTCGGCGGCGCGCAGCAGATCGCTTTCGACGGTCTCGCCCTTGCGGTTGCGGATCACCCGCTTGGCACCGGCCTTGCCGCGCAGCCATTCGTCGAACGCCAGCTCCAGGCCTTCCTGGCCGCGGTCGTCGATGTTGGTGAAGCCCAGCACGTGCGCCATCGCCTCACCCTGCGGGTAGAAGCGGCGGAACTCGCGCTGCGCGGCCACGCCCGGGATCTTCAGCGCGACCACCTTCTCTGCCTCGTCCGGATTGATCCGGCGGCGCAGGTACATGAATTCCTTGTCCGACTTCTGCGACAGGCGGCTGCTCAGTTCATCCACCGACATGCCGACCGCCTGGGCCAGCTCAGGGATGCGCTCAGGCGAACGCAGCAGGTCCTGCGGGTTGACCCAGATCGAAGCGACCGGGGTCGACACCGCCAGCGGCTCGCCGTTGCGGTCGGTGATCATGCCGCGCGAGGTTTTGATCGGCAGCTCGCGCAGGTAGCGGGCCTCGCCCTGGCGCTGGTAGAAGTCGCTGTTGATGATCTGCACGTAGGCGGCGCGACCGACCAGCGACACCGAGCACAGGCCGAGCGCCAGCGCGACCCAGCGCAGGCGCTGGCGCAGGTTGAAGGCGTTGCGGGGGCGGTTGCGGCCGGTCTTGCTCATGGGCGCACCACCACGATGTCGGCGGCCTCGGGGAACTTCATGCCGAGCTTCTCGCGGGCGATGCGATCGACACGGTTGGCTTCGGCCAGGGTGGCCTGTTCCAGCTGCAGGCGGCCGAATTCCAGATTGATGTCATCGCGCTTGCGCTCAGCGCGCGACAGCTCGATGAACGTCTGCCGGTGACGGTGACGCACGAACACGACGCCGATCGCCGAGGCCACGGTCGAGGCCAACAGGATGATCAGCAGCAGCCGGCTCATGCATCAGCCTCCCGCTTCTGGGCCACGCGCAGCACGGCGCTGCGGGCACGCGGGTTGGCCGCCAGTTCTTCGTCGGTGGCCTTGATGGCACCGCCGATCAGATCCAGCGTCGGTACGAACACCTCCGCCTCGGGCAGGCGGCGGTTGGCCGGCGGCGCCTTGGCCAGGCGGTTCATGTACTGCTTGACGATGCGGTCTTCCAGCGAGTGGAAGCTGATGATCGCCAGGCGGCCGCCGGGCTTCAGCCGTTCCACGGCCGCATCAAGCCCGGCTTCCAGGTCGGCCAGCTCGCGGTTGATGTGGATGCGGATGGCCTGGAAGCTGCGCGTGGCCGGGTGGATCTTGTCTTTTCCGCGCGGCATCACCGAGGCGATCAACTCGGCCAGTTCGGCTGTACGGGAGAACGGCTGCTTCTCGCGGCGGGCCACGATGGCGCGCGCGATACGGCGGCTCTGGCGCTCTTCGCCGTAGGTCCACAGCACATCGGCAATCTCGCGCTCTTCAACGCGGTTGATCCATTGTGCGGCGCTTTCACCGTTGTCCGGATCCATGCGCATGTCCAGCGGGCCGTCCTTGCCGAAGCTGAAGCCACGTTCGGCCACGTCCAGCTGCGGCGACGACACGCCCAGGTCGAACAGGACGCCGTCCAAGCCTTCAGCCGTCGCATCCCACTGCAGCAGCTGGGCGAAGCTGCCACGGAAGATGGACACGCGCGGGTCCGGCGCGAAATCGCGCTCGGCTACGGCGATGGCTTCCGGATCCTTGTCCATGACCAGCAGGCGCCCCTCGGGACCGAGCTGGGTGAGCACGCCACGTGCATGACCGCCACGACCGAACGTGCCATCCAGATAACGTCCGTTTTCGATCACCCTCAGGCCTTCAAGGACCTGGGTGTACAGGACCGGCAGGTGCACCGCCGGCGACTGCGACACCGGAAGGTGACCGGCCTGCGCTTCTGGGCGCATCCGGGCACCCCGGCTCACAACTTCAGGTCGAGCAACCCATCACCCAGATCCTCGTCAGACAATGTCTGCTGGATCAGGGCCCGATGCGCCTGCTCGCTCCACAATTCGAACTTGTCGCCCATACCGAGCAATACCGCCTTCTTCTCAATGCCCACCGCACCGCGGTGGCTGGCGGGGATGCTGATGCGACCGTTGCCGTCCAGCTCAAGATGGGCGGCCGAGCCGACCAGCTTCTGCTGCAACAGGCGCACGACGCGCTGGGTGTTGGGCTTGGACATCACGTCGTCGCGGACCCGCTCCCATTCCGACTCTGCATACAGCCACAGGCAGCCGGCTTCGAACGGGTTGTAGGTCAGCACGAGACGGTTGTTGCTGGCGCGCGCGACGAGGTCGCGGTAAGCGGTGGGAACCGCCATGCGCCCTTTATCGTCAACTGTGATGGCCGTCTCGCCCTGGAACACGACGCGTGCACCTATCCTTCGCCCGGTGAAACATTGAACCACGAAAACCCACAAAACACCCGGATTTCCCTCTGATGCCCACCTTAGCAGCGGCCGAAGGGTTGTCAACAACTTTTCAGCGGGGAAATCGCCAGCCACATCAATGGCTTGCAACAACCTTTAGAGAATTGTTCAAGGCTTATCCACAAGTTGCTGATCCGTCTCAATTTTTGAGATTGAACGGAAGTTCAGGGCTGTGGACAGCGCGTGAAACATCGGCCGCGCATTCATCCAAAACGGGCCGGAAGCGGCGCCAGACTGCGCAAACCGTGCACAATGAGGCCATGTGCCTGCTCGCTCTTGGCTGGATGCACCACCCGCGCTGGCGGCTGGTGATGACCGGCAACCGTGATGAGTTCCACGCCCGCCCGACGGCGGCGCTGGCCCCCTGGCAAGATGAGACCTCCGTCATCGGGGGGCGCGACCTGCGCTCCGGCGGCGGCTGGGCGGGCGTCGGTGCCGCAGGCCGGATGGCGGTGGTCACCAATGTGCGTGATCCGCTGGCCTCCCAGACCGGTCCTTCACGGGGCGCGCTGGTGGCCGACTTCCTGCGCGGCCGCGACCCGGCCGCCGTGCATATCGACCGACTGGCAACCGTGGCCGGCGCCTATGCGCCGTTCAACCTGTTGCTGGCCGACGGCCACAGCCTGGAGTTCCTGGGCAACCACCCCGCCGAGCGGCAGCGCCTGGGCCCGGGCGTGCATGGCATGTCCAACGGTGCGCTGGACGCGCCCTGGCCGAAGACCCGGCGGCTGATGGCGGCCCTTGAAGCCTGGCTGCAGGAAGACCGAGTCAGATCCCTTTCGCAAAGCGAAAAGGATCTGACCCCGGACCTGACCCCGCTCTGGGCCGCCCTGGCCGACGAACATCGCCCCGCCGACAGCGACCTGCCCGACACCGGCATCGGCCTGGAACGCGAGCGCTGGCTGAGCCCCGCCTTCATCCGCGGCGACGACTACGGCACCCGCGCCAGCACCGTGCTGCTGATCGACGCCGACGGCCACGGCCAGATCCACGAGCGCCGCTTTGGCCCACAGGGCGCAGCCAACGGACAGAGTCACGTCATTTTCTGACCGGGTCGTGCCGGCCGCTGGCCGGAATCTCTCTCCAGCAGGGGTATTGCCTACCGTTGGCCGGAATCTCTTTCCAGCAGGGTAGTGCCGGCCGCTGGCCGGCAACCTCCGGATCTTCGGGCAGGCCACGCCGCTGCCCGCCCCCCGCCCGCCCCCCCCGTCACGGCGAGCCAACGCTGGCCCCGGC
>NZ_JAWIRT010000026.1:0-9997 GCF_036320045.1 Stenotrophomonas sp. SMYL20 | reverse complement strand
CCGGGGGGGGGGGGGCGCCCCCCCGCCCCCCCCCCCCGCGCGCCCCGCCCCCCCCCCCCGCCCCCCCCCCCCCCCCCCCCACGACCCGTCACTGCGATCCAAGGCTGCCAACGTCATTCAGCTTCCCGACGCAGCGCCTTTCCGCCCGCGCCACAGGGCCTGCGTTGCCGCAGCCACCCCACTGTGCCCTTTTTGCACTTGGCACTGTGTCTATAAATGCCGCCCGCAACCTCCCAAGGTGGTCATGCCCGGCACCATGCCGCGCGATCCACATCCACATGGAGGCCCCATGCGCCGCACCCTCATCCTGCTCGCCACCCATCTGCTCACCCTCGGCCTCGGCTTCGGCCTGGGCGTCTACTTCCTGCCGATCCTGATCGCTCCTGATGATCCGCCCGCGGCACAGGTGCAGGCCGCCATGAACGACGCCACCCATCACACCACGTTCCGCCGCGACCTCAAGGGCAGCGACGCGGTGCACTGGGCGGAAGGCAAGGTCAGCGTCAGCGCACGCCAGGTGGCCTTCGACGGGAAGATGGGACCGGGACCGGACTACAAGGTCTACCTGGTCCGCGATTTCGTCGACAACAAGGCGGACTTCCTGAAGATCAAGGCGCAGGCCCGGCGCATCGGCGAGGTGAAGACCTTCAACCGTTTCCTGGTCGATGTACCCGATGACGTCAACGTGGACGACTACACCACGGTGGTGGTGTGGTGCGAGCGCTTCTCGCAGTTCATTTCCGCAGGGCAGTACCGCACGCCGGGCTGACGAACGCGCGACGTCGAGGTAGTGCCGGCCGCTGGCCGGCATTCTGTCCGCCCTGCAGGCAACGTGAAGCTGCCGGCCAGCGGCCGGCACTACCGATGCGCGGTTCACGCATATGGAAGAAGGAGGCGGAGCCGGCCGATAAGCCGGGTTCTGTCGTGGACAGTCATTCCTCTAGGCGTTACGTCACCGCAACGCTCAAGCAACCTACCCGGATCCAACGCGGGCCGCGCCAAAGGATCCCTATTTGGTCTTGCTCCAGGTGGGGTTTGCCGTGCCGGTCTGTTGCCAGACTCGCGGTGCGCTCTTACCGCACCATTTCACCCTTACCGGCCTTCCGAAGAAGACGTAGGCGGTATCTTTCTGTTGCACTTTCCGTCGGCTTGCGCCGCCCAGGCGTTACCTGGCACCTTGCCCTATGGAGCCCGGACTTTCCTCGGCACCCCCGAAGGGATGACGCGACTGTCTGGCCGGCTCCGCCAGTGCACATTCTAGCCTACGCACGCCCTTCCTGCCGTGCTGATCGCGGCGTCCGGTTCATCCATCCACGCATGGCGTGGATCTACCGACTCCGCTGCTCTGGAGGGTGCGGATTCCGCTCTGGTGGGTGCGGACCTTGGTCCGCACCATTCACTCGTCACTCGCCGCAGCCAACGATGTTCCTTTTTGTCGGTCGATATTCAAAACACCCGACATTATGGAACAATGCCGTCATGGGAAACGCTGAGGCCAAGGCACGAAAGCTATTGCGACGCGCAGGCACCCTGCGCGCCCGCGAACTGGTGACTGCCGGGATCGCCCGCGCCCAACTGACCCGCCTGGTCGAGGCAGGCGCACTGATCCGGTTGTCCCGTGGCGTCTACGCGTTGGCGGAAAGAAAGAGCGACGACACCGATGATGGACTGCGGATCATTGCAGAACGCCTGCCACACCCCCGTCTATGCCTGCTGAGTGCCCTGCGCCTGCATGGCCTGACCACCCAAGCACCATTCGAACGCTGGGTCTCCATCGGCAACAGCGACCGCGTTCCGCGGATCGACTGGCCGCCCCTCCGTGTGGTCCGCATGTCGGCAACGACCCTCAATGCGGGGCTGGAAGAACGTCGCGTAGGCGGACGTCTCATATACGTCAGCAACGCTGCCAAAACCGTCGTCGATTGCTTCAAGTTCCGCAATCTCGTAGGGCTTGATGTCGCACTTGAAGCCCTGCGTGACGCGCTTCACAGCCGTGCAACCACGCCGGATGCGTTGATGGAGTATGCGCGGATCTGCCGCGTTGCCAGACTGATGAGACCGTACCTCGATGCCCTGGCTTGATCCCCTCTCCAACACCTCCCCACCGCGTTGCTTCCATCCGGCAACGGCTGCTCGATCTCGCACGCAAGCGGGGTGAGGACTTTCAGTTCGTGCTGGACAGGTTCGCCGTTGAGCGCCTGCTCTACCGGCTCTCCGCTTCTCGATACCGCAACCAGTTCCTGCTGAAGGGTGCCATGCTGTTCGCAGTGTGGTTCGACGCGCCGCACTGCCCTACACGGGATGCCGATTTCCTGGGATCCGGCAGCGCTGAGCCCGATCGCCTGCTACATATCGCACTTTCGCTCTGTGGAATGCCCGGGGACGACGGCCTGCGCTTCGATCCAGGCAGCATCGTCATCGAGGCCATACGTGAAGAAGCCACGTACGAGGGGCTGCGCATGCGCCTGATCGCACATCTGGGCCGCGCACGCTGCCATGTGCAGTGGGACGTCGGGTTTGGCGACGCGGTGATCACCCCGCCGCCGGAAATCACCTATCCGGTGATTCTGGAGGGATTCCCTCCAGCCTGCCTGCGCGTCTATCCACGCGAAACCGTGTTTGCCGAAAAGCTCGAGGCTATAGCGGCACTGGGCATCGCTAACAGCAGGATGAAGGACTTCTTCGACTTGCTGGCACTGATCCGCGAAGACGCCATGGATCGCCCGCACCTTGTTGCGGCCATTGGCGCGACGTTTGATCGACGAAGGACCCCGGCGCCAACGCCCCTGCCCTACGGACTGACTCAGTCATTCGCCGCAGATACCCAGAAGCAGACCCAGTGGCGCGCCTTCCTGCGCAGGAATCGCCTGATCGCGCCGGACCTCTCTTCGGTGATTGCCGAGATTGCCAACTATCTGGACACCCTCGACACACCCGTACAGTCCTGACGTCGCAAGGCCTGGCGCTATCGGTCCGCCCGGGTGGGTGCAGACCCCGGCGCGGCCCGTTCATCCACGCATGGCGTGGATCTACCGATTCCGCTGCTCTGGTGGGTGCGGATTCCGCTCTGGTGGGTGCGGACCTTGGTCCGCACGATCCATCAACTCCCGTACAACGCCTTGCGCGGTGCGCCGGTCAGCTCGGCAGCCAGCTTGGCGGCGGTCGACGGCGGCAGATGCTCGCTCAATTTGGCGTAGACACGGCGGCCATGCGCCAGCTGCGCTTCCTCATCGTCGCCAGCACCCTGCACCATCACCACGAACTCGCCCTTGCGCTGGTTCTCGTCAGCTTCCACCTTCGCCAGCAGGCCGGCCAGGTCACCATCAAGCACGGTCTCGAACAGCTTGGTCAGCTCGCGGGCCAACACCGCCGGGCGCTCACCGCCGAAGATCGCCGCCATGTCGGCCAGCGATTCGGCGATGCGGTGCGAGGATTCGTAGAACACCATGGTGCGTACTTCACCGGCCAGCGCCTGCAGGCGGTCGCGGCGGCCGCTGGCCTTGGCCGGCAGGAAACCCTCGAAACTGAAACGGTCGCTGGGCAGGCCGGCCACGCTCAGCGCGGCGATGGCAGCACAGGCGCCGGGAATCGGGCTGACCTTGATGCCCGCCGCGCGCGCAGCACGCACCAGGCGGAAACCGGGATCACTGACCAGCGGGGTGCCGGCATCACTGACCAGCGCCAGCGATTCGCCGGCCTGCAGGCGCGAGACCAGGCGCTGGGCCAGGGCCTCTTCATTGTGTTCGTGCAGGGCCACCAACGGCTGCTGGATGCCGAAATGGGACAGCAGCTGGCCACTGCGGCGGGTGTCTTCGGCACAGATGGCCGCCACCGACCGCAGCACCTCCTGCGCGCGCGGGCTCAGATCGGCCAGGTTGCCGATCGGGGTGGCGACGACGTACAGGGTTGGCACACTCATTTCAGCGGTACTCACGGGGCAAGGGTAGAATCGTAGCGTGTACCCGGCCAAGGCCGCTGCCCTCATCGCATGGACCCGATCATGAACAAGCCCGCCGCACGGATCTCCGCCCTGTCGTTGTCGCTGATGCTGCTGGCCGGTTGTGCCACCACCAGCCTGACCAGCACGCCCGATTCGCCGGCCCAGAGCCAGGCGCTGGCGCTGATCGAACAGGGCAAGCCGCGCGACGCCGCGCTGCAGCTGGAAGCCCTGGCCGCCACCCTGCGCGGCGGCGCTCGCAGCAACGCGCTGGCCGACGCGGCCTGGGCCTGGCACCTGGCCGGTGACAGTGCGCGCGCGCGCAGCCTGCTGGGCCAGCTCACCGCCCGCCAGCTGTCCGGCGCCAGCCTGCAGCGCTACCAGCTGACCGGCGCCGAGCTGGCACTGGCCGACAAGCAGCCGGCGCAGGCCCTGGCCCTGCTGAAGGACCACGGCGACAACGTGCTGCCGGCGCTGCGTACGCGCTGGTATCTGGCCCGCGCCAACGCGCTGCAGGGCACCGGCGATGCCTTCGGCGCCGCCACCGAACGTGCACGCGCCCATGCCAGCCTGACCGGCAGTGCGCGCAGCGAGAACCAGGCCGCCATCTCCGGCCTGCTCGGTACCCTCGACGACGCCACTTTGCGCAGCCGTGCCGCTGCCCTGCCGGCCAACGATCCTCTGTACAACTTCGCCGGCCGTGCGCTGATCGCGCGCGGCCTGCCGCTGCCACGCCCGTTCGACCGCGATGGCGCGGCTCAGTTCGACACCAGCAAGCGGCCGCCGGCGATGAGCGACGGTTACCGGCCGCCGGCCAAGCTGGCCGTGCTGCTGCCGCTCAGCGGCCGCCTGGCCACCGCCGCACAGCCGGTGCGCGATGGCCTGCTGAGCGCCTACTACGGTGAAAGCCGTCGCCGCCCGGACATCAATTTCTTCGACACCGCTGGCACCCCGGCTGGTGCCCTCGCCGCCTACGACAAGGCCGTCGCCTCCGGTGCCGACTTCGTGGTCGGCCCGCTGGGCCGCGACGAAGTGGACGCCGTGTACGGCCGCCAGCAGCTGCAGGTACCGGTGCTGGCCCTGAACCGCGGCAAGGATGCACCGCCGGCCGGCAGCGCTGGTTTCTCGCTGGCACCGGAAGACGACGGCATCGTCGCCGCCGAGTACCTGCGTGGCCGCGAGCGCAACCGCGCGCTGGTGATCAGCAGCAACGACGACACCGGCCGCCGTTCCGCCGCCGCCTTTGCCCAGCGCTTCGCACAGCGCGGCGGCCAGGTGGTGGCCACGGTCAATGTCAGCGAAGCCGTCGGCGATGTCGGCGCGCAGGTGCGCAATGCCGGTCAGGTCGATGCCGTGTTCCTCGCCGTGCGCGCCCCGCAGGCCCGGTTGCTGGCGCCGCAGCTGGCGTTGGCCGGTGCCGGTGGCGCGACCCGCGTCGGCACCTCGCAGCTGACCGTCGGCAGCGGCAAGGTGGAAGAAGACGTGGCGCTGGACGGCATCGTCTACCCGAACGAAGCCTGGAATGTGCGCAGCGTGTCCGGCCTGCCGTCGGCCAGCCAGGTGGCCAGCGCGCTGCCCAGCGCTCGCGGCGCCGCTGGCCGCCTGTTCGCTTTCGGTGCCGATGCCTGGAAGATCACCGCCTATCTGGACAAGCTGTCCAACGAGGGCGGCCTGGACGGTGCCACCGGCACCCTGTTCCTGGACAGCAACGGCAACATCCTGCGCCAGCCGGCATGGTCGACCTTCAATGGCGGCCGGCCGATGCCGATCGTCGGTGGTCGCTGAGCGCAGCCAACGTGGCTCGGCGGTGGAAGCTGCCGCCGAGCAGCATCTGCAACAGGCCGGGCTGCTGCCGCGTGCGCGCAACGTGCGTTATCGCGGCGGTGAACTGGACCTGGTGATGGATGACGCCGGTACCGTGGTGTTCGTGGAAGTGCGCTATCGCGCGCGTTCCGATTTCGGTGGCGGCGCCGCTTCGGTGGATGCGCGCAAATGCCGGCGCCTGGCCCATGCCGCGCAGCTGTACCTGCAGGACAACCCGGCGCTGGCCAATGCACCCTGCCGTTTTGATGTGGTTGAAGCCAGTGGTGAACCACCGCAGCTGCGGTGGCTGCGTGATGCGTTCCGGCTGGATGACTGCTGATGGTTACCGTCCGCTCTGGTAGAGGCCGACCTTGGTCGGCGCTTCTGTGCCAACCAAGGTTGGCACCTACCAGAGCGCAGCCTGGCCGGCACGACCACGGTGCGTGACTGATGCCTTCGATCATCACCCATGCCGCTGTGCCGTTGGCGCTCTGGTGCGCCGCTGACCGTGGCCGCATCCCGCCGCGCCTGCTTGCTGCCGGTGTGATCGCTGCGATGCTGCCCGATGCCGATGTGCTGGCCTTTGCACTGCACATTCCCTACGCCGATGCCTTCGGCCACCGCGGTGCCAGCCATTCGTTGCTGTTTGCCTGCGTGCTGGCGGCGGTGGCCGCGGTGTTGGCGTTCTTTGGTAGCCGCCGACCTTGGTCGGCACACCGCAGTTTCGGTAGTCGCCGACCTTGGTCGGCGGTTTCGTGCCAACCAAGGTTGGCACCTACCAAGGCAGGGCCAACGATGACATCGACCGTACAAGCCGCTGTATTCGTCTTCGTCTGTGCCGCCAGCCATCCACTACTGGATGCGATGACCTCCGGCGGCCTCGGCGTCGCCCTGGCCTGGCCATGGAGTGAGCAGCGCTTCTTCGCGCCGTGGCGACCCATCCGCGTTTCACCCTTCGCCCCGCAGTTCTTCAGCGCGCGGGGCGTGGCCACCCTGCTCTCTGAACTGCGCTGGGTGTGGCTGCCACTGGCTACCGCCGTTGTTGCCTGGAAACTGATCCAACCCGCTCCCGTTGCCCCACGAGATCCGTCATGAGTCCTGCCCTGCCTGCTGCACTGGTTGCCGAACTGTCCGCCCTGCTGGGCGCGGAGGGCTGGCGCATGGATGACGGCGCGCTGGAGGCGAACGCGCAGGACAACTCATGGCGTCACCAGCGCCCGGCGGCGGTGGCGCTGCCAGCCGACATCGAACAGGTGCAGGCTTTGGTGCGGGCCTGCCGTGCGCATGGCGTGGCCCTGGTCGCACGTGGCGCTGGTACCGGCACCACCGGCGCGGCGGTGCCGCTGCCCGGCAGTATCGTGCTGTCGTTCACCCGCATGGACCGCATCGTCGAGATCCGCGCCGGTGACCGTTGCGCGGTGGTGCAACCGGGCGTGCTCAACGGCGCCCTGCAGCAGGCGCTGGCCTCGCATGGCCTGTTCTGGGCGCCGGATCCATCCAGCGCCGAGATCTGCAGCATCGGCGGCAACCTGGCCTGCAATGCCGGCGGCCCGCGCGCGGTGAAGTACGGCACCAGCCGCGACAACGTGCTGGGCCTGGTTGGCGTTACCGGCACCGGCGACGTGATCCGCTGCGGCGGTGCCTACACCAAGGACGCCACCGGCTATGACCTCACGCATCTGCTGGTGGGCAGCGAAGGCACGCTGGCACTGATCGTGGAAGCCACGCTCAAACTGACCCCGTTGCCAGTCAGCCAGGCCGGCCTGCGTGTGCTGTACCGCGATGCCGATGCCGCCGCTGCGGCGGTATCGCGGCTGATGTCGCAGCCGGTGGTGCCGACCCGCCTGGAGTTCATGGACGCACGCAGCCTGGAGCTGCTGCGGCTGAATGGTGCCGGCGTGCCGGAGGCCGGTGCGATGCTGCTGGTCGAAGCCGATGGTGACCACGATACCCTGCCCTACCTGCTGCAGGCGCTGGCCAGCGCCGCAGAGGGCGACGGCATGATCGAACTGGATGTGGCGATGGAAGGTCGTGCACGCGATCAGCTGTGGGCCGCACGCAAAGCGTTGTCGCCCGCACTGCGCAGCGTCGCGCCGGGCAAGATCAACGAAGACGTGGTGGTACCGGTGTCGCGCATTCCGGAACTGGTGGCCGGCGTGCAGGCACTGGCACGTGACTACGCACTCACCATCGTCACCTTCGGCCATGCCGGCAACGGCAACCTGCACGTCAACATCCTCTACCACCCGGATGATGCCGACGAGAACGCGCGCGCGCATGCCGCGCTGCCAAAGATCTTCGAGCTGACGCTGGCGTTGGGCGGCACGCTGTCGGGAGAACACGGCATTGGCCTGGCCAAGCGAGATTTCATGGCGAAGGCCTTCACCGCAGAAACGCTGGCGACGATGCGAGCGATCAAGGCCGCGCTGGACCCGGACGGCATCCTCAACCCCGGCAAGGTGCTGCCGCCGGTGTAGTACCACTGCCAATGTGTTGACGACGACCCGCAGGAGCCCTCCCCAGCTGGAGGCGTCGCACTGTACCCGCTACGGACCTTCACGCTGCCAGCCGTCAACTGAAGCTCCATCCGGTGTCCAGTGTGCTTTGCAACTTGTTGCATGGGAAAACTGCGCCTTTGCCAGGAACATATCGCCAACAGCACCACACAGCTCTGACCCACGCCCGCCGTGAGCGCCAGCTGCCTGGTCCAGTGAGCCTGCAGTGACAGCACCATCGGCATCTCTGTGAGCCGTTGGCAACCGTCGAACGGGTTGGGTCGAAGCAACAGCGCCCACGCCCTGCGAACAAGGATGCCGAGATGTACAAGCCTCTCTATCCCCATGTCATCACCACTCTTGGCGAAGCCGCTGCGCGCCTGCCACATGACCTCGCGCCGATCCTGGAGCAGGCCCTGGCCGCGGTCAACGATGCGCGGTCGCTGGCAACGGTCACGTGTGAGTCCTGCCTGCAGCAGCGTCGCGGCAGGCAGCCGCAGGCTGACTGAGTACTGGATGTGCAGTTGCAGGCAGCTTAGCGACATCTGCAGAGCCGAGCCCATGCGCGGCTGCCATGGGGCACATCGCGATGAAAGCCGCGCTTCGCGCGTGAGCCGAGCGTAGGCTCGGCTCTGCAGCGTCGATGTCATCCAGCAACCGCGCACCGATACGGCAGCACCCGGTCATGCCCGGCGGTTTCAGTCGCGTGGCAGCGCCGGGCCATGCCCGGCGTCATCAATCAGACGAAGTGCTGGTATCCGCCGTCGGCGGCTTCGCCATCCACATGCACGCCCTGCCCTTCGGCAATGCGACCGATGCGGGTGAGCGGCACGTCCAGCGATTCGGCCAGGTAGTGCAGCGCGTCGCGCTGGTCGGCGGCGGCGGTGAAGCACAGTTCGTAGTCGTCGCCACCGCGCAGTGCGCAGTCGCGCGCGCCATCGCGGCCGAGCAGCTCACGCAGCGCGTGGGAGATCGGCAACGAATCGGCATCGACATGTGCGGCCACGTTGCTGCGCGTGGTGATGTGACCCAGATCGGCCAGCAGGCCATCGGACACATCCACCGCCGCGTGTGCGAACGCACGCAGGCGCAGGCCCAGGGTCACACGCGGCGTCGGCCGCAGCAGACGCAGGCGCAGGCTTTCGTAGTCGGCCAGCAGCGTGGCGGTGGCGATGCTCAGCGCAGCTTGCTGCCACAGGCGCAGCGCACCGGCGGCATCGCCGAGCGTGCCGCTCACCCAGATGTCATCGCCCACCTGCGCGCGGTCGCGACGCAGCGCCTGGCCACGTCCCACCTGGCCCATCGCGGTCACCGACAGCGACAACGGACCACGCGTGGTGTCGCCACCGATCAGCGCGATGTCGTGCTGGTCGGCCAGGGCGAAGAAGCCATCGGCGAAGGCATCGATCCAGTCTTCAGTGGCTTCCGGCAGCGACAACGCCAGCGTGCACCACGCCGGGCGCGCGCCCATCGCGGCCAGGTCCGACAGGTTGACCGCCAGGGTCTTCCAGCCGATATCGAAGGCCGGGGTTTCCACCGGGAAGTGCACGCCACTGTTGAGCGTGTCGGCAGTGACCACCAGTTGCTCATTGGCACGCGGCTGCAGCAGCGCAGCGTCGTCGCCGATGCCGAGCAGGATGTCGTCGCGCTCGAGGGTACGGGCGCGGATGCGGTCAATGAGGGCGAATTCGGCCAGGGACATGGGGCGTTCCCGCTGTTGTACGTGCCGCGCGGTGCGCGGTGGGCGGTAGTGCCGGCCGCT
>NZ_JAWIRT010000025.1:38018-58691 GCF_036320045.1 Stenotrophomonas sp. SMYL20 | reverse complement strand
CGGCCGCTGGCCGGCAACCGCAGTGATCCCATCGCACGGCGATGCCGGCCAGCGGCCGGCACTACCGGGCATCAGCCCAGCGCTTCGGCCACCGCGCGGAAGACCTGCTGCATCTGCAGCGGCTTGTGCAACACATGCACCTCCACACCGGCCGGGAACGCGTCCGCCGCGACTGGCACCGACGGGTCCTCCAGCACCAGCGCCGGACCGCGGTAGCCAAGCGTGGCCATCTCGCCCAGCAGCTGGCTGGCCGGCAGCAGTTTGGAGCCGGCATCGGCAATCACCAGCGCCGGCAACGCCTCCTGCTGCATCCAGCGCAACGCCGCCGGGCCATCGGAGGCCAGCTGCAACTGGTAACCCTGGCTGGACAGCGCGTTGCCGAGCAGCGACAGGCGCGTGGCTTCGCCGTCAACCACCAGGATCGACTGGCCACTGCCCAGCGCCACCAGCTGCTCGATCGGCTCGCTGCCATCGATGGCCTCATGCATCGGCAGCCGCAGTTCGAAGCAGGTGCCCTGCCCCGGCTGGCTGTTGACGTGGATGCTGCCACCGGCGCCTTCAACGATGCGCTTGCAGGAAATCAGCCCCAGGCCGGTGCCATCGGCCTTGGTGGTGAAGAACGGATTGAACAAGTGTGACAGCGTGTCCGCATCCATGCCGATGCCTTCATCGGCCACGCAGATCTGCATCCAGTCCACGCCATCGCGCTGGCCGGCATGGCTGGCAGTCAGGCTCAGGCGCCCGCCGTTGGGCATCGCCTGGATCGCGTTGAGCGCCAGGTTCAGCATCACCTGCTGCAGTTCGGTGTAGTTGGCGTCGACCACCAGGCCTTCGTCCTGCACCTGCAACTCCAGGCGCACCGCATCGGGCACGTTGCTGCGCAACAGCAGCGCCACCGCATCGAACAGGCCATCGATCTCGATGCGCTCGCTCGGCTTGCGCGAGCCGCGCACGAACGACAGCATCGATTCGGCCATCTCGTGGCCACGGCGGCCGCACTCGGCAATGACATCGGCCAGGTGGTGCAGCTGCGGATCCTCGGTGCGCGCCTTCAGCAGGTCCGGCATGATCAGCAGCGGCTGCAGGATGTTGCGCAGGTCGTGGCTGAGGCCGGCGGCAAGCAGCGACAGGCTTTCCAGGCGCTGCGCGCGCATCAGCTCGGTTTCCACCCGTGCACGCTCTATGGCGCTGCGTGCATCGCGGATCGCACGCGCCACCGCCGACGGCAGGCGCGCCGGCAGGTGCTTGATGATGTAATCGTTGGCGCCCTTCTGCAGCGCCGCCACCGCATTCTCCTCACCCATGGTGCCGGAGACGAAGATGAAGGGCACTTCCGGTGAGGTCTCGCGCACGATGCGCAGCGCGTCATCACCGGAGAACCCCGGCATGCTCAGGTCGGACAGCACGATGTCCGGCTGGAACGCGACCAGTGCCTGGCGCAGTTCGGCCTCGCTTTCGACGCGCTCGAAACGGGCCTCCAGGCCCGCGTCGAGCATCTGTTCGGACATCAGCTCGGCATCTTCCGGTGAGTCCTCCACCAGCAGGATGCGCAGCGCCCCCAGGGCGGGACCGGTCAGGGGCATGGGCTCACTCGAGTTCCGGTGCCTGGTTGATCAACGCCCAGAACTTGCCCAGGGTCTGCACCGCGCCGAAGAACTGGTCCACGTCCACCGGCTTGACCACATAGGCGTTCACGCCCATGTCCCAGCTGCGGGCCAGGTCGCTTTCCTCGCGCGAGGACGACAGGATCACCACCGGCAGGCGCTTGAGCTCTTCGTGCTCGCGGATCTGCCGCAGCACTTCCAGGCCATCCATGCGCGGCATCTTGATGTCCAGCAGCAGCACCGCCGGCAGGCCTTCCTCGCGGTTGGCGAAGGCACCACGGCGCAACAGGTAGTCCATCACTTCCACGCCATCCTCGACGTGCACGATGGGGTTGGCCAGACGCGCCTCTTCCAGGGCGTCGATCGCCATTTCGGCATCAGCCGGGCTGTCTTCGGCGAGAAGAATGGTGCGCAGAGTGGTCATGCAGAAGGCCCTTGTTTGTCCGCATCGATCGCGGGAGGCAGGTAGAAGTGGAAGGTGGCGCCGACGTCCGGTTCGGCCTCGGCCCAGATACGGCCGCCATGACGGGTGAGCACGCGGCGCACGCTGGCCAGGCCGATGCCGGTACCCGGGTAGTCGCTGGCCTTGTGCAGGCGCTGGAAGACACCAAACAGCTTGCCGGCGTAGGCCATGTCAAAGCCTGCACCGTTGTCGCTGACCGTGAACTGATGACCGCCGTCAGGCTGCGGCTGGTAGTCCACGCGGATCTTCGCTGGTTCGCGGTTGCCCGAGTACTTCACCGCGTTGCCGAGCAGGTTCAGCCAGACCTGGCGGATCATGTTCTCATCGCCTACCACGATCGGCAGCGGCGCGATGCTCCACTCCACGTGGTGCGCATGGCCGCTGTTCTCGGCTTCGGCCTGCAGGTTGGAATCGAGCATGGCGCGGGTATCGGCCACCAGCGACTGCATGTCCACCGCCTGCTGGCGCATTGCCGCACGGCCCAGCCGCGAGTAGACCAGCAGGTCGTCGATCAGTGCCGCCATGCGCCGCGCCGAACTGGAGATCACCTCCAGGTAATGGCGGCTCTTGTCATCGGCGGCGTCGCCCAGATGGCGCGACAGCTTGTCGGAGAAACCGGCCACGTGGCGCAGTGGTGCACGCAGGTCGTGCGACACCGAGTAGCTGAAGGCTTCCAGTTCCCTGTTGACCTCGGACACCTGCGCAACCTTGCCTTCCAGCTGGCGGTTCAGTTCCTCCACCCGCAGCTGCACGGCACGCTGCACGGTGACGTCGCTGACCGTGAGCAACACCACTTCGTCGTCGGTGTCCGGCAGCGGCATGCGCCGCGCGTTGAGCAGCATGTAGCGCACCATGCCATCGGCGGCGCGCTGTTCATGCTCGAAGTCCCACAGTTCGCGGCCGCGCAACAGCACATCGGACAGTCGCTGGCGCATCACGGGGTCTTTCCATGCACCGTCGCCGACAGTGTCCAGCAACAGGCCATCGGCGCGTTCATCCTGCAGCCCGTACAGCTCGGCGAAGGCAGGGTTGTGCAGCTGCACACGCAGGTCGCGGTCGAGCAGCACGATCGGCTCACGCACGGTCTGCAGCACCGAGGCTGCACGCGCGGCCGAACGCAGCGACTGTCGTTCGGCATGCAGGCGGCGACCGATCTGCCGCTGCAGCAGCCACAGCACCAGGCCAAGCAGCGCCAGCTGGATCACCAGCGAACTCCACGACACCAGCTCGGTCTGCTTGCGCTGGCGTGCGGCCTGCTCGGCGCGCTGTGTCAGCAGCGTCTGCTCGCTCGCCTGCAGTTCCTCCACCAGGCCACGGATCGGATAGCGCGTGCTCAGGTCCTGCACCAGCTCGCGCTGATCACTGTTGGGTTCGGACTTTGCCAGTTCGCGGGCAAGCGCCATGCGCCCTTCCAGCATCGACTCGATACGGCCGATGCGGATCAGCTGCTCAGGATTGTCGCGGGTCATCCGGCCCAGTTCAGCCAGGCGACCGGGAAGGTCATTGGCTTTGGCCATGCGCTCGCGCAGGCCAGGCGCATCCACACCCTTGGACAGGGTCAGCGCAGCCGATTCGACATCGCGTACATCAGCCTGCAGCTGCTGCAGGGCCACACCCACGGCCTGGGTATGATTGACCCAGGCCATCGCATCTTCGCTGTCCTGCTGCAGTTGGCGCAGGGTCAACCACGGCACCACGATGATCGCGGCGGCGGCCAGCGCCAAGGCCGGCAACCGCCAACGGTCCCAGATGTCATCACTGAAAACCAGCGCCATAGTTCCTCGTCAGCACAGCCGCGGAGCGTAGGCCGATACCGGCCCGGCTGCGGCGGAACGGGCAATATAGCGCAGGCGGTCACAACTCTGGAGTTTCCCGCCAGGTTGGCTGAACGGGTTGCGGAAACCCACGGTAGAGCCGGGACGTGCTCGGCTGCAACCCAAAGGGCAGTCGAGCAAGCTCGACTCTACCCAGGCAGCGGGCGCCCCATGCGGGGCGCCCTCCGGGGTCAGCGCTTGGCAGCAGCGCTGACCTTCAATGCAGCGGCATCGACGCGGGTCACGCCCTTGATGCCCTTGGCGGTGGTGACCGCCTTGTCCTTCTCAGCCTGGGTGGCCACGGCACCACTCAGGCTGACCACGCCGTTCACGGTTTCCACCTTGATTTCAGTGCCCGGAACGTTGCTGCTGGCCAGCAGATCGGCCTTCACCTTGGTGGTGATCCAGGTATCGGTCACCGGCTCGTTGGAGTCATGGCGATCAGCATGGGTTGCCGGATGGGTGCTGGTCGGCGGGCTCTTCGCGGCCGGGTCCTTGGCGAATGCAGCCGAGGAGGACAGCGCCAAGCCCAGGGTCAGGGCGGAAGCAATCAGCGTGCGGGTGGTATTGCTCATCGTGTCGTACTCCTTCGGGATGTGCTGCCAGTCTGGACAAGCCGCCGTAGAGCAGGCGTGGCGTTGCGGTCATGCCGCTGTGAATCGAGGCGATTCCAACGGCAACGGTTCAGTTTTGGCCTGTACGCAGGTGTCGTTTACCCTGCCCTTCCCATTGCCGGAGCCGTCTCATGCGCCCCGACCTGCAACTGGCCCTGATCGGCTACGGCCTCGCCGGCCGCGTCTTCCATGCGCCGCTGATCCAGCACACGCCCGGGCTGGTGCTGCACAGCATCGTCAGTTCGCAGCGCGACACGTTGCTGCGCGCGTTCAGCGACGTGCACGTGCGCGCCACGCCGCAGGAGGTGTTCGACGACCCGGCGGTGGACGCGGTGGTGGTCGCCACTCCGAACGCACAACACGCACCGCTGGCGATCGCGGCGTTGGCCGCGGGCAAGCATGTGCTGGTCGACAAGCCGTTCGCGCTGGATGTCGCTGAAGCCGAAGCGGTGCTGGCTGCGGCACGTGATGCCGGACGCATCGCGACCGTGTTCCAGAACCGGCGCTTCGATGCCGACTTCCTCACCCTGCAGGCGCTGCTGGCCGAAGGCGCGCTCGGTGACGTGGCCGAGTGCCATGCGCACTTCGACCGCTACCGGCCGCAGGTGCGCGACCGCTGGCGCGAGCAGGACGGACCGGGCAGCGGCCTGTGGTACGACCTCGGACCGCACCTGCTGGACCAGATGCTGGTGCTGTTCGGCTGGCCCGAGGCCATCGATGCCGATCTGGCCGTGCAACGCGAAGGTGGCAGCGGCATCGATTACTTCCACGCGGTACTGCACTACCCGAGGCATCGCGCGATCGTGCATGCCGGTTCGCTGGTGGCGGCCCCCACGCCGCACTTCAGTGTGCATGGCAGTCGTGGCAGCTGGATCAAGCATGGGCTGGACGTGCAGGAGGCACAGCTGCGGCGCGGTGTTGCGCCAGGGGCGCCAGGCTGGGGCATCGACCCACGGCACGGCGAGCTGGTGCGCTGCGATGCTGAGGACAATGTGCAGCGCAGTACCGTGGACAACCTGCCGGGCGACTACCGGCGGCTGTATTCGCAGTTCGCGGCGGCGATGCACGGCGATGGCGAGCCGACGGTCAGCCCGGTGCAGGCACTGCAGCTGATGCGGTTGCTGCAGGCCGGCATGGACAGCGCGCGCGAAGGGCGGCGGGTTCAGTTGGGATGACCGGCAGGGCTGCGCCCTGCACCTGCCGAATCAACGGCAACGTCAACGTCAAAAGCGGGCATTCCGTGGATGGCGGGGTGGGTCCGACGGTAGGTGTCGACCTTGGTCGACACATCGACGTGGAAACCATCGGAGACGGCTTTTGTAGAGTCGAGCAATGCTCGACTGGCTTCATGGGGTCGGAGCCCTTCGGCAACGCCGAAGGGCGGCGGGGGGCCCCCCCCCCCCCCCCCCCGCCCCCCCCCCCCCACCGCGGTGCTTACGATTTCTTGATGGCGTGGCCGCCGAACTCGTTGCGCATCGCTGACAGCAGGCGGTCGGTGAACGAATTCGATTCGCGCGAGCGCAGGCGTTCCAGCAGCGACAGGGTGATCACCGGTGCCGGCACATCGAGCGCGATCGCTTCGGCCACGGTCCAGCGGCCTTCGCCGGAATCCTCCACGTACGGGGCGATGCCATCCAGCGACGGATTGCGCTTGAGGGCTTCAGTGCTCAGGTCCAGCAGCCACGAACGCACCACGCTGCCGTGGCGCCAGACTTCGGCGACCTGGGCCAGGTCCAGTTCCATTTCCTGCTTGCGCTCCATCAGCGCGAAGCCTTCGGCGTAGGCCTGCATCATTCCGTACTCGATGCCGTTGTGGACCATCTTGGTGAAGTGGCCAGCGCCGGACGGGCCGACACGACCCCAGCCACGATCTTCGGCCGGTGCCAGCGTGCGCAGCAGCGGTGCGATCTGCTCCACCACCGACGCTTCGCCACCGACCATCAGGCTGTAGCCCTCCTGCAGGCCCCACACGCCACCACTGGTGCCGCAGTCGACGTAGCCCAGATCGTCTTCGGCCAGTGCCTTGGCGCGACGGATCGAGTCCTGGTAGTTGGAGTTGCCGCCATCGATGACGATGTCACCCTCGGCCAGGTGCGGGGTCAGCTGGCCCAGGGTCTGGTCGACGGTTTCGCCGGCCGGCACCATCAGCCACACCACGCGCGGAACCGGCAGCGCGGCAACCGCGGCGGCCAGCGAATCAACCACTTCCAGGCCGGCCTCGGCAGCGCGCTGGCGAGCACCCTCGCCCGGGTCGTAGCCAACCACGCGGTGGCCGCCGCGATGCAGGCGCTGGGCCATGTTGGCGCCCATGCGGCCGAGGCCGATCATTGCAATATCCATTGTTTCACCTTCAGTTGGGGTCTAGGGTCAGGCTGCCTGGCCTGCCGGTAGCCGCGCAGTGGCGCAGCTGCGCCTCGCGCCAACGCCGGTAGAGCGTGGTATGCAGATTGTGCACCGCCAGGTCGATCGAAAACGGCGTTCGCGGGTTGCGATCGAGCAGGCGGGCGATGTGGTAGCCGATGGGACGTATACCGCGTGGATGCACATAGATCACGAACTGCTGGTAGAACGGATCGTCCAGCAGCTGGTCCATGCGTGCCAGCGTGTCGTGGTAGCGCGGTTCCAGCCGTGCACGAAGGTTGGGATCACGCTCGAACAACAGGCGCTCGAAGTAGCGCTGGCCGATGCGCGGGATGCCCTGCGCGAGTTTCCAGAGTTCGGCATTGCGCTGGTCGTACCAGGCCAGGCCGCCATGCGCAGCCAGTGCCTGCGCGGCGCCCTCGCCCACCTCGACCACGACGAAGTTCTCGGCCTGGTTGCTCAGGTCATCCAGCGTGCCCTTGTCGTACACGTGCTCGATGAAACCGGGCACACCGACGAAGGCCTGCCGTCCCATCGCCGAGGTGCGCACCGCCTTGCCGTCGGCGAAGAAATCACCCGCGTGGGCACCGAGCAGGATGCTGTCGGTCTCGTGCAGGGCGAGGAAGGTGCCGATCGACAGTTCATCCGCTGCGAACTCCGTATCGAACGCGGCATCACCATAAAGCTCTCGTTGCGTAGCCAGCTGCGCGACCTGGCGGCCGACCCCGCATTCGGCACGCACGGCACCGCTGTAGAACGCCTCCAGTGCATGACTGTTACCCGCGCTCGGCACGAAGCCACGACCGAAACTGCGTGTGCGCTGCCAGCCTTGCGCGCGTGGGCCCTGCAGGCCGAAGCCGATCCAGCCCAGCTGCGGGCCGGAGAAGCGGAAGGCGGGGTTGTCCTGCAGTGCCGAAGCCGCACGTTGCGTGGCCGCGCCCAGTTCGAAGGCATAGGCGCAGACCGTGGCTGGATCGTCCAGCAACTGTTGCAGCAACGCCTGGCGTGCTGCAGCGGACATTCCGGCCGGCCACCCCACGCGCAGATCGCCTGCCGCCTGTGCTTCAGCCAGCGAGGCACGTGTACACACCGGGCCACCGTGCGCCTGTGGTGCACCGGCCGTGACCTCGTCAAAGCGCCATCCCAGCCGCTGCAGCAGGCCCTGCGTGCAGTCCGGCGTTGCGGACGCAATGCCCGGCGCGGGCATCAGCAGGAGTGCCACGCCCATCAACCTGCCGCGCACGATCACCCTTGATCCGTGCTGCGGGCCGGTGCGGGCTCGGACGATGCAGGCTCGGGCGGCGCGAGCGCAGGCGGTGCGGGTTTGCCAGCATCCGCCGGCAGGTACTGTTGCAGGCGCTGGAAGAAGCGCTGATAGAACCCGGCATCGGTGACGGTGCTGCTGGCCACTTTCACCAGGGAATCGTCATTGCTGCCGAACGGCAGCGACACCGAGCCCAGCGCACCAACGCCCACGCTGGCCGACGTCGGGCTCTTCTTCAACGCATAGCGGTCCTGCACCGCGCTGACGAACACCAGCGTCTGGCTGCCACGCGGCGCGCAGGAGATGCGCAGCACCAGCTGCTCGTGGTCGTCCTCGCGTGGCTGGAAGTTCTTGTTGCCTTCCACCTGCGCTTCGTCGGAGCGGGCGATGGCGTAGCCCTGGCTGAGCAGGGTGCGCCGCGCGGCCTCGCAGGCGTCACCGGGGCGGCCATCGACGGTACGCGAGAAGGTGTCGCCGGAATCAAAGGATTCGCGCAGCAACGTACTGTCGGCGGCGCGGCCACCACAGGCCGACAGGATCAGGGCGCTGGCGAGCGCCACGGCAGCACTGGAAAGACGGGAGGCCCGCATGGGTACTCCTGCGAGGACGGTACCGCCAAGGGTAGCCCTGCGGCCGTGTGCGGCAGGTTGAAACCGGCGTGACCGAGCCACCCCGTTGCTGCCGGTTCATGCACAGAAAAGGGGACGGAGGGGATTAAGTCGTTTGTGGCACTTCGCTCGCCGGGCATGGCCCGGCACTACCGTGAACGAGGTCCCCAGACAGAAAGGGGCCGGCAATGCCGGCCCCTCGGGTATCACATGCCGTCGCCGGCTCAGTCCGCCCAGCGACCAGCGCCGGTCGACTGCGGCAGCACCTGCGCCGACAGCGGGCGATCATTGGCCAGCAGGTTCACCGCATCGGCCAGGATCGAGGCCGACTCGCGCAGCAGCGGGTCCGGACGCTTCTCGGCAGCCTTCTCGCGGGCGGCATCCTTGACGATGTCGCGCTCGTTGCCAGTCAGGCCGTCGTCGTTGCTGTCATCGGCCAGCGGGTCCAGGGCCAGGCCCAGCTCCTTGCGCATCGCCTGGCGCTCCTTGCGCTGGGTGTCCTGGCGCTCACGCTCGGCGCGGCGGGTGGCCTCGTTGAGCGAGATGTACTTCTTCGCGGCCTCGGTGCGGAACTGCTGCACGTCCTCGTTCCACCACTGGAATTCCTTGTCGGCGGCGATGCGCGCGTCATGGCGGGTTTCCAGCTTCGGCAGCAGCGGCGCGAAGTTGCCGTACTGGGTGTGCGGCACGGCAGCGATGCGGGTCCACGGCAGCGCGTTGTCGTAGGTGCTCTCGCCGAACTCGGTGGCATCGACACTGGCCGGGAAGGCCAGGTCCGGCACCACACCCTTGTGCTGGGTGCTGCTGCCGCTGATGCGGAAGAACTGGGCGATGGTCAGCTTCACCTGGCCGAAGCGCTGGGTCTCGCCACTCGGCCAACGGTCCAGGTCGACGATGTTCTGCACGGTGCCCTTGCCGAAGCTGGTCTCACCGATCACCAGGCCACGGCCGTAATCCTGGATGGCACCGGCAAAAATTTCCGAAGCCGAGGCCGAACCGCGGTTGATCAGCACTGCCAGCGGGCCATCCCATGCCACGCCCTGGTTGCGGTCGCTGTTGACGGTGACGCGGCCACCGGACTCGCGCACCTGCACCACCGGGCCCTGCTCGATGAACAGACCGGTCAGTTCAATGGCTTCATCCAGCGATCCACCACCGTTGTTGCGCAGGTCCAGCACCACGCCGTCCAGCTTGTCGTTCTTGAAGCCGGCCAGCAGCTTGGCCACGTCGCGGGTGGCCGAGGCGTAGTCGGCCGCGTTGCGGCGACGGCCTTCGAAGTCCTGGTAGAAGGTCGGCAGCTTGATCACGCCGACCTTGCGCGCCGGCTCGCCATTGGCGGCCGGAATGGTCATGGTCTCGCCCTTGGCGGCCTGTTCGGCCAGGCGCACCTTCTGGCGGGTCAGCACCAGGGTGTGGTGCTTGCCGTCGGCGCCCTCAGCAGCCGGGATGAACTCCAGCTTGACCTGGGTATCCTTGGCGCCGCGGATCTTGGCCACGACGTCGTCGATGCGCCAGCCGATCACGTCCTCGACCAGGCCGGACTTGCCCTGGCCGACGCCGACGATACGGTCACCCGGCTTCAGCGTGCCATCCACTGCGGCCGGGCCACCGGCGATGATCTCGCGGATCACCACCACGTCGTCCTGGCGCTGCAGCTGCGCACCAATGCCTTCCAGCGACAGCGACATCGCCTGGTTGAAGTTCTCGGCGGTGCGCGGCGTGAAGTAATCCGTGTGCGGGTCAACGGCGCTGGTGTACGAGTTCATGAAGAACTGGAAGACGTCTTCGCCCTTCAGTTCATTGACCGACTTCTCCAGCGTCGCGTAGCGCTTGTCCAGCGTCTTGCGGATGTCGTCCGGCTTCTTGCCGGCCAGCTTCAGGCGCAGCCAGTCGTTCTTGACCGACTTGCGCCACAGCTCATCCAGTTCAGCGCTGCTGGCCGCCCACGGCACCTTCTTGCGGTCGTATTCGAAACGCTCGTCGGTGGTGAAGTCCGGCTCCTGCTTGAGCAGCTTGCGCGCATAGGCCACGCGTTCGCCGACGCGCTGCTTGTAGACCGCGAACACCTGGAACGCCGGCTCCAGCTCGCCGCCACGGATGGCCGAGGAAATGTTGGCTTCGAACGGCGCGAAGCGCGCCACGTCGGCCTGGGTGAAGTACTGCTTGCCGCCGTCCAGCGTCTCCAGGTAGCGCTTGAACACGTCCTTGGAGGTGGCCTCGTCCAGCGCACGCGGGCGGTACGCGTAGCGGCTGTCGGACAGCAGGCCGTACACCAGCTTGGAGGTGGTCACCTGATCGGCGGTTGCCGCAGCGGGCAATGCCGGCGAATCGGCCTTGGCCGCCAGCGCCAGCGGCGCGACCAGCGCCAGGGCCATCAGGAATGCGGGGGCTTTGAATTTCATTGACGTGCTCGAAGGCGCCTTGCCAAGGGGGAGACTGCGGGGTGTTAAGACACCACGACAGTGCCGAAAGTTGCCGGGTTTGTCACCCGGCCGCGCTCGGTGGAAAACCAGCCTAGCCGGGCCGGTGTAGCAAATTGTGAATGGCTGAAGAGCGGCGCACCCAGCGGCGCCGTCTGTCCGGTTGCAGAGGGCATGGGGTTGCAAGCCCCCTGAGTCAGGGGGCGGCCGCGAAGCGGCGGGGGTGTGGGTGGTGGTAAGCCGGGGCCCACGGTGTGCGCAGCGCAGCGTGGGAAGCGGTAGCGCGCATCGCGCAACCGCTTACCGGACGCCGGCGCCCTTGGCCTGCACGTCGGCGTGGTACGACGAGCGCACCATCGGGCCGGAGGCCACGTGGCTGAAGCCCAGCTCGTAGCCGTAGTCTTCCAGCGCCTTGTAGTCCTCGGGGGTCCAGTACTTCAGCACCGGGTGGTGATGCGCGGTCGGCTGCAGGTACTGGCCGATGGTGATCATGTCCACGTCGTGCGCGCGCAGGTCACGCATGGTGGCCTTGATCTGTTCGAACTCTTCGCCCAGGCCCAGCATGATGCCGCTCTTGGTCGGCACGTCCGGGTGCTGCGCCTTGAAGTTCTTCAGCAGGTTCAGCGACCACTGGTAGTCCGCACCCGGGCGCACGTTGCGGTACAGGTCCGGCACGGTTTCGATGTTGTGGTTGAACACGTCCGGCGGGTTCTGCGCCAGGATCTCCAGCGCGCGCTCCATGCGGCCCTTGCCGCGGAAGTCCGGGGTCAGCACTTCGATGCGGGTGCCCGGCGACTTCGCGCGGATGGCACTGATGCAGTCGACGAAGTGCTGGGCACCGCCGTCGCGCAGGTCATCTCGGTCGACGCTGGTCACCACCACGTATTTCAGGCCCATGTCGGCCACGGTCTGGCCGAGGCTGGCCGGTTCGTTGGCATCCGGCGGCTTCGGGCGGCCGTGGGCGACGTCGCAGAACGAGCAGCGGCGGGTGCAGACCTCGCCGAGGATCATGAACGTTGCCGTGCCGTGGCCGAAGCACTCGTGGATGTTCGGGCAGCTGGCTTCCTCGCACACCGTCACCAGGCGGTTCTCGCGCAGCTTGGCCTTCAGGTTCTGCACCGCATTGCCCGAAGGAATGCGCACGCGGATCCAGGACGGCTTGCGCAGCACCGGCGCGTCGGCGAACTGCACCGGCGAGCGGTTGATCTTGTCACCGCCCAGCTGCTTGACCCCGGCCTGCAACGGCGCGGCGGACGGAGAGTCGCCCTGCACGATCTGCAGGGGAATGGAACGGGCGGTGGTTTCAGTCATGGCAGTTCCGGGGGGCGGTCAGGCGGCCGCAGAAAGATCAGGCAGTTCGGGCGTGGGCTGCAGCAGCAGGCCGAACTGGCGGGCCAGGTGGTCCAGCAGCACCGGCTTGACGGCCTCCATCCCGGAGGGCCCGCCCAAGTCTACTACCGAGGTCACCTGCAACCCCTGATAGCCACAGGGGTTGATGCGGTGGAAAGGTTCCAGGTCCATGGCCACGTTGAAGGCCAGGCCATGGAAGGTACAGCCGCGGCGCACGCGGATGCCGAGCGCGGCGATCTTGGCGCCACCGACGTAGACGCCCGGGGCGCCCTCGCGGCGTTCGGCGCCGATGTTCCACTCGGCCAGGGTATCGATGATGGCCTGCTCGATGCGGCACACGTAGTCGCGCACACCGATGCCCAGCCGTGGCAGGCGCAGCAGCGGATAGACCACCAGCTGGCCGGGGCCGTGATAGGTCACCTGGCCGCCGCGGTCCACGTGAAGCACCGGGATCTCGCCCGGCGCCAGCACATGCTCGTCCTTGCCGGCCTGGCCCAGGGTGAATACCGGGTCGTGCTCGACCACCCACAGCTCATCGGCGTCGGCCTCGCTGCGCTGGTCGGTGAAGCGCTGCATGGCGCGCCACACCGGTTCATAGGCCTGGCGGCCGAGGTCGCGGACCAGCGCCGGGCGCGGCGCGCGGTCTTCCGGGGCGGCTTCGGCCGGGCAGCTGTCGGCTACAGCGTCCACTTCACTTCCGGGTGGTCGCGCAGTGCCTGGTGCGCCAGGTCGTACTGTTCGCGGCTCTCGGCCTTGAACACGATGCGCACGGACACGTACTTGCCGTTGGAGGAATGCTTCCAGCTGATGCGTTCATTCACCACATCGATGCCGGCAGCCAGCAGCAGGCGGGGAAGCTCATGTTCCAGGCCGCGGTTGGCCGGGCCCATGGCACTGAGCTCGAACTGGCCGGGGAACTGGAAGCCGTGGTCGGGGTTGTCGGACTTGATTTCCATGCCCCCATTATCGGGCCGCAGGCCAACAAACCCAAGAGTATTCATCAACGTCAAACAGTGCACCGGTGAGTCGCTGCGTTGCAGCTGAACAGCCGTTCAGCATTGGCCGTTGCCCCTTGGGGCGCCGCAGGACAGTGCAGGATTGTCTTCACGAGACAATGTCGTTTTCGGAACAGACAAGTGATTCGAACGCGCTCGTTCCATCACGCCCGCACGAGTACCGTGTCGCGGCATATAACGACAGACAGAAAAAACCTCCACATGAGCCCCCCTTCCCAACGCCGCCTTGCAGCCCTCGGGCTGTCCGGCCTGCTGGCTGCTGCCCTCCCCCTCGCCGCCCAGGCGGCCGAACAATGTGGCCCGGACGCGATGCGCGACCACCCTCCGCAGGTCAATTTCCGCGTTGACAACGACCTGTTCGGCGGCCGCCACCAGGACCAGGGCTATACCAATGGTGCACTGTTGACCCTGGTCTCGCCCAATCTGGTCGATTACACCGACGACCCCTGCCTGCCACGCATGGCCCGCTGGGTGAACCAGTACCTGGAAGGGCTGCATCCGGGCAAGTTCGAACAGCAGAACATGATCTTCAGCATCGGCCAGGGCATCTTCACCCCGACCGATTTCAGCCGCAGGGACCTGATCGAGGACGACCGCCCTTACGCCGGCGTACTGATCGCAAACTTCGGTTTCAATGCGCGCAGCGGCGACCGCCTGCAGACCACCCAGCTGACGCTGGGCGTGGTTGGCCCGTGGGCACAGGGCAAGCAGGTGCAGAATGCCGTGCACGAAGTGCTGGGCGACGAGAAATTCAAGGGCTGGGACAACCAGCTGCACAACGAGCCGCTGTTCATGCTGACCCATGAGCGCATGCGCCGCTGGCCGGGCGATGCCAGCGTCAATGCCGACGGCTGGGGTTGGGACGCGATCAGCCACTACGGCGGATCGATCGGCAACCTGGAAACCAAGGCCAATCTCGGCGGTGAAGTGCGCTTCGGCTGGAAGCTGCCGGACGACTTCGGCAGCACGCCGCTGCGCCCGGCCGGTGAGAACACTGCGCCGACCCGCGGCGGCCGTCCCAATGGCTGGTCCTGGCACCTGTTCGCGACCTCGGACGCCGCCTGGGTGATCCGTGACATCACGCTGGATGGCAACACGTTCCGCAACAGCCACAGTGTGGACAAGCGCCATGTGGTGGCCTACGGCGGCTATGGCGTGGCGGTGATGTACGGACGCTGGAAGTTCGCTGCGGCGCGTTACCACAGCACGCGCGAGTTCAACGGCCAGCGCGAAGCCCCAGTGTTCGGCAGCTTCACCATCAGCCGCTCGCTGTAGGTAGGTGCCGACCGTTGGTCGGCACACCGGGGCCGGCATATCCGGATGGGTTCATGAGGAGCCGGCCAGCGGCCGGCACTACCCACATCCGGCAGGATTCATGCGCAAGCGGCATCCCGAAACAGAAAAGGCCGGCATTTGCCGGCCTTTCCCTTCACCACGCCGGGGCGTGGATCATTCCGATTCCCACCACATCCAGAAGCTGTCCCACAGGCGCTTGAAGAAGCCGGCCTGTTCGACGGCAGCCACCGCCACCAGCGGCGCTTCGGCCACCAGCTTGCCATCCAGCATCACCTTCACGGTGCCGATCTGCTGGCCGGCGGTGAACGGTGCTTCCAGGGTCTTGGGCACGTCGATGCTCGGCTTCAGGTCGTTGTAACGGCCACGCGGCACGCTCACCAGCATCGGCTGGGCCACGCCCAGCTGCACCTTGTCGGTGGTGCCCTTCCAGACCTTGTGCTCGGCCACGGCCTTGCCCGGCTCGTACAGGCGGTGGGTCTCGAAGAAGCGGAAACCCCAGTTCAGCAGGGCCAGGCTGTCATCGGCACGCTGCTTTTCCGACTGGCCGCCCAGCACCACGGCGATCAGGCGCTGGTCGCCGCGCTGAGCCGAGCTCATCAGGCAGTAACCGGCTTCCGAGGTGTGGCCGGTCTTGATGCCGTCCACGCTGCCATCGCGCCACAACAGCAGGTTGCGGTTCGGCTGTTTGATGTTGCCGACCTGGAATTCCTTGATCTTGTTGTACGCATAGGTTTCCGGGTAATCGCGCACCATCGCGCGGCCCAGCAGCGCCAGGTCGTAGGCGGTGCTGTGGTGGCCCTGCGCAGTCAGGCCATGGGCGTTGACGAAGTGCGAATTCTTCATGCCGATCTTCGCGGCATAGCTGTTCATCAGCGACGCAAAGGCTTCCTCGCTACCAGCCACATGTTCGGCCAGGGCGATCGCGGCGTCGTTGCCGGACTGGATCGCCATGCCCTTTTCCATGTCTTCCAGGCGCGCGGTCTGGTTGACCGGGAAGCCGCTGTAGCTGCCATCGGTACCCGCGCCACCTTCGCGCCAGGCGCGTTCGCTCATCATCACCTGGTCATCCTCACGGACCTTGCCGTTCTTGACCTCGGCGGCGATCACGTAGGACGTCATCACCTTGGTGATGCTGGCCGGAGCCAGCTGTTCGTTGATGTTTTCACCGGCCAGCACCTGGCCGGTGGCGTAATCCATCAGCACCCAGGCCTTGGACACGCTCGGCGCCGGCGCCGGCGGAGTGGCGACGGTGGCCGGGGCGGCAGCGGCGGCGGCAGGCGCCGGCGTGGCCGGAGTCGGCAGCGGCGTCTGGGCGGAAGCCAGGCCCACCACCAGGGTGGCGGCCAGGGCGGTGGCGGCGGAACGGAAATTCATTGGACAGCAGGCTCCAGGGGACGGCCGGGAATGGAGGGTGGAACGTAGCGGCCATTGTAAGGCCGGGGCAGCATGGGCCGGCAGCACCGGCCCGGGTGGATCAATCCTTGACGATCTGCGGCGAACCCAGCCCCAGACCGGCGATGCGGCCGACAAGTTCCGCGGCACTGGCATGGTCGCTGGCGGGAACGCGCAGGCGGAACAGGGTACGGCCACCGGCGGCGATGTCACTGATGGTGGCACCGACGATGCCGGCGGCGTTGAGCTGGCCCATCGCGCGGTTGGCGTTGTCACGGTTGGAGAAGCTGGCAACCTGCACCATGACTGCGCCCACCACCTGCTGCGACAGGCTGGGGGTAGCGGCGGCGGTGCGGACCGGTGCCTGCGCAGCGGCGCGCGGCGTGGTACTGGCAACGACCGCCGGAGCCGGCGCGTATGCGGTGCTGCGCACCGGCGGAGCACTCGGCGGCAGGCTGCTGACCGCCACATCCGGCACGGTGCTGGCCACGCCCTGGGTGGTGGCCGGCTGGCCACGCGCCGGCATGCCATCGGCCGGCAGCCCCTTGACCAGGCGATCGATGTCGCTGTCGGCGGCGGCACGCGCGGTCGGTGCCGGGCGCGCACTGGCTACAGCGCTGGCGGCGGCCGCTTCCGCAGCACGACGTTCGCGGCGCGACGGCTTCTGCGCCAGCAGGTTGCCCTCACCCGGCTGCAGCGCGCGCACTTCCACGTTGCCGGTGCCGCGCTGGGTGATGCCCAGGCGCACAGCGGCGGCATAGCTGAGATCGACCACGCGGCCATCATGGAACGGACCGCGATCGTTGACGCGCACGATCACCGACTCACCGTTGTCGAGGTTGGTCACGCGGGCGAAGCTGGGCAGCGGCAGCGTCTTGTGCGCAGCGGTGAACTGGTACATGTCGTAGACCTCGCGGTTGGAGGTCAGGCGGCCATGGAACTTGGCACCGTAGTACGACGCAGTGCCACGCTCGACATAGTTGCGGGTGTCGTCGAGCACTTTGTACGACTTGCCCAGCACCACGTACGGCGTCTTGTTGCCGATCGCCGAGCGTTCTTCCGCGGTCACTTCCGGCTCGGGGATGCAGGCCACGTTGGGAATGTAGTCCGGCGTGCTGTCACGCACGCCCGGCTTGTACAGGCCACCGGCGGTGTAGTTGCCGCGGGTGCTCAGGTCTTCCTTGGCCGCCGCGTAGGGCGATCCTTCCGGGCAGTGTGCCGGGCGCGAGCCACGACCCTGCACCAGGGTGCCGCCGGACTTGCCACCATGGCCGGCCGTGGCCGGCTTCTTCGGCGCGCTGCTGCAGGCAGCCAGTGCGAGGACGATCAAGCCTGGGACCAGCCATCTGATGTTCATGCCGGGGGCAGCTCCTGTCCGGCGATGGCCTGGGACAACTGGAACACGGCCATCGCGTACATCTTCGAGAGGTTGTAGCGGGTGATCGCGTAGTAGTTCTGGAAGCCCAGCCAGTACTGCTTGCCGGTGCTGCCTTCAAGCGTGATCGGCGTGGCGGTGGCGCCCGGCTGCACCGCTGCGCTGGGCTGGTAGCCACGCTTCGCCAGGTCGGCCAGCGACCAGGTCGGCATCCATTCGGTCGGATTGAATTCCTCGCGGCCCGGCGCCAACGTGGCCGGCACGGCCACCTGCCCGCCACGCACCCAGCCACCCTTCTTCACGAAGTAGTTGGCGATGGACGAGAACACGTCGTCGTAGCTGGTGAACAGGTCGCGACGGCCGTCGCCATTACCGTCCACCGCGTAATCGAGGTAGCTGGACGGCATGAACTGGCCCATGCCCATCGCGCCGGCATAGCTGCCCTTGAGCGTGGTGATGTCCAGGTTCTCTTCGCGGCCCAGCTCGAACAACTTGGCCAGCTCATCGCGGAAGAACAGCTCGCGGCGCACTTCGCGCTCCAGCTTGGCCGGGTCGCCGCTGCGCGGGTAGTAGAACGCCAGCGTGTACAGCGCATCGAGCACGCGATGGCTGCCGGCATTCTTGCCGTAGCTGGTTTCCACGCCGATGATCGCCACGATCACTTCGGCCGGCACACCGGTGCGCTGCTGGACGCGATCCAGTTCGGCGCGATGCTGGGCCAGGAACGCGCGGCCGCCATCGATGCGCGCCTTGCTGATGAACATCGGCCGGTATTCGTTCCACGGCTTGACCCGCTCGGCCGGGCGCGACATCGCGGCGATGATCGGCTGGCGCACCTGCGCCTGGTCGAGCACGCTGCTGATCTGCTCCGGCTTCAGGCCATAGCGCTTGGCGGTATCGGCAATGAAGCGGGCCCGTGCGACCTCGAACGGCACCGGGGTGAGATCGACCGGCGGCGCGGTGGCGGCAGCGGCTTCGGGCGCGGCCTCGGCCGGGCCATGGGCCTTGGCGGCGGGCTGGCGCGGCGTACTGCTGGCCTGGGGCGAAGACGGTGGGGACTTCGGCTGGGTCGCGCAGGCGACCAGGCCGAGGGTGAGCATGCAGGCCAGAGTGCGTCGAATCATCGTCGCAGGTTAGCAGGTCATGGATGAATTAAAACCCCTAACACCATGAATCACAACGATTTGCCTGCGAGTAGCGGGAAATGTGAAGGCGTCGTGATCACACTTCCCCATTCAGATAGAGGTTGCCGGTTGCGTCCCCATCCCCGCAGACGCAACCGGCGACCGGATCCGGTCGGTACCCGCGCGGCTGCCGCTCCCCAGTGGCAGTGCTCCGCGCTCCCTGTACCCGTTGGATCAGTACTGCTTCCCGCCCGACGCCCCCTCGCGCTGCAACGATTGACGGCGCGCCGTGCCGAACGGGCCGCCATTGTGCAGGCCGATTACGACAAGTCCATTGATCAGGATCAACGCGCTGTAAAAGTGTGAACCAGCTAACGCTTTTTCCGGACTTTGGTCAGTGGGCGTGCTGCCGTGCATCGTTGTGAGAACGCTTCCACAACGGGCGTTGCGCAGAGTCAGGAAGTTTCCAGCCAACGGCGCAGCCCCTCGTGGGTGGGGTGTGTTGCGGAAAGCAGAAGCCGCCGCTGGGCCGGTCGGGTTGGGTACGCGGGGGACGCCGTGAATCCGTCCCTGGAGGCTTGGCAGCCGCTTGCTCTTGCGCGCAGTCCTGCACGCAAGAGCAAGCGGCGACCGAGCTTACATGGACGTACTTGCAGCGCCCCCTGCGCAGCCCATCTACCCGGCCCCACTCATGAACTGCTTTGCGCGACCACCCACGAGGGGCTGCGCCGTTGGCTGGAAACCCTATCCCCCGTGCACGGGTCGGTGCCCACGTACCGCCATCACCAGTCCGATGCCGGCCAGCAGCGAGACCGCTGATGTCCCGCCATAACTGATCAACGGCATCGGAATGCCCACCACCGGCAGCAGGCCGGAAATCATTCCACCGTTCACCAATACGTAGACGAAGAACGCCAGCCCCAGGCTGCCGGCCAGCAACCGCGCATGGGTGTCGCGCGCGTGCACTGCGATCCACAGGCAACGCCCGACCACGAACAGGTACAGCGCGAACAGCGTCGCCACACCGATCCAGCCGAACTCCTCGGCCAGCACCGAAAACGCGAAGTCGGTGGTGTACTCGGGCAGGAAATCCAGTGTGGCCTGGGTGCCCTGCCCCCAGCCACGTCCCTGCCAGCCACCGGAACCGATCGCGATGCGCGACTGCAGGATGTTCCAGCCGGTGCCGAGCGGGTCTGCTGCCGGGTCTAGGAAGGTCAGTACGCGATCCTTCTGGTACTGCCGCAACACGCCGAGCCAGGCCAGTGGCGCGGCCACCGCCAGCCCCACCGCGCCGGTGGCCACCCAGCCCCAGTGCAGGCCCGCCAGCAACAACGCGAACACGCCGCTGGCGGTGACCAGCGTGGCGGTACCGAGGTTGGGCTGCATCAGGATCAGCACGGCGGGAACGCCGATCAGCACTGCGGCCGTCAGTACCGTGCGTGGTGACGGTGGCAGCGGTTGCCGGTGCAGGTACCAGGCCATCATCAACGGCAGGCTGAGCTTGAGCAGCTCGGAGGGCTGCAGGTAGAAGACGCCGAGGTTGAGCCAGCGCTGCCCGTACTTGCCGGTGCCGATCACATACACCGCCATCAGCGGCAGCATCGACAGCGCGTACAGCGCCGGTGTCCACGCGCGCAGGCGCAGCAGCGAAACACGCGACAGCAGCCACATCGCCAGCAGGCCACCGGCGAAGCGCGCCGCCTGCCCGGCCACCGGACCGGACACGCTGTGCAGCACCGCCAGCCCCGCGCCCATCAGGATCAACAACGCGACCAGCAACGGCAGGTCGATCGTGCGCACCGCCTCACGGCAGCCGCCAAGCATTCGTTTCCAGTCCACGCTGGCCACGGTAACAACTCGCGCTTGCGTGAAGCTGTCAGGGTGCTTCTGCGTCTGTAGAGTCGGGGGGGGGGGGGGGGGGGGGGGGGGGGGAGAAACAAAGGGGGACCCGAGCGCGCAGCCCCACAACCCA
>NZ_JAWIRT010000025.1:29208-38008 GCF_036320045.1 Stenotrophomonas sp. SMYL20 | reverse complement strand
GGTGTTGGGCGTCGGTGTCTTCGCGGGCCGCCCGCGGCCCGGCCCCCCCCCCCCCCCCCCCCCCCCCCCCTCGACTCTACAGAACAGCGAGAAGCAAGCGAGCATATGGAAGCGCGACGAAGCGCGGGGCCGGTGTTACCCGTAGCCGCCGTGCACTGGATTGTGGCTACGCACGGCCATCACCAACCCGAAGCCGGCCAGCAGCGAGACCGCCGAGGTACCGCCATAGCTGATCAGCGGCATCGGCACGCCCACCACCGGCAGCAGGCCCGAGATCATCCCGCCGTTCACCAGCACGTAGACGAAGAACGCCAGGCCGGTGGCGCCGGCCAGCAGGCGCGAATAGGAATCGCGCGACTGGCTGGCGATCCACAGGCAGCGCCCGATCACCACCAGGTACAGCGCCAGCACGGTGGCCACGCCGATCCAGCCGAACTCCTCGCTCAGCACCGAGAACGCGAAGTCGGTGGTCTGCTCGGGAATGAAGTTCAGATGCGACTGCGAGCCCTCGCCCCAGCCCTTGCCATCGAAGCCGCCGGAACCGATCGCGATCTTCGACTGGATGATGTTCCAGCCGGCTCCCAGTGCATCCATCTCCGGGTCCAGGAACATCATGATGCGGTCCTTCTGGTACGGCCGCAGCAGCCAGAACCAGGCCACCGGCGCGACCGCAGCCACGCCACCCACGCCCAGCCCGACCCACCACCACGGCAGGCCTGCCAACAGCAGCACGAACACGCCGCTGGCGGCGATCAGCACACCGGTACCGAAGTCCGGCTGCAGCATCACCAGGCCGGTCGGTACGCCGATGATGACCAGGGACACGAGCACGGTATTGAAGCGCGGTGGCAACGGCATCTTGTGCAGGTACCAGGCCACCATCATCGGCAGGCTGACCTTGAGCAGCTCGGCCGGCTGCAGGTAGAAGAATTTCAGGTCGAGCCACTGCCGGCCGTATTTGCCGGTGCCCAGCACGAACACCGCCAGCAACGGGATCATCGAGATCGCGTAGATCATCGGCGTAGCCGAACGGATGCGCAGGATCGGTACCCGTGAGATGCCCCACAGCGCAGCCATGCCCACTGCGAAGCGCGCGCCCTGGGCCATTACCAGGCTGTCGCCGCCCGCGCTCTTCAGCGTGGCCAGGCCGATCAGCATCAACGCGCCCAGGGCCAGGCACAGTACCCAGTCCAGCGTGCTGAAGAAGCGGCGCAGCATGTCGCCGGCCCAACGCAGGAACACTCTCATCGTGCGGGCTCCGCGGTGGTCGGGCGTGGCGTGGCCGGCAGCGCGGCGGCGGCCGGCGTCACCGGCTGCGGTGCCGGTTCCGGCGCAGGCACGCCAATCAGAACGGGGTGTTCCCCCAGTTGTGCCGCAGCAAGGTCACCGGCCTGGCGCGCGCCCACATCTTCGTTGTCGAATGCGGTTGCACCGATGGCGGTGGTGCCGCGCTCGCTGTCCAGCGGCTGCATGCCTTCAGGCATCTTGCCCAGCAGATAGGCATCAAACACCTTGCGGGCGATTGGTGCGGCCGCCGCACCGCCGTAACCACCACCTTCCACCGCGATCGCCAGCGCGATCACCGGCTGGTCGACCGGCGCGAAACCGACGAACAGCGCGCGGTGGCGCAGGTGCATCGGCAGGCTCTTCGGGTTCACTGCAGCGGTGCCCTTGCGGCTGACGACCTGCGCGGTACCGGTCTTGCCGGCCATCGTGTACGGCGCGCCGGCCGCCATTCGCGCAGCGCTGCCGCCAGGCAGCATGGTGGCCATCATGCCTTCGCGCACCGCCTGCAGGTTGTTCGGGTTCGGGCTGACCGGTTTGCTCTCGCCCGGGTCGGTCGCCATCCAGTCATGGTCAAACCCCGCACGCTGCTGGATCACCAGATGGGGCGTGCGCAGCTGCCCGTTGGCCAGCCCACTGACGCCCCGCGCCAGCTGCAGCGGAGTGACCTTCCAGTCACCCTGGCCGATGCTGATGTTGACTGTATCACCCGGATACCAGGCTTCCTTGCGGCTCTTCCGCTTGTAGGCCGGCGACGGCAGGATGCCGCCGATCTCGCCGGTCAGGTCGATGCCGGTCGGCTGGCCGAAGCCGTAGTACTCCATGTAATGGTCGAAGCGCTCGATGCCCAGATCCAGCGCCAGCTTGTAGTAATACGTGTTGACCGATTGCGCGATCGACTTGCGCAGGTCGGTCCAGCCGTGGCCGCCGCGGTGCGAGTCACCCCAGCCACGCGAGGTGCCGGGCAGGTAGAACATGCCGGTGGACAGCACCTTGTCTTCCGGGCGGCGCACGCCCGAATCGAGGCCAGCCAGGCCGATCAGCGGCTTCAGCGTGGAACCGGGCGCGACGCCACCGAGCACCAGGCGGTTGAACTGCGGCCGCGACGGGTTGTCGTTCAGCGCCTTGAAGTCGGCATGGGAAATACCGTTGACGAACAGGTTGGGGTCGTAGGACGGCAGGCTGACCATCGCCAGCACTTCGCCGGTGCGCGGGTCCATCGCCACCGCCGAGCCTTCCTGGTCGCCGAAGGCGGCCACCATGGCGCGCTGCAGGTCGGCGTCGATCGACAGCCGCAGGTCGGCGCCGGACTGCGCGGCGACGCGGCCGATGGTGCGGATCGCACGGCCCTGCACGTTGGTCTCGACCTGCTCGTAGCCGACCTTGCCGCGCAGCTGCTGCTCGTAATAACGCTCCAGGCCGGACTTGCCGATGTGGGTCAGCGCGGCATTGCCCTCGCCGAGGATTTCCAGGTCCTTGTCATCGACGCGGCCGACGTAACCGATGATGTGCGCGAACAGATCGCCATAGGGATAGCGACGGGTCAGGTAGGGTTCCAGCTCGACGCCGGGGAAGCGCCAGCGGTCGACGGCAAAGCGCGCCATCTCCTCGTCGCTCATGCGCAGCTTCAGCGTGACCGGCAGGAACTTGCGGCGCGCCTTGCGCGACTTGTTGAACGCTTCCAGTTCTTCCGGGCTGATGCTGATGATCTTCGCCAGCCCTTCCAGGGTGGCGTCCATGTCCTTGACCTTGTCCGGGGTCACGTCCAGGCGGAAGGCCGGCACGTTCTCGGCCAGCAGGCGGCCGTTGCGGTCGTAGATCATGCCGCGCCCGGGCACCACCGGCCGCGGCTTGATGCGGTTGGCTTCCGAGCGCGTGGCGTAGACGTCGTGGTCCAGCACCTGCAGCTTGAAGTACCAGCCGCCCAGGCCCAGCAGGCAGACCAGCACACCCAGGAAGCCCAGCGCCGCGCGGCGGCGGAACTGTTCGGCTTCGGCATGCGGATTCTTGACCTGGCGGCGCGGAATCATGGCTCAGCGCCCGCGCTTGCCGAAGCGCACCGCGTCCAGCAGCACGAATACCAGCGGCCACAGGCCCATGCCCAGCAGCGGTGCCCACCAGTACGACCACGGCAGGGTCGGCTCATCCACCACGATGTGGACCAGCGCGCTGACGATGCGGTCGTTGAACAGCAGGCCGCCGATGGCCAGCATCTGCTGGGACATCGGGAAGAAGCGGATGCGGGCGCGGAAGCGCTGCAGGATGAAGGCCAGCATCACCAGCCGCAGCGACTGTTCGCCGAGTACACCGCCGTACAGCAGATCGGCGATCACGCCACTGGCGAAAGCGACGCCCAGGCCGACACGCTCAGGCGCTTCAATCACCCAATAGGCCAGCACCAGCGCCAGCCAGTATGGGCGCAGCGGCTGCAGCAGCGCCGGCAACGGCAGCAGGCCCAGCAGCAGCGCCACCACCAGGCTGGCCGGCAGCACCCACGGGTTGTCGCGCAGGCGGCTCATCGCTGGGCCTCCGGCGTGGTCGGTTGCCGGCCAGCGGCCGGCACTACCGTCGCCGACCCAGCATCGGGTGGAGAGCCCCCCTCTTGTTGAGGGGGGCGCGCCGAAGGCGCGGGGGTAAGGTGGGATGCCCCCCCGGCAGCCTGGTTTGCCGAAGGCAAACTTGGCTGAAGCAATTCGCCTGCCGCAGGCAAGCGAATTGCCGCGCCCGGGCGCAGCAGCAGCACGTCGCGGCCGCGGTCCAGCTGCGCCGCCGGCTTCAGTTCGCCGACCAGGAAGGCGTGCGTGTCGTCCGGGCGCAGGCCGGTGATGGTGCCGACCGGGAACCCGGCCGGGAAGCGGCCACCGAGGCCGGAGGTGACGATCTCATCGCCCACTTCCACGCCGGCGCTGAGCGGGATGTCGCGCAGTTCCAGCTTGTCGCCGCGGCCGTAGACGATCAGGCGAACGCCGTTGCGGGCCACCGTCACCGGCACGGCATGGTCGGGGTCGGTCAGCAGCAGCACGGTGGAGGTACCACCAGTGACGCTGATCACCTGGCCCATCAGACCGCCGGCATCGATCACCGCCTGGCCGACGTGCACGCCTTCGCGGCTGCCGGCGTCGAGCACCAGGCGCTGCTTCACCGGATCCAGGTCGATGTCCAGGATCGGCGCCAGCTGCACGTCCAGGCCACTGCGCTCGGCCACGTTCAGCAGTTCACGCAGCTGGGCGTTGTCCAACGCGGCGGTCTGCAGGCGGGTCAGGCGGGCGTTGGCCAGCAGCAGCTGGTTGCGCAGTTCACGGTTCTCGTTGACCAGCTGGCCGTGGCTGGCCGCCGAGTCCTTGACCTGGTTGCCGAGCTTGCCCGGCAGTCCCGCCAGTGCCCATACCGGCTGCACCAGGCTGTTGGCCTGCCCGCGCAGCTGCGCAAGCCAGCCGGCCTGGTCGTCAAGCACGATCAGGGTGATGGCCAGTGCGAGATAAGCCAGCAGACGCAGCGGGCTGGCGGCATCACCGGATCGGGAAGCAACGGGAGGTCCGGCGTAGGGCGGCACGGCAACGATTCAACTGGCAGAAGGCGGAAGGGAAACACGCGGACGCCCCGCCGGTGCCGGCCTACCCTCATGGTGGGCCGCACCCCGGAGGGGCGCTGCGGGCGCAGGCAGCCGGGACGGCTTATTCCGGCGCAAAGAACTCGTTGCCGTGCATGTCGACCAGCTCCAGCGCACGGCCACCGCCGCGGGCCACGCAGGTCAGCGGATCGTCCGCCACCTGCACGTGCAGGCCGGTTTCCTCGGAAATCAGGCGGTCCAGGTCACGCAGCAGGGCGCCACCACCGGTCAGCACGATGCCGCGCTCGGCGACGTCGGCGCACAGTTCCGGCGGGGTCTGTTCCAGCGCCAGCTTGACCGCGCTGACGATGCCCGACAGCGGCTCGTGCAGGGCTTCAAGCACCTCGTTGGAGCTGATCTTGATCATCTTCGGCACGCCCTCGGCGAGATTGCGGCCGGAGATTTCCATCTCGATCACTTCCGCCTGCGGGTAGGCGCAGCCCAGCTCGACCTTGATGCGCTCGGCGGTGGCTTCGCCGATCAGCATGCCGTGGTTGCGGCGCACGTAGTTGGTGATCGACTCGTCGAAGCGGTCGCCGCCGATGCGGACCGAGGCCGAATAGACGATGCCGTTGAGCGAGATCACCGCAACTTCGGTGGTGCCGCCGCCGATGTCGATGACCATCGAGCCACGGGCTTCGGTGACCGGCATGCCGGCGCCGATCGCGGCGGCCATCGGCTCTTCGATCAGGAACACGTCACGGGCACCGGCTTCCTCGGCCGATTCCTTGATCGCGCGGCGCTCGACCTGGGTCGAGCCGGCCGGCACGCAGACCAGCACGCGCGGGCTCGGGCGCAGCACGCGCGACTTGTGCACCTTCTTGATGAAGTGCTTGAGCATCGCCTCGGTGTAGGTGAAGTCGGCGATGACGCCGTCCTTCATCGGGCGGATGGTGGTGATGTGGCCCGGGGTACGGCCAAGCATCTGCTTGGCTTCGGCGCCTACGGCTGCCACCGAGCGGGTACCACCAATGGCACGGTCCTGGCGCACGGCCACGACCGACGGCTCGTTCAGCACGATCCCCTGCCCGCGCACGTAGATGAGGGTGTTGGCCGTGCCCAGGTCGATGGACAGGTCGTTGGAGAACATGCCACGGAGTTTCTTGAACATCTGAGGAAGGAGTCCTGAGGGGTGTCGTGCCCGCCGCGGGATGGCGAAAAAATGGGCAGAAATCGAGGCCGACAAGCCTAGCAACCCGCCTGCCGCCGAGCAAGGAAAAAACTAGCTGAACCCGCGTCTTCACAGGCTTTCGGCCTGATCGGGTCTCACCCGGTTCTGGCCCTGAGCGGCACCAGCGGGTAACCTTTGCGCCGTCGGGCGCCCAAGGGCGCCGTTTGCTTGCCCGCCGAACCGGGCCGGCCCACCCCAAAATTCACCGCATAGGCTTACATCGATGTCCGCTCTGATCTGTGGTTCTCTTGCCTTCGACACCATCATGGTGTTCCCGGACCAGTTCAAGAATCACATCCTGCCGGACAAGGTGCACATCCTGAACGTGTCCTTCCTGGTGCCGCGCATGCGCCGCGAGTTCGGCGGCTGCGCCGGCAACATCGCCTACAACCTGCACCTGCTGGGCGGCCAGCCGATCCCGATGGGCACCGTGGGTTCGGACTTCGGCCCGTACCGCGAATACTTCGACGGCCTGGGCATCGACCTGTCGCGCGTGCGCGTGATCGATGAGCTGTTCACCCCGCAGGCGTTCATCACCACCGACCACGACAACAACCAGATCACCGCCTTCCACCCGGGCGCGATGATGCGCTCCTACGAGAACCACGTGCGTGGCGTACCGGGCGTGACCCTGGGCCTGGTCGGCCCGGACGGCCGCGAAGGCATGATCCAGAACGCGCAGGAATTCCACGAAGACGGCATTCCGTTCATCTTCGACCCGGGCCAGGCCATGCCGCTGTTCAACGGCCCGGAGCTGCGCGCGTTCATCGAGCAGGCCGACTACGTGGTGGTCAACGACTACGAGTCGAATCTGCTGCAGGAACGCACCGGTTGGGACGAGAAGGAGATCGTCAGCCGGGTCAAGGCCTACATCACTACCCGTGGCCCCAAGGGCGCAGTCATCCACACTCCGGAAAAGAGCTACGACATCCCCCCGGCGCACGAGCGCCGCGTGGTCGACCCGACCGGCTGTGGCGACGCATTCCGCGCCGGCCTGATCTACGGCATCCAGAAGGGCTACGACTGGCTGACCATCGGCCGCATGGGCAATCTGATGGGCGCGCTGAAGGTCGAGCACCCGGGCACGCAGAACCAGCGCTTTACCTTTGACGAGTTCAACGAGCAGTTCAAGCAACAGTTCGGTTACGCGCTGGGCGCGTAAACCGAACTGCCCGCGCATCTGCTCGGTGGGTGTCGACCTTGGTCGACACGCTGTGCCTTGGTAGGTGTCGACCTTGGTCGACACTGCCGGCCAGCGGCCGGCACTACCCCTTCTGCTGCCAGGCGGCCAACAGGTCGCGGCAATCGGCGAAATGCCAGTCGGCACTGCCCGGCCACGGGTTCTCCGGCAGGTTGACCAGCACGGTATGGGCGCCCGCGGCGCGCCCGCACTCCAGGTCATAGGCGTGGTCTCCGACCATCACCGCCTCCGCAGCCCCGATTCCCCAGCGTCGAAGATGCTGCTGCAGGCCATCCGGCGACGGCTTGGGCACCGCTTCATCGCGGCCGATGATGTCGGCATCGTCGAACAGTTCCCCGACCCCGATCGCGTCCAGGGTCAGCTTCGCCAGCGCATGATCGTTGCGGGTCAGGATGCCCAGCCGGCAGCCCGCCGCCGCCAGCGCGCGCAGCAGCTTCACCGCGCCCGGTGCCGGCAGCGCGTCCTCGGCCAGCGTGCGCTCGTGATCCAGCAGCCACTCACGCTTGGCCTGCGCCGGTGCATCCGGCAGCGCCGCGATGTGGTCGAGGATGTCTTCCTCCGCGGCGATCTCCAGCGCGCGGCGGATCGCGGCGAAGTCATGCACGGCCACCGTCAGTGTGCCGTCCATGTCGAACACCCAGTGCCGGATCGCGGACAACGCGTGCACTGCGCTGCCCGCCGCAACCATCACTGCCACCACTGCGGCATGCGGCTGGCGTCGACACCACCGGTTTCGAACACGGCGGTACGCGTGCCGCCGGCCTTGACCGGGAACTCGATGCTGATCGACTTGCCCTTGCGCGCCAGCTTCCACAGCGCCTTCTGGTCGGTGATGAACAGCGCGATGGCTTCATCGGTCTTCGGGCGCCAGGCCGCCATGGAAATCGGCTTGCCGTCGTCCACGGTCACCTTCACCGTGCACTGCGGGCAACGGAAATCGCCGGCCTGCAGCACCAGGTAGGCATGCCGCTTCCACTCCGGATGATCGCGGAACACCAGCTGCACCGGCTTGGCACCGCTGCCATCCACGTCCACCCGTTCCTTGCTGTAGATCTGCGCCGAAACCTGGTTGCCCTTGTTGCCCACCGGGATCTGGTTGTACTGCCACAGCGCCTGCATGCGGCGCAGGTCGCGCGCAGCATCGCCCTTGGCCTTGACCTCGTCGAAGCCGGCGGCGATGCGCTCGGCGGCGGCGGTGTCCTTGTACTGGTCCAGCAGCGAGGCGCCATGCAGGCGCGCACGCTCCCAGTCCTGTGCGGCCACGGCCATGTCGTACTGCTTGGCCACGTCTTCGGCCTTGGCTTCCTTCTGTGCCTGCACGGCGGCAGCGGCGGTTTCCTGCGCCTTGCGCTCTTCCTCGGGGTTGCTGCAGGCAGCCAGGGCCAGGGTGCAGGCGGTGAGCAGGATCAGTCGTTTCATGGCGGAGGTCCTTCGTGTTTTCGCATATCTGTAGAGTCGGGGGGGGGGGGCGGGGGGGGGGGGGGCGGGGGGGCCGCCGGGGGGGCGCGAAAAAATCCCCCCGGGGGGGCCCGCG
>NZ_JAWIRT010000025.1:0-29198 GCF_036320045.1 Stenotrophomonas sp. SMYL20 | reverse complement strand
TCCCATACTTTTCTCCCCCCTGCCGCCCCCCCCCGGGCCCCCCCCCCCGCCCCCCCCCCCCGACTCTACAAAAAAAGCGCCGGGGGATGCCCGGCGCGTTTTCTTACTTGGCTTCGGCCTTGGCCAGCATGTCCTGGACCGAGGCGGTGGTGATCGGGTGGTAGCCCGGCTTGGCCTTTTCGAAGGCCTGCTTGGCCAGCTCCAGCCCCTTCGGCGTCTTCACCAGTTCGGCGTAGATCGGCAGGATCAGCTTGCGACGGCCGACGCGCTCGATGAAGGCGGCCGCGCCTTCATTGGCCTGCTCGTAGCCGCTGCGGATCGCCAGCGGGTACCAGCGCATGGCGATCTCGCCATTCGGGGTGCCGGTGAAGTGGAAGGCCTTGTCCAGCGTGGCCAGCTTGTCCAGCGGCTGGGTCGCGCCCAGGCCGTCGATGAAGCGCACCCATTCCTGCGTGCTCCAGTCGGCGATGACCTGGCTGCTCGGCACGGTGCCGGCGCTGGCAAACGCGATGCGCGCGGTATCGACGCTGCTGAAGTTGCGCGACTGCGCCTTGGCCGCGAACGCCGGGATGCCCGGCTCGTCCAGCCACGCCTTCAGTTCGGCATCGGTCACTGCCGACGGGTTCTTCGGCAGCAGGTTCTTCTTCAGGTACTCGACGAACTGGTCGGTGTTCGCGCTCTGGAAGGCGTGGTCATCGAACCAGCCACGCAGGAACGGATCGAAGGTTTCGCGGCCGAAGCGCTGTTCCAGGAATTCCAGGAACCACGAACCCTTGACGTAGGCGACCTGGCTCAGGGCTTCGTCGGGGTCACGCTCGTTCAGCGGCGGCAGCGCCAGCGCCTGGTCGGCCGGGCTCATGTCCTTCACTTCTGCCAGCAGGTCGGTCTGGTCGATCTGCTTCTCCATCTCGGCCATCTCCTTGCCGTACAGGGCTTCGGTGATGCGGCCCTGGACGTAGGTGGTGAAGCCTTCATTGAGCCAGATGTCCTTCCAGCTGGCGTTGGTCACCAGGTTGCCCGACCAGCTGTGCGCCAGTTCGTGGGCGACCAGCGAGACCAGCGACTTGTCACCGACGATCACGGTCGGGGTGGCGAAGGTCAGGCGCGGGTTCTCCATGCCACCGAACGGGAACGACGGCGGCAGCACCAGCATGTCGTAGCGGCCCCAGCGGTATTCGCCGTACAGCTTCTCGGCGGCACCGATCATCTTCTCGGTGTCTTCGAATTCCTTGGCGGCCTTGTTGACCATGGTCGGCTCGGCCCAGACGCCGGAGCGGCCGGAGATCGGCTCGAACACCAGGTCACCGGCAGCGATGGCCAGCAGGTAGGACGGAATCGGCTGCGGCATCTTGAAGGTGTAGTCACCGTCACGCGCGGCCTTCGGATCGTTGTCGGCGCTCATCAGCACCATCACGTCCGGGCGCGAGACCACGTGCGCGCTGTAGGTGAAACGCACGCTCGGGGTGTCCTGCAGCGGCACCCACGAACGGGCGTGGATGGCCTGCGACTGGCTGAACATGAAGGGCAGCTTCTTGCCCTCGGTCATCGACGGTGCCAGCCACTGCAGGCCCGAGGCGGTCGGCGCGGTGTGGTAGGTCACTTCCACCTTGGCCGGCTGTTCCGGGGCTTCGATGGTCAGCTTGCTGCCGAACACCTTGTCAGCGGCGGCCAGCTCGAACTTCAACGGGCTGCGCGCGCCATCGGCAGCGACGGCCTCGACCTTGGACACGGTCAGCTCGCGGGTGTCGAGCACCAGCTGCTTGGCGTCCTTCTGCTTCCATTCCAGGGTGTAGGTGGCGGTGCCGCCGATCTGCTTCTGGTCGAAGTCCAGCTTCAGATCCAGCGCGACGTCCTTGATGACGACCTTGTCCGGCTCGGCGTACGAGCTTTCGTCGTGGCTGCGGTTCTCGGCGTTCACGGGGGCGGCGGGGGCCTTGGCGGCAGTCGGGGCGGCGGCGGGTGCAGCCGCCTCCTGGGAGCAGCCGGCGGCCAGGGCCACGGCCAGCGGAAGGAGCATCAGCGGATTACGCATGAATCGGGACCGTTACGGGGATCAGACCCCCAATGGTAACTCCCTCCGGCCCCGCAGGCGTTGCGCGGTGCGGGGTAATGGCGGCCGGGGCCGATCCTGCGCCTCCGGCGCATGCCAACCAAGGTTGGCTTCTACAGGTAGGTGCCAACCTTGGTTGGCATCCACAGGTAGGTGCCAACCTTGGTTGGCATCCACAGGTAGGTGCCAACCTTGGTTGGCACGGATCTTTCATCGCTCGCGGCCGGGGTGTGCCAACCAAGGTTGGCACCTACAAAAGCGCGGTTTACAGCTTGTAGCCGGAGTGGATCGAAACAATGCCGCCGGTCAGGTTCTTGTAGTGGCAGCGCTCGAAGCCGGCCTGCCCCATCATCGCCTTCAGTTCATCCTGCGGCGGATGCTTGCGGATGCTCTCGGCCAAGTACTGGTAGCTGTCCGAATCGTTGGCGAACAGCTTGCCCAGCTTGGGCAGGATCTTGAACGAGTGGAAGTCGTAGATCGGCTTGAACCAGTCGGCGGTGACTTCGGAGAATTCCAGCACGCGGGCCTGGCCGCCCACCTTCAGCACGCGGTACATCTCGCGCAGGCCAGCGTCCTTGTCGGTCACGTTGCGCAGGCCGAAGGCGATGGTGACCAGGTCGAAGCTGTTGTCCGGGAACGGCAGGGCTTCGGCGTTGCACTGCACGTAGTCCAGGCCGAGCACCAGGCCGCGGTTGGTCAGGCGGTCACGGCCGACCGACAGCATGCCGGCGTTGATGTCGCCCAGCACCACCGAGCCCTCGGCGCCGACGCGCTCCTTCAGCAGGGCGGCGATATCGCCGGTGCCGCCGGCCAGGTCGAGCACACGGTCGCCCGGCTTCACCTGCGCGGTGGCCACGTAGTAGCGCTTCCACGCCCGGTGCACGCCCAGGCTCATCAGGTCGTTCATCAGGTCGTAGTTGCGCGCGACCGAGGTGAACACCTGGCCGACCAGCTTCTGCTTGTCCTTGGCGGCGACGTCGCGGAACCCGAAATGGGTGGTACCGGCTTTGTAGGGGGATTCGCTCATGGCCCCGATTATCGCACCGCCGGGGGCCAGCGGCACCCCCTGCCCGTATCATGGCGGGCCACGACTTACCGGAGCCCCGCATGATCACCACGCCCGACTACCAGGCCCTGCTGCAGACCGCCATCGCCGAAGCCCGCCAGGGCCTGGCCGAGGGCGGCGTGCCGATCGGCGCGGCGCTGTACCACAACGACGGCCGCCTGCTCGGCTGCGGCCACAACCGCCGCGTGCAGGAAGGCGACCCGTCGGTGCACGGCGAGACCGATGCGTTCCGCAAGGCCGGCCGCCAGCGCCGCTACCAGGACACCATCATGGTCACCACCCTGGCGCCGTGCTGGTACTGCTCGGGCCTGGTGCGCCAGTTCAACATCGGCACCGTAGTGGTGGGCGAATCGCGCACCTTCCAGGGCGGCATCGACTGGCTGCGGGAAAACGGCGTCAACGTGATCGACCTGGACAGCCAGGAATGCGTGGACCTGCTGGGCGGCTTCATTGCGCAGTACCCGGAGATCTGGAACGAAGACATCGGTGAATGATCACCACGCAGTGTGCTGTTGAACCCGCTTAATGAACGCTTCAGTGCCGGCACGCCCTAGTGCTGGCAGCGTTTGCGGCCAATGCCGTGAACCTGTGCACAGTCAGCTGCGCTGCGTGCACACGCTGCGGTAACACCCCACCCGGCTGCCGCGCCTAGGGTGGGGTTACCGGGACTTCCTTCCCCGGCGGAGCCAGCCATGTGCGCGCACGCCGTACGCCCCACGCCCGAACCGATCCTCGACGCCATCCGCAAGCGCCTGCAGCAGCAGTACGCGCTGCACCAGCGTGGAGCACTGTTCTGGACTGCCTACCAGGGCCTGCAGCTGGAACTGGTGCGCGGCCACCCGCTCGACCATGAGCGCCTGTGCAATGCAATGGCCGACATGGCCGAAGACCTCGGCGCGGTCGAGCATGCGCAACTGGTAGGCAATCGCAACGCCAGCTGCACATCGCGCTGACGCGGCTTCCACTGCCCCATCGGCCACACTCGGATGAACCCCCACTCCCATCCACTTCAACCGATTGGATCGACATGCACGCCGAAGTCCCCACCATTCCCCCGGTCATCAATGTTGACGCTGAGCTTGACCACTGGCGCCGCCAGCATGCCGACGGCGCATTACCGCACAACTCGTTCGGCTCCTACGTGCCGTGGATCAAGTTCGCCTGTGATTCGCTGATCACCCAGCCGCGCGCCAGCAATGCGCAGCGCGACGAGATGTTCCAGACCCAGTACGCCCTGCAGATCATGCCGCGCCTGAGCGAAGCCCAGGCCCGCGAATTCGTCGACCGTTGCTGGCAGCACGTCTACCAGACCAGCCCGGTGCGCCTGCAGGACGCCCCGCGCCTGCGCGCCTGAGCTGCACAGCCCCTGCACGAGCCGCTGCCGATCATCCTCGTCACCTGAGTGGGACGACGACGATGAAAGCACGCAACCTGTTCAATACGATCGCCAAGAAGGCCGCGGCCGCCACCGGCTCGCCGTGGACCTTCCTGGCCGCGGTAGCGATCGTGGTGATCTGGGGCATCAGTGGCCCGGTATTCGGTTTCAACGACACCTGGCAGCTGGTGATCAACACCGGTACCACCATCATCACCTTCCTGATGGTGTTCCTGATCCAGCACACGCAGAACGCAGATACCGCCGCGATGCAGATCAAGCTGGACGAGCTGATCCGCGCGACGGCCGAAGCCAACAACGAACTGTTGGATCTGGAAGAACTGGACGAGGAGCGGCTGGAAGAGATCCGGCGCGAGTACGAGCAGATGGCGCGCGAAGCTGGCGACGCGCTGGCGCGGGTGCGCGCCTGCCACGCAGCGCGGCGCGACGATGAAGCGGTGTAGCAGCTCCTGAAATGACAATGCCGGCCCGCGGCCGGCATTACCCTCGATCTCCAGGTAGGTGCCAACCTTGGTTGGCACAGGGCCAGCCGCCTGCGCTGACGCATCCGTGCCAACCAAGGTTGGCACCTACCAGAAGCACTGCTTACCCGCGCTCGTGCCAGCCACCGCCCAGCACCTTGTACAGGGTGATGCGGTTGGCCTGCTGGGCCAGTTGCGCCTGCAGCTGGGTCTGCTGCGCGTTGTAGGCGGTACGGCGCGCATCAAGCAGGGTCACGAAGCTGTCCAGGCCAGCGTCGTAGCGTGCCTGCGACAGGCGGTTGGCCTGTTCGGCCGCTTCCACCAGGCGCTGCTGTGAACTCACCTGCTCATCCAGGCTGACGTTCAACGCCAGCGCATCGGCGGTTTCGCGGAAGCCCACCTGGATCGACTTCTCGTACTGCGCCAGCGCAATGTCACGGTCCGCATTGGCGATGGCCAGATTGGCGCGCAGCTTGCCGCCCTGGAAGATCGGCAGCGTGATCTTCGGCAGGAAGCTCCACACGCGGGTCCCGCTGTCGAACAGGTTGGACAGTTCGCTCGAACCACTACCGATGCTGCCGGTCAGCGAGATGCTCGGGAAGAACGCCGCGCGTGCCGCACCGATGTTGGCGTTGGCCGCCAGCAGCTGGTGTTCGGCGGCCATGATGTCCGGGCGCTGCAGCAACACGTCGCTGGGCAGGCCGGCCGGCGGCGGTGCCAGTGCCAGCAGCTGCGGTTCGATGCTGTCCGGCAGCAGTGCCGGATCCAACTGGCCACCGGCCAGCAGCGCCAGCGCATTGCGGTCCTGGGCCAGCTGGCCACGCAGACGTGCAGCATCCGTACGTGCGGTCTCGACCAGGGTACGGGTCTGGGTCAGCTCCAGCGCCGAACTGCCACCACGCTCGTGGCGGGCCTCGGCCAGACGCAGCGAATCCTCGTAGGTCTTCAGCGTGGCATCGGCGATCTTCAGCCGCTGCGCATCAGCCCCGTAGGTCAGCCACGCCGTGGCGGTCTCGGCCACCAGGCTCAGCTGCGCGTTGCGGCGGTTGGCGGCCACGGCGAAGTACTGCTGCAGGGCTGCTTCACTGAGATTGCGCACGCGGCCAAACAGATCCAGTTCGAACTCGGCTACGCCAACACCGGCGGTGAACTGCTCGGTGACACCGGCGTCGGTACCACGGCGGTCCATCTGGCCGGTGACTGCCACGCCGGGCACACGGTCGGCGCGCTGTACGCGGTACTGGCCGCGCGCGCGTTCAACGTTGAGTACGGCCACGCGCAGGTCGCGGTTGTTCTGCAGCGACTGGTCGATCACCTGCTGCAGGCGCGCATCGGTGAAGAAGTCGCGCCAGCCGACGGCGGCGACATCGGCCACCTCGCCCTGCGCGGCCTCGGCCGGCCACTGCGCCGGAATGGCCGGAGCAACGGCGGTGTTCTTCGGCACCAGGGTGGAGCAGCCGGCGAGCGCGAGCGCGGCGGCAATGGAAAGAAACAGGGATGCACTTTTCATGGGAATGACTTCCATCGGTACTGCCGGATGGCAGGAGGTAGTGCCGGCCGCTGGCCGGCAACCTCGTTGGATTCACATCACGCGGGCAGTAGGTGCCGGCCAGCGGCCGGCACTACCGTTTCAGGTCACGTCGTGGACTTGCGCTTGAACACGCGCTGCACCACCACGAAGAACAGCGGCACGAAGAACACGCCGAGCACGGTGCCGACGATCATGCCGCCGAGCACACCGGTGCCGATCGCCTGCTTGGCACCGGAGCCGGCACCGGTGGAGATTGCCAGCGGCACCACGCCCATGCCGAAGGCCAGCGAGGTCATCACGATCGGGCGCAAGCGGTCGCGCACGGCGTGCATGATCGACTCGATCAGGCTGGCCCCCTTCTCCAGGTTTTCCTTGGCGAACTCGACGATCAGGATCGCGTTCTTGCTGGTCAGGCCCACCGTGGTCAGCATCGCCACCTGGAAGTAGATGTCGCGCTCCAGGCCCTTGAAGGTGTTGGCCAGCACCGCGCCGAGGATACCCAGCGGGGCCGCCAGCAGCACCGCGGTCGGCACGCTCCAGCTTTCATACATCGCGGCCAGGCACAGGAACACGATCATCAGCGACAGCGTGTACAGCAGCGGCGTCTGCGAGCCGGCCTGGCGTTCCTGGTAGGACATCGCCGTCCACTCGATGCCGAAGCCCGCCGGCAGCTGCTTGGCCAGCTGTTCGATCTCGGCCATGGCATCACCGGACGCGACACCCGGGGCCGGTTCGCCCTGGATTTCCATCGCCGACACACCGTTGTAGCGCTCAAGACGCGGCGAACCGTAGTCCCAGTGCTTGGTGGCGAACGCGCTGAACGGCACCATCTCGCCCTTGTCGTTCTTCACGGACCACAGATCGAAGTCCTCCGGCACCATGCGGAACGGCTGGTCGGCCTGCACGAACACACGCTTGACGCGGCCACGATCGACAAAGTCGTCGATGTACGAGCTGCCCCATGCGGCGGCCAAGGTACCGTTGATCTGGTCGATCGACAGCCCCAGCGAGGTCGCCTTGGCTGCATCGATGTCGATGCGGAACTGCGGCGTGTCTTCCTGGCCGTTCGGGCGCACGTTGGCCAGCTTCTTGCTGCCGGCGGCGAGGCCCAGCAGCTGGTTGCGCGCGGCCACCAGTGCCTCGTGGCCCTGGCCGCTGTTGTCCTTCAGGAAGAAGGTGTAGCCCGACGCGGTACCCAGTTCCGGAATGGCCGGCGGCGGGAAGGCGAAGATGAAGGCATCCTTGATCTGGCCCAGTGCCGCCATCGCGCGACCGGTGATCGGCATCACGCCATTGTCGGCGTCACGCTCGCTCCAGTCCTTCAGCTTGACGAATGCCATGCCCGCGTTCTGGCCCATACCGGCGAAGCTGAAGCCCTGCACCGAGAACACCGAGTCCACCGCATCCTTCTCGTTCTGCAGGAAGTGGTTTTCCAGTGCCGCGATCGATTCCAGCGTACGTTCCTGGGTGGCACCGACCGGCGCCTGCACCAGCGCCATCAGCACGCCCTGGTCTTCGTTGGGCAGGAACGAGCTGGGCAGGCGCACGAACAGCACGCCCATCAGCACGAACAGTGCCGCCACGATGCCCATGAAGCGCCACGGACGGTGGATGATGCCGCGCACACCGCGCTGGTAGCTCTCGCTGGTGCGGTCGAAGCCGCGGTTGAAACCATTGAAGAAACGACCGGACCAGCCCTTGTGTGCGACGTGGTGCTCACCCTTCTTCAGCGGCTTGAGCATGGTCGCGCACAGCGCCGGGGTCAGCACGATCGCGACCAACACCGACAGCGCCATCGCCGAAACGATCGTGGCCGAGAACTGGCGGTAGATCACGCCGGTGGAGCCGCTCATGAAGGCCATCGGCACGAACACCGCCGACAGCACCAGGCCGATACCCACCAGCGCGCCGGTGATCTGGCCCATCGACTTGCGGGTGGCCTCAAGCGGCGACAGTCCTTCCTCGGACATGATGCGCTCGACGTTCTCCACCACCACGATGGCATCGTCCACCAGCAGGCCGATCGCCAGCACCATCGCGAACATGGTCAGCATGTTCACCGAGAAGCCCAGCATCGCCAGCACGCCGAAGGTACCCAGCAGCACCACCGGCACGGCGATGGTCGGGATCAGGGTGGCGCGGAAGTTCTGCAGGAACAGGTACATCACCACGAACACCAGCACGATCGCTTCGATCAGGGTCTGCACCACGCCCTTGATCGACACGCGCACGAACGGGGTGGTGTCGTACGGGATCTCGGCCTTCAGGCCGGCCGGGAAGAAGCTCTTCATGTCCTGCAGCGCGGCATCCACGCCGGCCGCGGTATCCAGCGCGTTGGCGCCGGTGGCCAGGGTGACCGCCAGGCCGCTGGCCGGCTGGCCGTTGTAGCGGGTGACGAAGTCGTAGGACTCTGCACCCAGTTCGACACGGGCGACATCGCCCAGGCGCAGCTCGGCACCGTCCTGCGCACCGCGCACGATGATGTTGCGGAACTGTTCCGGGGTCTGCAGGCGCGACTGCGCATTGATGGTGGCGTTGAGCTGCTGGCCCTTGATCGACGGCGCGCCGCCGAGCTGGCCGATGGCCACCTGGGCGTTCTGTGCCTTGACTGCTGCGGTCACTTCCGCAACCGACAGGCCGTAGGTGTGCAGCTTGTTCGGGTCCAGCCAGATACGCATGGCGTACTTGCCACCGAACACCTGGATGTTGCCCACGCCCGGCACGCGGCTCAGACGGTCGACGACATTGGAACCGACGTAGTCGGCGATGTCGTTGGCGTCCATGCTGCCGTTCTCGGACACGAACGCGATGACGTTCAGGAAGCCCGAGCTGGACTTGGCCACGTTGATGCCCTGCCGCTGCACTTCCTGCGGCAGCAGCGGCATGGCCAGCTGCAGCTTGTTCTGCACCTGCACCTGGGCGATGTCCGGGTTGGTGCCGCTCTCGAAGGTCAGGGTGATGGTGGCCTGGCCGTTGGACGAGCTGTTGGAGGAGAAATAGATCAGGCCATCAAGGCCCTTCATGTTCTGCTCGATGATCTGCGTCACCGAGTCCTCGACCACCTTGGCCGATGCACCCGGGTAGGTGGCGCTGATTTCCACCGCCGGCGGTGCGACGTTGGGGTACATCGAGACCGGCAGCTTGAACAGGGCCAGGCCGCCGGCGAGCATGATGATGATGGCGATCACCCATGCAAAGATGGGTCGATCGATGAAAAAGCGTGCCATGGGGTTCTCCGCTTACTTCGCGTCGCCGGCCGGAGCGGCAGGCTGGGCGGCCGCTGCCGGCTTGGCCGGAGCAGCGCCCTTCTCGGTGGCCTTGACCGGCATGCCGGGGCCGATCTTCTGCAGGCCTTCGACAATGACCTTGTCGCCGGCCTTCAGACCGTCCTCGACCAGCCACTTGTCGCCGACCGTGCGGCTGACCTTGACCGGGCGCACTTCGACCTTGTTGTCCTTGTCGACCACCATCGCGGAGGTGTCACCCTTCGGATCGCGGGCGATGCCGGCCATCGGCACCAGCACTGCATCGCTGCGCACACCGCCGCCGATCACCGCGCGCACGTACGTGCCCGGCATCAGCAGGCCGTCCGGATTGTCCACCTTCACGCGCAGGCCGAAGCTGCCAGTGGCCGGGTCGACGCTGACTTCGGAGAACTCCAGCGTGCCCTTGTGCTCGAAGGTGCTGCCGTCTTCCATCAGGATGCTGACCGGCAGCGTCTGGTTGTCCTGCAGGCGGCCCGCGGCCAGCTCACGGCGAAGCTGCAGCAGCTCGGCCGAGGACTGGGTCAGGTCGACATAGATCGGGTCCAGCTGCTGCACGGTGGCCAGCGCATTGGCCTGGCCGGCGCTGACCAGCGCACCCTGGGTGACGCTGGACTTGCCGATGCGGCCGCTGATCGGCGCGGTGATGCGGGCGTAGCCCAGAGTGACGTTGGCCGCATCCAGCGCGGCCTTGGCGGCGCCGACGTCGGCCTCGGCCTGCTTCTGCGCGGCCACCGCGTTTTCCAGGTCCTGCTGGCTGACCGCATCAACCTTGGCCAGCTCGGTGATGCGCTTGGCACTCAGGCGCGCGGCGTTGGCGGTGGCCTCGGCCCGCGCCAGCTGGGCACGGGCACTGTTGGCCTGTGCGCGGTAGCTGGCGTCCTCGATCTGGTACAGCGGCTCGCCGGCCTTGACCATGCCGCCCTCGGTGAACAGGCGCTTGGCGACGATGCCGTTGACCTGCGGACGCACTTCGGCGACCAGGAAGGCGTTGGTACGGCCCGGCAGCTCGCGGGTGAGGCCCACGGTCTCGGACTTCAGCGTGACCACGGTGACGTCACCCGGGCCCTGTTCGGGGGCCTGGGGTTGGCCGCCGCAGGCAGCCACGGTCGCGGCGATTGCCAGCGACAGTGCAAAGGGTCGGATTCGGCTCAGCAACATGACGGAAAGGCTCTTGAAGGAAAGGGTCTCAGCCAGCGCTGATACGGCGGACCCTCCACCAGCGAAGGTGAAGACCGTGCGAACAGCGCCCACCCGGGTGGAGTGGGAGCCGGACGGGCCTGCCACGCACACGACGGGAATGATGGGTGCGAAATATACATACATGCTTGTTTGTTTGTAAACCGGTACAATTCAGCCACGTTTCACCCGCACTCGTACCCACACCCATGGCCCGCAAGACCAAAGAGGACACCCAGGCAACCCGGGAAGGCATCCTTGACGCCGCCGAAGCCTGCTTCCATGAACACGGCGTGGCCCGTACCACGCTGGAGATGATCGGTGCCCGCGCCGGCTATACCCGTGGCGCGGTGTACTGGCACTTCAAGAACAAGAGCGAGGTGCTGGCCGCGATCGTCGAACGGGTGCACCTGCCCTTCATGCAGGAACTGGAGCGCACCTCCACCGACCAGCGCGACACACCGGTGCACGACCTGCGCGCAGTGATGATCCACTCGTTCATCGAGCTGTCCGAGGACGAACGCCTGCGCAAGACCATGGAGATCATGCTGCGCAGCGACGCCTCGGCCGATACCAAGGTGCTGACCGAAATGCAGCAGGCCGGCTTCCGCGATGCGCTGGACCGGATGGAGCGCGCCCTGCGCCGCGCCCGCGATCTGGGCCAGCTGCGCGAAGGCGCCGACCCGAAGATCGCCGCGCGCATGCTGCACGCCACTGTGCTGGGCGTGCTGCACGGCGCGATGGTCGAACCGGAACTGATGGACCTCAAGCGCGATGGCATGCTCGCGCTGGACATGACCCTGGCCGCCTACGTGAAAGAAGGCGTGTTCGTGCCCGGAACGGTGCCCGAGCCGCTGCCGGAAGCATGAGCGGCATTGCTGCCGCCACTGCGGCACTGCACGATCTCTACCTGCCCGCAGGGCTGCAGTTGACCGGACCGATCGTGGCGGAAGCGGAAAGCGCAGAGTACGGTGCCTGCCGCTTTACCCTTGAGGGTCACAGCATCGTGTTCCGCGTCGCGAAGATCACCCCCACCAAGACCGGCCAGTTCGTAACCCTGTGGAAGCGCCCCGCCCCCGGTTCTGATATCGCTCCATTGGATGCAGCCGATGCTGTGCACTTCGTGGTGATCGCGGTCTTCGACGGAACACAGCGCGGGCAGTTCATCTTCAGTCGTGACCTGCTGATCGAGCGCGGCGTGATGTCGCGCGATGGCGAGGGCGGAAAGCGCGCCCTCCGTGTCTATCCGCCGTGGAGCACGCCGACCGCAAAGGACGCGATCCGGACCCGGCAGTGGCAGCTTCGTTGCTTCCTGCCCACCGGCGCCGATGTCTCCGCCTCCGCCGGTGATCGATTACGCTCACTGTTGGGTTGAACCCGGCGGACCTTCCCTTTTCTGGACGCATCGTGATGATCCTGGACAACGTGGTATGGGGCTTCATCGGCTGCGGCAGCGTCACCGAGAAGAAGAGCGGGCCGGCCCTGGCCAACACGCCGGGCTCACGGGTGGCGGCGGTCATGCGCCGCAATGCGGCGTTGGCCGAGGATTATGCGCGGCGCCATGCGATTCCCCGCTGGTACGCGGACGCCGATGCACTCATCGCCGACCCGGAAGTGAACGCGATCTACGTTGCGACGCCGCCCTCCACGCACAAGCACTACGCGTTGCAGGCGATTGCCGCGGGCAAGCCGGTCTACATAGAAAAGCCGATGGCCATGGATCACGCGGAATGCGAACGCGTGCTGGAGGCCAGCGCGCGCAGTGGCGTGCCGGTGTTCGTGGCCTATTACCGCCGCGCCCTGCCCCGCTTCGCGCAGGTGAAGCAGCTGCTGGACAGCGGCACGATCGGCACGCCGCGCAGCGTGCGCGCCACCCTGCACCGGCCACATTCGGCGAACGCTGCATCGCCGGACTTCTGGCGGACCAACCCGGCGATCGCCGGTGGCGGGCTGTTCGTCGATCTGGGCTCGCACACCTTGGACCTGCTCGACCATCTGCTGGGTCCGCTGAGCGATGTGCGCGGCCTGGCCAGTTCGTTGACCGGCGCTTACGCCGCCGAAGACAGCGTTTCGATGTGCTTCCGCACTGGAGTGGGCGCGCACGGCATCGCGCACTGGAGTTTCTGCGCGTTCCGCCGCCAGGATGAAATCGAAATCACCGGCGATCGCGGACAACTGCGCTTTGCCACCTTCGAGGACGTCCCGGTGGTTCTGGAGACCGAGGCCGGCGTGCAGGCGTTCGACATCCCGAACCCGCCGTCGATCCAGCAGCCGTTGATCGCCACTCTGGTGGATGAGCTGCGCGGCAACGGCCACTCGCCATCGAACGGCATCAGCGCCGCCCGCACCAGCGCGGTGATCGACCAGGTGCTGCAGGCCTACCGCACACGGCACTCGCGCTGACTGCCAAAGCAGAAGGCCGCCTTTCGGCGGCCTCATGCTTTGCAGCGTCGGGCGTTACAGGATGTAGCGGCTCAGGTCCGGGTCCTGCACCAGCTCACCCAGGTGCGCATCGACGTAAGCGCTGTCGATGGCCAGGGTTTCGCCGTCGCGGTCCGGTGCCTCGTAGCTGAGCGAATCCAACAGGCGCTCCAGTACGGTGTGCAGGCGACGGGCACCGATGTTCTCCTGGCGCTCGTTCACCTGGAAGGCGATCTCGGCCAGACGATCGATGGCGTCGGCAGTGAAGCTGACCTTGACGCCTTCGGTGGCCAGCAGCGCTTCGTACTGCTTGGTCAGCGCGGCCTTCGGCTCGGTCAGGATGCGCACGAAATCACCCTTGCTCAGCGCACCCAGCTCCACGCGGATCGGGAAGCGGCCCTGCAGCTCCGGAATCAGATCGCTGGGCTTGGCCAGGTGGAACGCGCCCGAAGCAATGAACAGGATGTGGTCGGTCTTGATCGTGCCGTACTTGGTCGACACGTTGGAGCCTTCCACCAGCGGCAGCAGGTCGCGCTGCACGCCTTCGCGCGACACGTCGCCACCACCCACGTTGTCACCACGCTTGGCAACCTTGTCGATCTCGTCGATGAAGACGATGCCGTGCTGCTCGCAGGCCTCGATCGCGGCAGTGCGGATGTCGTCCTCGTTGACCAGCTTGCCGGCTTCTTCCTCGATCAGCAGCGGACGCGCGGCCTTGATGGTCAGCGTGCGCTTGTGCGCCTTGGCGCCGCCGCCGAGGTTGGCGAACATCGACTTCAGCTGCTGGCCCATTTCCTCCATGCCCGGCGGGGTCATGATGTCCATGCTGACGTTGGCAGCCAGGTCGAGCTCGATCTCGCGCTCGTCCAGCTCACCGTTGCGCAGCATCTTGCGGAACTTGATGCGGGTCTCGTTGTCCTGCGCCGACGGCTCGTTGCGGGCGACTTCCGGATCGAAACCGATGCCACCGCTGCGGCGCGGCAGCAGCGCATCGAGGATGCGGTCTTCGGCGCGCTCTTCGGCCTGGGTACGCACGCGCACCTTGGCCTGTTCGCGATAGAGCTTCACTGCGGTATCGGCCAGGTCACGGATGATCTGCTCGACGTCCTTGCCGACGTAGCCGACTTCGGTGAAGCGGGTGGCTTCAACCTTGACGAACGGCGCGTTGGCCAGGGTGGCCAGTCGACGCGCGATCTCGGTCTTGCCGACGCCGGTCGGGCCGATCATCAGGATGTTCTTCGGCATCACTTCATTGCGCAGCTCGGGCACCAGCTGCATGCGGCGCCAGCGGTTGCGCAGGGCAATGGCCACGGCGCGCTTGGCGTCGTGCTGGCCCACGATATGCCGGTCCAGTTCCTGCACGATCTCGCGCGGGGTCATGGTGGCGGAGGAAACTTCGATCTTCGACATGGATGTGCTCACGGATTCATTGTCGGTAGTGCCGGCCACTGGCCGGCAACCAGGCACGCGTGCGGGGGATCATGAGGTTGCCGGCCAGCGGCCGGCACGCCCCTCACAGCTCCTCGACCACCACGTTGCGGTTGGTGTAGATGCAGATGTCGCCGGCAATGCCGATCGCTTCGCTGGCAATGGTGCGCGCATCCAGTTCGGTGTGCGCCATCAGTGCGCGCGCGGCCGACAGTGCATAGGAACCACCGGAACCGATGGCGATGATGCCGTCCTCCGGCTCGATCACATCACCGGTGCCGCTGATGATCAGCGAGGTTTCCTTGTCGGCCACTGCCAGCAGGGCCTCGAGCTTGCCGAGACGGCGCTCGGTGCGCCAATCCTTGGCCAGTTCGACCGCAGCGCGCTGCAGCTGGCCGTGCTTTTCCAGCTTGGCCTCGAACAGCTCGAACAGGGTGAAGGCATCGGCGGCGGCACCGGCGAAGCCGGCCAGCACCTGGCCGTCTCGGCCGAGGCGGCGCACCTTGCGCGCATTGCCCTTCATCACGGTGTGGCCCAGCGTGACCTGGCCGTCGCCGGCAATGGCCACGTGCTCGCCGCGACGGACGCAGACGATGGTGGTGGCGTGGAAAACGTTGGGATTCTGACTGGGGTCCATGCGGCCTCCGATAGCTGTTCCCGGGACATGGGGACAGCGCCGGGTGCGATCAAGCCTGTGCGGATGGCTGCCGTTCAGCGCTTGGCCGCGCCCCATCGACAGGAGGGCGCCTTTCTGACGAGCGCATCGCAATGCGCGCGGATCCCACCGCCCGAACGTGGAACACCTGCCGTTCAGCGTTTTGCCTGCGACGGCCGATCCGGATTCGGCTCGATGCCCCAGGCGAGGTACCAGTCTTCACCCTGCGTCTCGATCGGGTGCTGGGTGCGGCCGGAGCCATTGCCGCAGGCCAGGGCGTCAGCCGCGCAGTAGCGGTCGCAGCCCCAGCAGATGCGCTCGGGGTGTTTGGGATGCAACGGTATGGGCTTCGCCATGGTGGCGGTGTCCTCGTGGCCTGCGGCCACGATGCGCCGATAGCGCCCGCCCTGCCCTGATCCAGATCAAGGGCGCGCTATTCAGCCTTGTCGTCCTTGCTGCGGCGCTTCGCACGTGGATGCGCGGCGTCGTAGACCTTGGCCAGGTGCTGGAAATCAAGGTGGGTGTAGATCTGCGTGGTGGCGATGTCGGCATGGCCAAGCAGTTCCTGCACGCCACGCAGGTCACCGGACGATTCCAGGATGTGGCTGGCGAAACTGTGACGCAGCATGTGCGGGTGCACGTGCTTGAACAGGCCCTGGCGCTGCGCCAGCTGGCGGATGCGGATCTGCACCGCGCGTTGGCTGATCGGTCCGTTGCGGCCGGGAAACACCGGCGAGGCCGGGCCGCCCCCGCTTTCCGCACGCCACGCCTGCAGTGCTTCGCGTGCCGGCCGGCCGAACGGTACCCGGCGCTGGCGGTTGCCCTTGCCCAGCACGGTGACCAGGCCGCTGTCGAAATCCAGATCCCGCCAGGTCAGCGCGCAGACTTCGCTCAGGCGCAGGCCAGAGGAATAGAACAGTTCCAGCAGCGCGCGGTCACGGCGGCCGAGTTCACCTTCCGGTTCCAGCTCGACCAGCTGCACGGCTTCGTCGGCGTCAAGCACCTGCGGCAACCGGCGCGGCGCACGCGGCGCCTTCAGCGTCGCCGCCGGACTGACCTCGATGCGCCCGTGCTTGAGCAGCCAGGCGTAGAAGCTGCGGCAGGCCGACAAGCGGCGCTGCAGGCTCTTGGCTGACAGGCCTCTGCGGTGCTCGTCGGCAACGAACTGGCGCAGCGCCTCGGCATCGAGTGCTTCCACCGCAACACCGCGCGGCTCGGCCCAGGCCGACAGCGCGTCCAGGTCGCGGCGGTAGGCGTCGAGCGTATGTGCCGACATCCGCCGCTCTACCTGCAGATGCTGCAGGAAGGCCTGTACCGCGCTCATCGTCGTATCCTGCTCAGCCCGGGAAGCGCTTCAGGCCGGTGGCCAACGCATCGCCCATCATGCGCAGGAACAGCGTGCCCATGCCCGGGTAGAAGCGGTTCGGGTCGTGGCTGCCCACAGCAATCAGGCCCACGCCCGGCAACGGCAGCAGCGCGGTGGTCTGCACTTCTTCGCTGCGCACGCCGTACAGCACGGCATTCTTTTCCGGCTGCAGGCGCCCGCAGATCGGCTCGCCGTCGTTCAGGCAGTCGCGGAACGGGCCCAGCTGCGCATCATCGGCGGCGATCACCTGCAGCCAGTCGGCCTGTTCCAGCCCGGCCACCGGTGTGTGCACCACCAATCGCACCAGGTCGCCGGCGAAATCTTCCTGCAGCGAGGCAGCCATCGCACGCAGGGTGTCGGCGGCGTTGTCCTGCTTCATCAGCGCCAGGGTCAGCTGATGCGTGCGCACTGCCAGGCGTTCATTGACCTGGGCGGTGGCACCCAGATCGGCCAACCGTCGTGCCAGCTCGCGGTTCTTCTCGCGCAGCACTTCCAGCTGGTAGCTGGCCAGCGACGCGGTCGGGCCATCGTCGCGTGGCACCACCAGGGTCAGGGCCAGGTCCGGGAACTGCTTGAGGAAGCCGGGATGTCGCCGCAACCACGCAGCGACTTCATGGGCCCCGAGCTTGTCGACGGTTTCGGTCATGCGATCCACTCCCCTTCGAAGACGAATGCGGTCGGGCCGGCCATCACCACCGGCTGGCCATCGCCCGGCCACTGGATGCGCAGGTCACCCCCGGGCAGGCTGATGCGCGCATCGCGCTGCAGGCGGCCACGCTGCATCAGGGTCACCGCAGCGGCGCAGGCGCCGCTGCCGCAGGCCAGGGTTTCGCCGACGCCACGTTCATTCACACGCAGACGTGCATGCGCCGGGCCCATCACCTGGGCAAAACCCACGTTCACCGAGCGCGGGAACGAGGCATGCTGCTGCAGCAGCGAACCGACGCGCTCGACCGGTGCTGCATCGATCAGGCCCACTTCGATCACCGCGTGCGGATTGCCCATCGACACCGCGGCGAAGCGTATGCTCTCGCCCTGCAACGGCAGCAGGTACTCCTCGCGTGCATGGGCGAAGCCCACCAGCGGCACGTTGACCGGCTCGAACGCAGGCACGCCCATGGTCACCGCGAACTGGCCATCGCCCAGGGCCTTCACCTCATGACTGGCCAGCGGGCTGTCGATGACGAACTGATCCCCCTGCGCACTGCCCTCACGCACCAGCCAGGCCGCGATGCAGCGCGCGCCGTTGCCGCACTGCTCGGAGTTGGAACCGTCGGCATTCCAGATGCGGTACGACGCCACCGAGCCTTCCGCGCGCGGCGCTTCGATAGTCAGGATCTGATCGCAGCCGACGCCGGTGTGGCGGTCGGCCAGGCGCGCGGCCAGTTCAGGCGTGGGCGGCGCAGTGCCGTCACGCAGGTCGATCACTACGAAATCATTGCCCGCGCCATGCATCTTGCTGAAGCGCAGCGCCTTGGAACCGGCCTTACTCATTCCCGCCGCCCACCTTCTTCGCAGGTGCAGGCGCCGGTTGCGTGGTCGGTGCAGCCGGGTCCACGGTCGTGGCCGGCGTGGCGCTGCCCTGGGTCTCCGCCGGGGTCGCTTCAGTAGCGGGCTCGGCAACCGGTTCGACGGTTTCTTCCACCGGCACCGGCTTCTGCGGCAGTACCAGCGGGCCCTTGTTGCCGCAAGCGGCGAGGAGCAGCAGCGAGGCCGCTGCCAGCGGAATCAGGATGGCGTTTCGATGGGGGATCTTCATGCCCCGAGTATAGCCATTGGCGGCTGAGCGGTTGGTGCAGGGGATCGGGTTGCCGGCCAGCGGCCGGCACCACCGCAGGCGTTCAATCTGCAGGCGGCGGCAGCGGCCGGGTCCACAGCCAGATCGCCACCACGGTCATGCTGCCGATCGAGAACCACTTCACCCAGGCGATCGGCACGCACCACAGCATGATGCCGGCGCACACTGCCATGGTGATCGTGGCCATCCACTTGCCGTAGCGGCTGACCGCCCCGTGTGCCTGCCAGTTGGCAATGGCCGGGCCGAAGCGCGGGTGCTGCAGCAGCCAGTTGTGCAGGCGCTCGGAACCACGCGAGGCAGCCCAGGCCGAGATCAGGATGAATACGGTGGTCGGAAGGCCCGGCACGAAGATGCCGACGATACCGGTGCCCAGGCTGACGTAGGCCAGCAGCCACCACGCCCAGCGGAAACGCACCACGCGCGGTGGCGTGGCAGCATCGCGGGATGCGGAGGGGTCGGGCTGGCTCATGGCCGCAAGGATACCGGTTCGGGATGCCAGGCAACGCCCGGCACCCCTGCACCATTACGGCTGGGCGATGCCCAGCTGCTGCAGCACGAACGCGTACGACTCGGACAGTTCACGGTAGCGCTGGAAGCGCCCCGACTTGCCGCCGTGGCCGGCTTCCATGTTGGTGCGGAACAGGATCGGGTAATGGCCGGTGTTGTCGTCACGCAGCTTGGCCACCCACTTGGCCGGCTCCCAGTACTGCACCTGCGAATCCCACAGGCCGGTGCCCACGAACAGCGCCGGGTACGCCTGCTGCTTCACGTTGTCGTAGGGCGAGTAGGACAGCATGTAGTCGTAATACTGCTTCTGCTCGGGGTTGCCCCACTCGTCGTATTCGTTGGTAGTCAGCGGAATGGTCGGGTCGAGCATGGTGGTGACCACGTCGACAAACGGTACCTGCGCCACCATCACCCGGTAGTCCTGCGGCGCCTGGTTGGCCACGGCGCCCATCAGCAGGCCACCGGCGCTGCCGCCGGACGCGGCGACGCGATCCTTCGCCGCCCAGCCCTGTGCGACCAGGCCGCGGGTGACGTCGATGAAGTCGTTGAAGGTGTTCTGCTTGTGCAGCAGTTTGCCGTTCTCGTACCAGTCGCGGCCCATCTCCTGGCCGCCACGGATATGGGCGATGGCATACACCACGCCACGATCGAGCAGGCTCACCGCGGTCTGGTTGAAGTACGGATCCATCGACATGCCGTAGCTGCCATAGGCGTACTGGAACAGCGCGCCCTTGCCGTCCTTCTGGTAGCCCTTGCGGTAGACCAGCGACACCGGCACCTTCACGCCATCGCGTGCGGTGATCCAGACACGATCGGTTTCGTACTTCGACGCGTCATAGCCGATCACCGGCTGCACCTTCAGCTGGCGACGCTCGCCGGTGGCGGTGTTCAGCTCGAACACGGTGGTGGGGGTGGTCATCGAGGTGTAGACGTAGCGCAGCCACGGCGTATCGGCCTCGGTGTTGTCGCCCAGGCCCATCGAGTACGCCGGCTCATCGGCCTTCACGTAGTCGCTGCGGCCATCCTTGAACAGCAGGCGGATGCGTTCCAGGCCCTCGGAACGTTCGGCGATGGCAGTGTACGCATCGAACAGCTCGAAGCCTTCGATGAACACCGCATCGTCATGCGCGATCCAGTCCTTCCACTGTGCGCGCGAGGTCGCATCGGTCGGTGCGGTGACCAGCTTGAAGTTCTTCGCACCGTCGTTGGTGCGGATCACCCAGCGGCCGTCGTAGTGGTCAGCGTCGTACTCCACATCGCGCTGGCGCGGCGCCAGTACGGTGAACGTGGTCGGGTCGCTGGCCGGCGCGTAGCGCTCTTCCGAGGACACAGTGCTGTGCACGCCGATGGTGATGAAGCGATCGTCGCGGGTGCGGCCGATGCCCATGTAGAAGCTGTCGTCCTTCTCTTCGTAGACGACGGTGTCGGCACTGGCCGGGGTGCCCAGCACGTGCTTCTTCACGCGTACGGTCAGCAGCGTTTCCGGATCGTTCTCGACATACAGCACGGTGCGGTTGTCGTCGGCCCAGACCAGGTCGCCGGAGCTGCCGGTGATCACATCGGGCAGCACCTTGCCGGTAGCCAGGTCCTTGAAGCGGATGGTGTACTGGCGGCGACCGACATCGTCATCGGCCCAGGCCAGCAGCTGGTTGTCCTGGCTGACTTCCATCGAGCCGACGCTGAAGTAGCCCTTGCCGGCGGCCATCGTGTTGACGTCCAGCAGGATTTCCTCGGCGGCATCCATGCTGCCCTTGCGGCGTGCGTGGATCGGGTAGTCCTGGCCGGTCTCGAAGCGGCTGTAGTACCAGTAGCCGCGCTCGCGCGCCGGCACACTGGAATCGTCCTGCTTGATGCGGCCGACGATCTCCTTGTACAGGGTGTCTTCCAGCGGCTTCAGCGGCGCCAGCAACTGGTCGGCGTAGGCATTCTCGGCCTGCAGGTAGGCCAGCATGTCCTTGTTCTCGCGCTTGTCGTCGCGCAGCCAGTAATAGTCGTCGTTGCGGGTCGCGCCGAACGGCGCCTTGACCACATGCGGATGCTTGGCGGCATCCGGCGGAACGGGCGGCGTGGCGGCGGTGGCAGTGGTGGTCATCAGGCTCGCAAGCAACAGGCAGAGGGTGGATTTCATGAGATAAGGCTCCTTGAGCCGCAATGCAATGGCGTCCTTGTGCTCGAGTCTGGGTTGCAGGAGGGTTGCGGGCAACCCTGCGGATCGTCATGGGTCGTGCTGGCCGCTGGCCGGCAACCTCGGGATAAACAGAGGCGGGGGGTTGCCGGCCAGCGGCCGGCACTTCCAGGACGCGCGGCGTACCATGGGCACATGAGTACCCTGCCCCACACGCCGGGCTACAGCCGGCGCAGCCATGAAATCGCTCCGTTCCACGTGATGTCCCTGCTGGCCCGCGCGCAGGCGCTGGAACAGGCGGGCCACGATGTGATCCACCTGGAAATCGGCGAACCGGACTTCACCACGGCCGAACCGGTCGTGCGTGCCGGCCAGGCCGCATTGGCCGCCGGCCATACCCGCTACACCGCCGCACGTGGCCTGCCGGCCCTTCGCCAGGCGATCAGTGGCTTCTATCGCAGCCACTACGGGCTGGATATCGATCCCGAACGCATCCTGGTCACTCCCGGCGGCTCCGGTGCGCTGCTGCTCGCCAGCAGCCTGCTGGTCGACCCCGGCCGCCACTGGCTGCTGGCCGACCCCGGCTACCCCTGCAACCGTCATTTCCTGCGCCTGGTGGAAGGCGGTGCACAGCTGGTGCCGGTCGGCCCGGACACCGCCTACCAGCTCACACCGTCGCTGGTGGAACAGCACTGGAATGCCGACAGCGTCGGCGCACTGGTGGCCTCCCCCGCCAATCCGACCGGCACCGTGCTGTCCGCCGACGAACTGGCGGCACTGTCGCAGGTCCTGCACGCGCGTGGCGGCCATCTGGTGGTGGACGAGATCTACCACGGCCTGACCTACGGCCTGGATGCACCCAGCGTGCTGCAGGTGGATGACAGCGCGTTCGTGCTGAACAGCTTCTCCAAATATTTCGGCATGACCGGCTGGCGGCTGGGTTGGCTGGTGGCGCCGCCGGCGGCGGTGCCGGACCTGGAAAAGCTGGCGCAGAACCTGTACATCAGCGCCTCAAGCATCGCCCAGCACGCCGCACTGGCCTGCTTCAGCGAGGAATCGATGGCGATCTTCGAACAGCGCCGCGAGGCGTTCCGCCAGCGCCGTGATTTCCTGCTGCCCGCGTTGCGCGAGCTGGGTTTCCGCATCGAGGTCGAGCCGCAGGGCGCGTTCTACCTGTACGCCGACGTCAGCGCGTTCACCGACGACGCACAGGCCTTCTGTGCGCACTTCCTGGAAACCGAGCACGTGGCGTTCACCCCGGGGCTGGATTTCGGTTTCCATCGCGCCAACCAGCATGTGCGCCTGGCCTATACCCAGGAAGTGCCGCGGCTGCAGGAGGCGGTGGCGCGGATTGCACGCGGGTTGAAGAGCTGGGGCGCCTGATCGATCTGCGCGAACGGCATCCACGCATGGCGTGGATCTATTGACCCAGCGCACGATACGTAGGTAGATCCACGCCATGCGTGGATACGTGAACCCAACGAAAAACGCCGCCCTGGGGCGGCGTTTTCCGTTCTGCTTACTTGCCGCCCAACCGCTCCCACAGGAAGCTGTAGGCCAGTGCGGACATGTGTGCGGCCTGCGCGTTGTTGGCTGCGCCGCCGTGGCCACCTTCGATGTTCTCGTAGTAGGTCACGTCCTTGCCGGCGTCGATCATCTTCGCCGCCATCTTGCGGGCATGACCCGGGTGCACGCGGTCATCGCGGGTGGAGGTGGTGAACAGCACCGGCGGGTAGTTCTTCTTCTCGTTGAACAGATGATACGGCGAGAAGGTCTTGATGAACTCCCAGTCGCTGGTATCCGGGTTGCCGTACTCGGCCATCCACGAGGCACCGGCCAACAGGTGGCTGTAGCGCTTCATGTCCAGCAGCGGCACCTGCACCACCACTGCACCGAACAGCTCCGGGTACTGGGTCAGCATGTTGCCGGTCAGCAGGCCACCGTTGCTGCCACCTTGGACGCCCAGGTGCTTGGCACTGGTGATCTTGCGCTTGACCAGATCGCGCGCCACCGCAGCCATGTCTTCATAGGCCTTGTGACGGTTCTGCTTCAGCGCGGCCTGGTGCCAGCGCGGGCCGTACTCGCCACCACCACGGATGTTGGCGACCACGTACACACCGCCTTTCTCCAGCCAGGCGCGGCCCATGCCACCTGAGTAATTCGGGGTCAGCGAGATCTCGAAGCCACCATAGCCGTACAGCAGGGTCGGGTTGGAGCCGTCCAGCTTCATCGCCTTGTCGTGCACCACGAAGTACGGCACGCGGGTGCCATCCTTGCTGGTGGCGAAGTGCTGCTCGATCACCTTGCCCTTGGCATCGAAGAAGGCCGGCATGGTCTTCAACGTTTCCGGCGCCTGGCCGATCTCGGCCAGAGCCAGCGTGGTCGGGGTCAGGTAGTCGGTGGCGGTCAGCCACACCGCATCGCTGTCGTTGCTGTCCACTGCGCCCACCGCCAGCGTGCCAAAGGCCGGCGCGCCGACGAAGCGGCTGGTCTGCCAGCCATCGGCGCCCGGGGTCAGCACCGACAGGCGGTTCTTGACGTCATCCAGCACGTTCAGCACCAGGTGGCTCTTGGTCCAGGTGGCGCCGGCCAGCGAGGTGGTCGCGGTCGGGGTGAACAGCACCTCGAAGTCGCGCTTGCCGGCCAGGTAGTCATCCAGCTTGGTGGCCAGCAGCGAACCGGACGCGTAGGTCTTGCCGCCCACGGTCCACGGATCGCGCAGTTCCAGGGTCAGCCACTGCTTGTGCAGGCCCTTCTCGGCCGAGTTCGGCGCGTCGATCTTGGTCAGCGTGCCGTCGTCGCCACGCAGGTAGAGCTCGTTGTTGTAGAACGCCAGCGTGCGGCTGACCAGGTTGCGCTCGAAGCCCGGGGTGTCATCGTGCATCGCCGCGATGTACATGTCCTCCGGCTTGCCTTCGTACACCACGGTGGCCGAGGTCATCGGCGTGCCGCGCTTCCACAGCTTGGCCACGCGCGGGTAGCCGGAGGTGGTCATCGAGCCCGCACCGAAGTCGGTGTAGACGAACACGGTGTCGCGGTCGACCCAGTTGAGGCCGCCCTTGGACTCTGGACGGAAGAAGCCGTCCTTGATCCAGGTCTTGTTGGCCAGGTCGAACTCACGGGTGACGTCGGCGTCGGCGCCACCGCGCGACAGCGCGATCAGGCAGCGGCTGTAATCCGGGCGCAGGCAATCGGCGCCGTGCCAGACCCAGTTCTCACCCTCGGCCTTGTTCAGCGCATCCAGGTCGAGCACGGTTTCCCACTGCGGCGAGGCCTTGCGGTACTCGGCCAGGGTGGTGCGCCGCCACAGGCCGCGCTCGTGCTGCTGGTCCTTCCAGAAGTTGTAGTAGTAGTCGCCGATCTTCTGCACGCCGGGGATCTTGGCATCGGAGTCGAGCACCTCGCGGATGCTGGTCTCCATCTGCTTGAAGGCCGGGGTCTGCGCCAGGCGCGCCTCGGACTTGGCGTTCTGTTCCTTGACCCAGGTCAGCGGCTTGTCGCCGGTGACGTCTTCGAGCCAGGCGTAGCGATCGGTGTCTTCAGCGGCCACGGCGGTCCCCACCGAGGCAGCGGTCATCATGCCGGCCAGCAGGCAGGCGGAAGCGAGTCGAGACATTGCAGCTCCAGGCAGTCATAAGCCGTGGAACGCTAGCATGGATCGCCGCGGCCGCCCCCGTGTCGAAGGTCAGGCCGCGGCGGTGGAGCCGCGACGGCCTCGCGCCGCCCCGCCGCTACGGCGACGTGCCTGTCCACCGGTACGACGCGCCAGCCGCAGCCACGACAGGCGCGGCAACGGAAAGCGCAGCAACGCCCACCAGGCCACCAGCGGCATGCCCACCAGCCACATGGGTAGCCAGCCCAGCCAGGCACTGCTGCCGCGCGCGGCCGGCCAGACCAGTACCAGCGCCATACCGGCCAGGGCCAGCTGCCGCACGCTGCGCAGCAGGCGCGGGTCGGCACGCTCGAGAATGACGCGTTCAGTTGCAGAGCGGCGGACGGAACGTGCGTTCATGGGGCTTCTCCGGTGGACAATGCAACACAGCATGGGTAACCCCCTTCTCACAGGTTGCGACACCATTGACGGATCGCGTGCACACAGTCGACCATGCGCGTGCAAGCCCACTGGAGCCCGCTCCCGCATGACTTCGATCCGCCCGCTCTGCGCCGCGCTGCTGGCCCTTTCCCTGGCCGGCCCCGCCGTGGCCGCCAGTGAGCCGCCGTCGCCCCGTACCAGCGCCTCTGGTGCGGCTGCCCTGGACGCACCGATCGACCTGAAGCGCTTCATGGGCACCTGGTATGTGATCGGCCGCGTGCCGAACTTCATCGAACGTGGCCATGTCGCCAGCGTCAACGAGTACGAGTTGCGCGACGCGCACAAGGTCGGCATCACCTACCGCTACCGTGATGGCTTCGGCGAACCGCTGCAGGAAGTGCGTGCCCGCGCCAGCGTCGACCCGGACAGTGGCAACCACGGCTGGCGCACCTGGTTCTACCGTGTCGTGCCCACCCATTCGAGGGTGCTGGAAGTAGCGCCGGATTACTCGTGGGCACTGATCGGCTACCCGGGCCGCGAAATGGCCTGGATCTTCTCGCGTACGCCGGACATGGACAAAGCCCTGTACAAGGAGCTGGCCGAGCGCCTGCGTGACGAGTACGGCGTGAACACCGACAAGCTCAAGCGCGTGCCGCAGCACCCGGAGCAGGTCGGCAAGCTGGGCTACGAAGTACCGAACGTGCGTTGATTGCAGGTGGGATTGCCGGCCAGCGGCCGGCACTACCGTTTCCAGGCAATGGGGTAGAGCCGGCCGCTGGCCGGCTGCCGCGATGCACCGGGCGACGCCGGGGGCAGCGCCCCGGCGCCTCGTCATTTGCGGCTGTAATGCGCGACCAGGCGGTCGCCGAGCATCTGCAGCAGCTGCACCAGAACCAACAGCAGGACCACGGTAACCAGGGCCACGTCGGTGTGCGAACGCTGGTAGCCATCGCGGAACGCCAGGTCACCAAGGCCGCCGGAACCAATCGCGCCGCCCATCGCGGTGAAGCCGATCAGGGCCACGGTGGTGACCGTCGCACCGGCGATCAGGCCGGGGCGCGCCTCGGGCAGCAGCACGCGGGTGACCAGCTGCCAGGTGGTGGCACCCATCGACTGGGTCGCTTCGATCACGCCACGGTCCACTTCGCGCAATGCGGTTTCGACCAGGCGCGCGTAGAACGGCGCGGCACCGATCACCAGCGGCACGATCGCACCGCGTACCCCCAGCGACGTCCCCATTAGGAACAGGGTGACCGGGATCAGCACGATCATCAGGATGATGAAAGGCACCGAGCGCAACAGGTTCACCACCAGCGCCAGCACGCCGTAGGCGAACGGACGGCGCTTCATCTGCGGCGCGCCGAACAGGTACAGCAGCACGCCCAGCGGCAGGCCGATGGCCAGGGTCAGCGGCAGCGAACCGAGCAGCATCAGCAGGGTGTCGATGGTGGCCTGGCCGATGTCGGCCCACTTGCCCGCATCCAGGTGGCGGAAGAATCCGCCGGCAGTGGCGATGATCATCGACGCAACTCCTCAACGTGCACGCCGGCAGCCACGAACGCGGCCTGCGCGGCGGACTGGTCACCGCCCACCAGGGCGACCACCAGCTGGCCATACGGGGTGTCCTTGATCCGGTCGATACGGCCGGACAGGATGTTGTAGTCGACCCCGGTCTCCCGCGCGACACTGCCGAGCAGGGGTTCGTAGGTGTCTCCGCCGAGGAAGGTCAGCCGCACGATGCGGCCACCGACGGCATCGAAATCACGATGCAGCGCACCTTCATCCACGTGCTCCGATTCGCTGACGAAACGGCGCGTGGTCGGGTGCTGCGGATGCAGGAACACCCGGGTGACCGGCCCGGTCTCGACCATCTGGCCGGCGTCGAGCACGGCGACACGGTCGCAGACACGGCGGATCACATCCATCTCGTGGGTGATCAGCACGATGGTCAGGCCCAGCTCGCGGTTGATCTTCGACAGCAGCGACAGCACCGAGGCCGTGGTCTGCGGATCCAGCGCGCTGGTGGCCTCGTCGCACAGCAGGATCTGCGGGCGGGTCGCCAGCGCACGGGCGATGCCGACGCGCTGCTTCTGCCCACCGGACAGCTGTGCCGGGTACTTCTGCGCGTGCGCCTCCAGGCCCACGGTCTGCAGCAGCTCGGCCACGCGTGCATCGATCTCCGCCTTCGGCGTGCCCGCCAGCTCCAGCGGGAAGGCAACGTTGCCGGCCACCGTGCGCGAAGACAACAGGTTGAAGTGCTGGAAGATCATGCCGATGCGCCGGCGCAGCGCGCGCAGGCCGTCCGCATCCAGTGCGGTGACATCCTCGCCACCGATCAGCAGGCGACCACCGCTGGGCTCTTCCAGGCGGTTGATCATGCGGATCAGGGTCGACTTGCCGGCGCCGGAATGGCCGATGATGCCGAATACCTCACCGGCCTCGATGGTCAGGTCCAGCGGCTGCAGCGCGCTGACTGCGCGGCCGGCAACGGCATAGGATTTGTGCAGGCGCTGGAACTCGATCACGGGCGTGGCTCACCGGCTGGGTGACGGAAGGGGGCGTGCAGCCTACCAGCGCAAGCGGTCGCGCGCCCGCGCCATGGGCCAGAATGTTATTCCTTTTGGTTCTAAGTCGCCCGCACCCGGTAGTGTCGGCCGCTGGCCGGCACCTGCAGCGATCCCTCCGAGGCAAGGAGTTGCCGGCCAGCGGCCGGCACTACCCCGGCTCAGGGATGATCCAGCGGCTTCGGCGGTTCCTGCCGGTTCACCCGCTCACGGTGCAGCAGGTACAGCCCCGAGGCGACGATGATCGCCGCGCCCACCCAGGTATAGCTGTCCGGCAGCTGGCCCCAGAAGGCCAGGTCCCAGCCGATCACCCACACCAGGCCGCTGTACTCCAACGGCGCGATCATCGACGCCTCGCCCAGCTGGAACGCCTTGGTCAGGGCAATCTGGCCCAGCGCCCCAGCCAGACCCATGCCGGCGATCAGCGGCGCATGCGCCAGCTGCAGCGGCACCCAGCCGGGAAGGGCCAGCAGGCCGGCACCGATGGCCATGATCACCAGGAACCAGACCACCATCGACTGCGAGGTATCGGTGCGGGTGAGCAGGCTGACCGTGATCGCCGCCACGGCATACGCGGTGGCCGCGGCCAGCACCATCAGCCCCGGCACCGAAATGAAGCCGTCCACGCCCGGCCGCAGCACCACCAGCACGCCGACCAGGCCGATGCCGATGGCCACCCAGCGCCGCGGGCCAACCCGCTCACCCAGCAACGGCACCGACAGCGCGGCGATCAGCAGTGGGGCAACGAAATAGATGGTGTAGGCGGTGGACAGCGGCAGGTCACGCAGGGCGAACACGAAGCAGCCGATCATCGCCATGCCCAGCCCACCACGCAGCAGGTGCAGGCCCCAGCGGCGCGGGATCAGCGAGCGCGGGCCGGCGCTGACCAGCACCCAGACCAGCACGAACGGCAACGAAGCCGCACCACGCAGGAAGGTCACTTCCAGGGTCGGATAGCTGGCCGACAGCTGCTTCATGCCAGCATCCATCAGCGAGAAACAGGCGACCGCAGCGACCATCCAGGCCACCGCACGCGAAGGGGAGCGTTGCACATTCATGGCCCATTATCGCCGACAGCACCGGTTTGTAGAGTCGAGCTTGCTCGACTGGCCGTTTTGTAGAGTCGAGCTTGCTCGACTGCTCTTCACAAAGCCGCCGAGCATGGCTCGGCGCTACAAGGGAGGGAGCCAGTCGAGCATGGCTTGTATGTTCCTCCCGGCTCCTACGAGGTATGTAGGAGCCAGGGTGGAGGGACCGTCAAGCATGCATCTGCGGATACTAGCCGACAGACGAGTCGAGCGATCCCCATCCCGCACACGAACGTCGATAAAGGATCGTACGGCCCCCAAAGGGGA
>NZ_JAWIRT010000024.1:0-66223 GCF_036320045.1 Stenotrophomonas sp. SMYL20 | reverse complement strand
TTCTTTTTCTTCTCCGTGGGTGGCAGGCCACCGAAATCTGTCAGAGGCCGGTGGGGGGGGGGGGGGGGGGGGGGGGGGCGGGGGGGGGGGGGGGGGGGGGGGGGGGGGCGGCGGGGCGGGCGGGCCCCCCCCCCCCCCCCCCCCCCCCCCCCCCCGCCCCACCCACGGCTTCTGCTTTCCACGACCAACCAGGCACCACCCACGAGGGGCTGCGCCGTTGGCTGGAATCACCCGCGATGCCGGATCAGCAACTGACTCATCAGCGCCCGCAGCGCCGGCGGCTTCACCGGCTTGGCCATCATTCCCCAGCCACGCTCGGCAGCCATCTCACGCAATCCCGCATCGCGCTCGGCAGTGACCAGCACCACCGGCGGGCGGGCCCGCCACAGCTCTGCCAATGTCTCGTACAGCACCGGGCCGTGGTGGTCACCCATGCGCACATCCAGCAGCACCAGCTCCGGCACGGTTGCCGTCGTGGCCAACTGCAGCGCTGCCTGCGGGCCATCGGCCAGCAGCACCTCGCAGCCCCACCGCTCCAGCAGCGCGCGGCTGGCCGCGCACACGTGCGGATCGTCATCGATCACCCACACACGGCGCCCTCGCAGCGGGTTGTCCGCCGCCGGTTCCTGCGCCAGCACCGGCGCGGGCGCGGTGGCGGGTATCGCGCTGGCGTCGCCGAACGGCACGCCCACCGCGAACACGCTGCCCTGGCCCAGCTGCGAGCGCAGCCGGATCGGATGTCCGAGCAGGCGGCCGATGCGGTCGACGATGGCCAGGCCAAGGCCGGCACCGCGCTGCTGGCCGTCGTGCAGGCGGCGGAATTCCTCGAAGATCTCGCCCTGCAGCGCATCGGGAATGCCGGGGCCCTGGTCGTGCACTTCGATCCACAGCAGGCCCTCGCGGCGGCGGCAGCCGAGCAGCACGCGGCCACGTTCGCTGTAGCGCAGCGCGTTGGACAGGAAATTCTGCAGGATGCGGCGCAGCAGCGCTTCATCGCTGACCACCACCGCATCGGTATCGACCCAGTCCACCACCAGGCCACGTGACTGCGCGGCGATGCCGAATTCGCGCGCCAGTGTCTGCAGCAGCGGCCCGAGCCGGAACGCCTGCACACGGGTCGGCAGGCTGCCCGATTCCAGCCGCGCGATATCCAGCAGGCTGTTGAGGATCGCATCCTGCGCGGCCAATGCAGCGTCGATGTGATCGCTGGTCTGCTGCTGCGCCGGATCGCTCAGCTTGCCGCGCAGCACCGAGACGAACATGCGTGCTGCGTTGAGCGGTTGCAGCAAGTCGTGCACGGCCGAGGCGACGAAGCGGGTCTTGTAGCGGTTGGCCTGTTCGGCCTCGCGGCGTGCTTCGTCCAGGTCGTGGGTACGTTCGGCGATGCGGTGTTCCAGTGCATCGGCCAGCGAGCGCAGTTCGCGTGCAGCATTCTTGTAGCTGGTGATGTCGGCGTAGCTGGTGACGAAACCGCCGTCGGGCAGCGGGTTGCCGCGGATTTCCAGCACCGTACCGTCGTCCTTCTCACTTTCGCGCATGTGCGGACGGCCGCTGCGCAGGTGGTTGAGGCGACGCTCGATGGCCTCGTCGACCGGGCCGGGACCGAGCAGGCCACGGCGTGCGTTGAAGCGGAACAGTTCCTCGATGGGCCGCCCCACGCGCACCAGGTCCAGCGGGAAACGGAACAGTTCCAGGTAGCGCGAATTCCATGCGACCAGACGCAGGTCCCGGTCGATCACCACCACGCCCTGCGGCAGGTGTTCGAGGCTGCGGCTGAGGCCGCTGTCGGCATCGGTGGCGGCCTGCAGCAGGCCATCCTGTGCGGTGCGCAGTTCCTGTGCATGCTGCTTGAGCAGGGTTTCCAGCTCGCGGCGGCTGCGCAGGCGATGCTTGGCCAGGCGCCGGCGCTGCTGTATGAACAGCACCAGGAAGCCCAGCGCCAGCCATGCGGCACCTCCGGTAAGCGCGGCCGCACGGCCGGCGGCGGTGGCAGCACTGGCGTCGTGCAGCAGGTGCAGGTTCCAGTCTTCGGCCGGCAGCGCAAGGCTCTGCCACAGCATCGGCTGCGGCAATGCCGGATCCAGCAGGCGCACCATGCGGCCGCCATCGGCCAGTACATCCTCGGTACGTGCGCGCAGTGGCTGCAGGGTGCGATCGGCGTACTGGCGGGCGTCCAGCATTTCGCGGCGCTCATCGGCGCCCAGCGGTCGCAGCAGGCGGTAGCGCCAGCTGTCACGGTTGGCCAGGAACACCACGTCGTGGTCGTCACTGGCCAGCACCACGTCAGGGCTGCTCAGCCACTCCTGCTCCAGTGCCGACAGCTCGACCTTGATCACCACCACGCCGAGCCGCTTGCCGTCTTCCTCGATGGCCTGCGACAGGTAGTAGCCGGGCACGCCGGTGGTCATGCCGATGCCGTAGAAGCGGCCGCGGCCCTGGGCCAGCGCCTGGCGGTAATAGGGACGATAGCTGTAGTTCTCACCGACGTTGGTGGTCGGCTGGTCCCAGTTGCTCGCCGCCACCGCCACGCCATCGTGACCGACCAGGGTCAGGGTCGAGGCACGGGTGACTTCATTGGCGCGTTGCAGCTTGAGGTTCAGCCGCTGCCGTTCGGTGGGCGAGGGCTGCACACGCAGGGCGTGCAGAAGATCCGGATCCAGTGCCAGTACCTGCGGCAAGGTGCCGAAGCGGTCGATGCGCTGCTGCAGGCCCTGGCCATACAACTGCAGCTGGCGTTGTACCTGGCTGCTTTCCTCACCGAGGGCGCGCCGCCAGGCGTAGTGGCCGGCGGCGACCGCACACAGCACGGTGCCGCCGACCATCACCGCGATGGTCAGCAACAGCATCCGGTGGCGGCTGAGCCAGTACATGGCGGCAGTCTACGCAGGGCCGGCGGGCGTGGCGTGCACGCCCGCCGGGATCTGACGTGGAAGGGGTCAGAAGTGCATCTGCGCGCGCAGTTCGAAGATCTCCGGCGTGCTGTGCACGCCGCGACGGCTGGCGTCGACCTTGACGTAGTTGGCCTGGAACTTGAAGTGGCTGGTCAGGTACCAGTTCGCACCCAGAGTGAGGTCGTGCTGGCGGCCGCCGAGGATGCTGCCATCGTCGAGGTCCATGCGGCTGTAACGGGCCACCAGTTCCACCGCGCCGTAGTCGTGCGCCGGCTTGATGTTGGCCACCGCACCGGCGTTGTACGGGCGCGATTCGCCGGTCAGCACCCAGCTCGCCATCGCGTACTGGCCGCTGCCGGTGTAGTCGGGCTTGCCGTCATGGCGGGTGACCGTGGCGCGCAGGGCTTCGGCCTGCACCGAGAACGGGCCGCGGATCCAGATGCCTTCCAGACCGGTGCGGCGGATCTGGTCGGCGGTGACCAGCGCGCCGGAATCGACATAGCGGATGTCGGTCAGGCCGGCTTCCGGACGTGCGCGCAGGCGCGCGCTGGCCTCGTGGTGCACGTCGCGGCCATCGCTGTAACCGCGCGGATTTTCCTGCGAGTAGGCCAGGCCCAGGTGGATCACGTCACCCGGCGCCTTCACCGGGGTCCACACCGCACGCACGGCCTGGGTGGTGCCCGGGTTGTCACCCTGCAGGTCCTTGCCGCCATAGGCGCCGGCCTGCAGCAGGTACTGCGGGCGCTCAAGCACCCATTCCACACCCGTGCGGCGGCCAGCGTAGAAGGCCTGCACCGGCAGCGCGGTTTCCAGGAAGCTGCCGGCGCGCGAGGACGTGTTCGCGTCCAGGCCGACCGGGGTCTTCATGTAGCCGAAGCGGAAGCGGCCGATGTCGCGGCCGAAGAAGGCCTTGCTTTCGAAGCGCACGAACACGTCCAGCCAGGTATCGGACTGGAAGTCGTAATAGACCATCGCGTCGTAGACGCCCTTCTTCTTCAGCGTCGCACCGAACTCCTTGCGGCGCACGGCGTCGTCGTCCTCAAGGCCACTGCCCGAGGAGAAATCGTTGTAGTCGTAGGCGATGTTGGCGGTAGCGGCCAGCTCGGTGCCGTCGCCGAAGGCGTACTTGGTCGGCCAGTTGTCGAAATCGGCAGCCGAAGCGAAGGCGGGAAGCGCGGCCAGCGACAGGGCCAGCAAGGTGGGAATCGGGCGCATGTTGGGTGCGGCTCTCTCAGATTGCGTGTGGACAGGACAACAACGGCCGCAAGGGCCGGAACTTTCGCAATGACGCGCCCGGCCGTTCAGCTCGGGCCACCGGCCTCCCCGTGATCGGGCGGTGCGGCGCCAGTGTAGGCACCGCGGCCACCTGAACCGGGGGGCTAGTACCAATAGGTTATCTGCGCCAGCGTGCCCGGCGCGTACAAAGGCGTCCATTGGTCGCACCCCCTGCGCGTGCTGCACAGGGCCTGCGGTCAGTTTCCACGGTAACGGTTCCCGTGCAGTCCCGGGGCCGTACGTGCCTGAAAACGCCCCTTCCGGAGTCCGCCATGCACATCCCGACCGCAGCACCGGTGCCTGCAAAGCCGTTGCCGATCTATCGCCAGCTGTACTTCCAGGTGATCGTGGCGATCGTCCTGGGCGCCATCCTCGGCCACTACGAACCGTTGATCGGCGAGAAGATGAAGCCGCTCGGCGATGCCTTCATCAACCTGGTAAAGATGATCATCGCACCGGTGATCTTCCTGACCATCGTCACCGGCATCGCCGGCATGACCCACCTGCGCACGGTGGGCCGCGTATTCGCCAAGGCGATGGCGTACTTCCTGTTCTTCTCCACGCTGGCGCTGATCGTCGGCATGATCGTGGCGCACGTGGTGCAGCCTGGCGCCGGCATGAACATCAATCCGGCCGAGCTGGACCAGACCGCGGTGCACAGCTACGTCGAGAAGTCGCATGACCTGACCCTGGTCGGCTTCCTGATGGACATCATCCCGAAGACGCTGCTCAGCGCGTTCGTCGATGGCAACATCCTGCAGGTGCTGTTCGTGGCCGTGCTGTTCGGCATCGCGCTGGCATCGGTGGGCGAGAAGGGCAAGCCGATCGTGAACTTCCTGGAGGCGCTGGTCGCCCCGGTGTTCAAGCTGGTCCACATCCTGATGAAGGCCGCGCCGATCGGTGCCTTCGGCGCAATCGCCTTCACCATCGGCAAGTACGGTGTTGGCTCGCTGATCAACCTGGCCTGGCTGGTGGGTTCGTTCTACCTCACCGCCTTCCTGTTCGTGGCGGTCATCCTGGGCCTGGTCTGCCGCCTGTGCGGCTTCTCGGTGTTCAAGCTGGCGCGCTACCTGAAGGCCGAACTGCTGCTGGTGCTGGGCACCTCCTCGTCCGAGTCGGCGCTGCCGTCGCTGATGGAGAAGATGGAACGCGCCGGCTGCAGCAAGTCGGTGGTGGGCCTGGTGGTCCCGACCGGCTACTCGTTCAACCTGGACGGCACCAACATCTACATGACCCTGGCGGCGCTGTTCATCGCCCAGGCCACCAACACCGAACTGACCCTGGGCCATCAGATTGCCCTGCTGCTGGTCGCCATGCTCAGCTCCAAGGGCGCGGCCGGCGTCACCGGCGCCGGCTTCATCACCCTGGCCGCCACCCTGGCCGTGGTGCCGGAGGTGCCGGTGGCCGGCATGGCGCTGATCCTGGGCGTGGACCGCTTCATGAGCGAATGCCGCTCGCTGACCAACTTCATCGGCAATGCCGTGGCCACCGTGGTGGTCTCGCGCTGGGAGGGGGCGCTGGACCGCAACCGCCTGAAGCTGGCGCTGGATGGCCGCGAAAGCGAACTGCCGCCGCTGGTCGATGCCGTGCCCGAGGCGCTGCCGGCCAGGGGCTGATCCAGGTGTGTGGTACCGCGGGGCCGATCACGACAGTGGTACGGCCCCGCGGCGTTTCAAGGCGACCCATGGCTGTCATGCGGAGCGCCGAAGCTGGTCTCGCGGTACCGTCGCATACGGCACGGAATTGTGCGGTCGCAGCATGCCTGCGACAGGATAGCGACAGGTCCAGACGCTCCAACGGGGGTATCATCCCCTGTCCCTTCTGCCCATTCATGTAACCCACATCGATGTCCAACGAAGATTTCAAACAGGCCGCCCTCGATTACCACCGGATGTCCCCGCCGGGAAAGATCAAGGTTTCCGCTACCAAGCCCATGCTGACCCAGCGCGACCTGTCGCTGGCGTATTCGCCGGGCGTGGCGTACGCCTGTGAAGCGATCAAGGCCGACCCGCAGCAGGCCAGCGAGCTGACCGCCCGTGGCAACCTGGTGGCGGTGATCTCCAACGGCACCGCGGTGCTGGGCCTGGGCAACATCGGCGCGCTGGCCGGCAAGCCGGTGATGGAAGGCAAGGGTGTGCTGTTCCAGAAGTTCGCCGGCATCGATGTGTTCGACATCGAAGTGGATGAAACCGACCCGGACAAGCTGGTCGACATCATCGCCTCGCTGGAGCCGACCTTCGGCGGCATCAACCTGGAAGACATCAAGGCGCCGGAATGCTTCGTGGTCGAGCGCAAGCTGCGCGAGCGCATGAAGATCCCGGTGTTCCATGACGACCAGCACGGCACGGCGATCATCGTCGGCGCAGCCGTGCTCAACGCCATGGCGATCACCGGCAAGAAGATCGAGGAAGTGAAGCTGGCGACCACGGGCATGGGCGCGGCCGGCATTTCCTGCGTGAACATGCTGGTGCAGCTGGGCCTGAAGCCGGAGAACATCCTGGCCTTCGACCGCGAGGGCGTGATCCACACCGGTCGTACCGACCTGGACCCGGAAAAGCAGCGCTATGCGCGCGACACCGACAAGCGCACCCTGGCCGAGATCGTCGACGGCGCGGACATCTTCCTGGGCCTGTCGGCGCCGGGCATCTTGACTGCCGACATGGTCAAGACCATGGCGCCGGATCCGGTGATCTTCGCGCTTGCCAACCCGACTCCGGAAATCATGCCGGAACTGGCGCGCGCCGCCCGTCCGGACGCGATCATCGGCACCGGCCGTTCGGACTACCCGAACCAGGTCAACAACGTGCTGTGCTTCCCGTACCTGTTCCGTGGTGCGCTGGACGTGGGCGCGACCGCGATCAACGAGGAAATGAAGATCGCCTGCGTGCGCGCCATTGCGGCGCTGGCGCGTCGTGCGGCCACCGACATGGGTTCGGCCTATGGCGGCGAGACCCCGAGCTTCGGTCGTGAATACCTGATCCCGCGCCCGTTCGACCGCCGCCTGCTGGTGGAGCTGTCGGCCGCCGTGGCCCAGGCCGCGATGGACTCGGGCGTGGCCTCGCGCCCGATCGACGACATGGGCGCTTACCGCGACAAGCTGGCCCAGTTCGTCTACCGCACCAGCCTGATGATGAAGCCGGTCTACGACCGCGCGCGCAGCGACAAGCAGCGCGTTGTGTATGCCGAGGGCGAAGAGGAAGTGGTGCTGCAGGCGGTGCAGAACGTGGTCGATGACGGCCTGGCGCACCCGATCCTGATCGGCCGCCCGGAAGTGATCGAGTCGCGCATCGAGCGCCTCGGCCTGCGCCTGAAGATCGGCGAGAACGTTGAAGTCACCAACATCAACGACGACCCGCGCTTCAACGAGTACTGGCAGTACTACCACGGCCTGACCGGCCGTCGTGGCGTGACCGTGGCCGCGGCGAAGAACCTGATGCGTTCGCGCCCGACCCTGATCGCTGCAGTGATGGTGGCCCGTGGCGAAGCCGATGCGATGCTGACCGGCATCGTCGGCCGTTTCCACAAGAAGCTGGGCTACGTGCGCAGCGTGCTGCCGCTGGAGCCGAAGGTCACCTCGACCTCGGCGATGACCGGCGTGATCAACCAGCAGGGCGTGTTCTTCTTCGTCGATACCCACGTGCAGGAAGACCCGACCGCCGAGCAGCTGTGCGAAGCGACCCTGCAGGCGGCCTACCGCATGAAGCTGTTCGGCATCGAGCCGAAGGTGGCGCTGCTGTCGCACTCCAACTTCGGCAGCCACGATTCGAAGGACGCGCTGAAGATGCGCCAGGTGCGCGAGCTGCTGCTCAAGCGCAACCCGCGTCTGAACGTGGACGGCGAAATGCAGGGCGACACCGCGTGGGACGAAGCGCTGCGCCAGAAGCTGCTGCCGGGCTCGACCCTGCAGGGTCGAGCCAACCTGTTCGTGCTGCCGAACCTGGAAGCGGCCAACATCGCCTACAACCTGGTGCGTGTGTTCACCGACGGCGTGGCGATCGGCCCGATCCTGATGGGCGTGAACAAGCCGGTGCATATCCTGACCACCAGCGCGACCTCGCGCAGGATCCTGAACATGACCGCCATTGCGGCGGTGGATGCGCAGATCCGCAAGCAGCTGGAAGCGGAAAAGAAGGCGTAAGCCTTCTTTCCAGCGTCAGCTGCAGAAGCGCGCCCCCGGGGCGCGTTTCTGTTTCCGCAAAGCGGAAACGGGTAGTGCCGGCCGCTGGCCGGCAACCGCAATCATGTCCACCACCACCGCAGCCGGCCAGCGGCCGGCTCTACCGCCCGCCGGCCTGTGCCACACGCGCTACGCCGCCCGGTCATGTCCCTGCAACGCCGTTGCGGCCCAATACGCCCACGCGGCCCGGCCGTGGGAAGGGACCGGACCGGCCTTCCCACCCTGGGCCCGACCAACTTTTCATGGGCGAGGGTGTCATGCGCAATCGAGTGACGCGGCGGTACTTTCAGCAGCTGTTCGCGCTCTACGCCGGCTTCGTGCGGTCGCGCTGAGGCAGTGATGTGGTAGCGCCTGGCCATGCCCGGCGAGCGCGCAGCGTGGCGAATCAGGCATTTCGCCGGGTGTGGCCTGGCGCTACTGAGCGAACGTGGCAACCAAGGTGTGCCGCAGTGGTAGCTATTGAGCTACCGAAATATCTCCGATGGTCACCCTTCCTCCGCCACCATATCCCCGGCTACATTGCAGGCCTTGCCGCAGTAGAATGTCCCAACCGACGCTGCGATTGCTGCGCCTCCCAGGCACGCGACCACGATCATCAGCCAGCGATTGCGTTTCGACTTTCCTTTCATTTCATTTCTCCTTTTCTTCGATTCGATATCTCGATATGCCATCGGTTCGATTCCCGTTGCTGGTCCGGTGAGAGTTGGCTCCAGAGCCGCTCGGCATAGCGAAGCCCCTTGCCGCCACTGGCCTGGCTGAATGCGCGCGCATAGGCGTGTGCGCGTGCTGCATCGCGAGGCACATGCAGGCCATCCTCAAAGGTGGCCGCAAGAAGCATCAGGGCATTGCTGTCACCCGAGTCCGCGGCTTCGTTGAGGAATCTCACTGTCGCTTCCTTGAATCGCTTGACGAGCTCTTCATCGAACATGGAGTGCTCATCGTCGAACTGATGAGACGCCAGTCCCGAGAACATCAATTTCGCAGTGGAGTCGCCGTCTGACGCCGCGTAGTAGGCGAGGTCATAGATGGAGTGTTCTGATTCAAGAGCGGAGCAGTCTGAGTCACCCAGAACGTTTTCCCGGAACTCACGCTGCTGGTCGGGAGTCAGTCCCGTCGGAATGTCTGTTTCCGCCAAGCTTGCGGCGTTTGTGCAACGCGCTATGTCCTGCGCCAGCAGAAGGGCCTGCTGGGGCGACAACGTTCGGCGAATTGCAATCAACTGAGTCCCGGCGGCGGCAACGCTTGCGGCCTGCGTCGTCTCGATCGCGGCATCTTTTCCGTTGATACGAACCCGTACGGTCTGCTGCTCTTGGGGGGCAACAGCGAGAACGCTCGGCGTGTTGCTTCTCGTCCAGATCGCGGTCGTGATCAGTGCAATGGCTGCTCCTGTCACCAGCACAACGACCGCTTTGCGCCTACCGACCTTGGTTCTGATTTTCATGCAAGCAAGGTTAGCGACCCTCGCTCAGTCACGATGTCGGTTGCTGCCGCGTGCTGTTGTGAACAGGCGCCTATCCGACTTGTCGGATTACTCCGCGTGAGATCGTAATGAGATCCCGTTGGGCAGGTCATGCCGGGCCATGCCAGGCGGGCGCGCAGCGCGGCGAAACAGGCGTTTCGCCGGGCAAGCCACGGTGCTACCTGCGGTCAGCGCTTGCCGCGCCGTGCCGGCGCCGGTGCATCCGAACGCGGCTTGGCGTACTGCGCCCACAGCGCCGGCAGTGCCTTGCCGGTGTGCTTCTGCCACAGCGCCGGTGCATAGCGGCCGTCGCGCAGGGCCTTGTCCAGTGCCAGCACCAGGCCGGGATGTTCCGCCTCCGCCCACTTCAGGAACGCACCGGTCACCCGGTAGCCGCTGTCGACGTTCTGCCCCTTCTCGACCTTCACCGGCAATGCCCAGCCAGCGGCGGCGTTGTCCATGCCGTAGCGGTCGCGCGCGTAGTCGGCGATGCCTTCCACCAGCCAGCCCGGTACCCGTGCATCGCCGTAGCCGGGATACCCCTGCACGATGTGCATCGCCTCGTGGGTGACCAGGTCGATGTCGTTCGGATGCTGCGCCAGCCAACCCGGATTGATGGTGATCGTCGCTGCCTGGTCCTTGTCGCCGACGAAGGCGATGCCGGTGTAGGCCGGATCGATCACGATGCGCACCATTGACGGCGCAGCGGGATGGAAGTCCGCACGTTCGCGCAGGTACGCGAAGAAGAACGTATCGATCACCCGCTTGCGCTGCGGTGCGGCCAGGGCGCCACGGGCGTCCTGGTAGTTCAGCGTCACGCCGTCGCGGGTCAGCTGCGTATCGAACGCCTGGGTCTGGCCGAAGCTTGAGAAGGACAGGGCAACAAGGGCCAGAGGCAGTAGACGGAAGCGCATGCAGCTCATTGTACGGTGCCGGCCGCCAGCAGTTCGATCTCCGCCAGCGGCAGCCGTGCCGGTGCCGCCAGGCGCAGGCGGTACTCGCTGTAACGACCGGGTTTGGCGATGCGGAACGGACGGGTCTGGCGGGCGGATTCGAAGTCTTCGCCGCTGCGCTGGTCGAGCACGGCCCAGCTGCCGCCACCGTTGCGCGCCTCCAGCGTCCACTCACCGCCCTGGATGCGGCCGTCACCGCTGGTCAGCGTGTACATCGTCGGGGTGCCCTCGGCCAGGCCGGTCAGCGCGATGGTTGCACCGGCGCCCAGACCCACCGTGGTGCCGGCATCGTCATCGACCAGCGCGGGCAGGGCACGGCCATCGGCCAGCGTCGCCTTCGCGCCGCTGCCGAGCAGGTCGTGCAGCAGCTGCGGGTGCTGGCCGCGCGCGGTCAACGAGCGCGGCACATCGTCCACGCCGCTGCCCCAGCGCGAGGGGCGGGGTCCCATCACGAAGTCGAGGGTCGCGCCCTTGGCGATCAGGTCGTGCGGCACCCAGGTCTTCGTCCACGGCGTACCGTTGATCTTCAGCGACTGCACGTAGACGTTCTCACGCGAGTTGTTGGCCGCGTTCACGGTCAGCACCGCGCCACCCTGCAGCTCCACCCGTGCATGCTCGAATGCCGGCGAGCCGATCACGTACTCCGGGGCGCCCATGCGCAGCGGGTACAGGCCCAGCGAGGCCAGTACGTACCATGCCGAGGTTTCACCGTTGTCCTCATCGCCCGGGTAGCCCTGGCCGATCTCGCTGCCGACGTACAACCGCGACAGGATCTCGCGCACGTGCTGCTGGGTCTTCCACGGCTGCCCGGCGTACAGGTACATCCACGGGATGTGGTGCGCCGGCTGGTTGCTGTGCGCATACATGCCCATGCGCACGTCGCGCGCTTCGGTCATCTCGTGGATGGTGCCGCCGTAGGAACCGGCCAGTGCCGGGTCCGCGGTTTCCGGCGTGGCGAAGAAGGTATCCAGCTTCGCCGCCAGCTTTTCGCGGCCGCCATACAACGCGGCCAGGCCTTCGCCGTCATGGGCGGCGGTGAAGGCGAAGGTCCAGCCATTGGATTCGGTGTAGTCGTGGCCCCACACGCGCGGATCGTAGGCCTTTGCGTCCACGCGCCAGCGACCATCGGCCTTGCGGCCCTGGAAGAAGCCTGCCGCCGGATCGAACATCGTCGCGTAACTGGCGGCGCGATGGCGGAAGTAGTCGGCCTCGGTGCTGTAGCGCTCGCGTGCGGCGGGCGCGGTCGCGCGCTTGGCCAGGGCATCGGCCATGTTGGCGATGCCAAAGTCATTGAGTGCGCCTTCCATCGTCCACGACATGCCTTCGTGCACGTCGGCACTGGCATAGCCGCGGAAGGTCGAACGGTTCATGCCCTTGCGGCCGACATGGCGGTCCGGCGGCACCACGGTCGCGTTCTTCAGCGCGGCGGCATAGGCCTCGGCCGGATCGAACCCGCCGATGCCCTTCAGCCATGCGTCGGCGAAGGCCACATCGGAGCTGGTGCCGACCATCAGATCGGCGTAGCCCGGCGACGACCAGCGTGCAATCCAGCCGCCGGCGCGGTACTGCTCGATGAAGCCCTGCACCAGCTGTCCGGCATCGTCGGGCGTGAACAGCGCATAGGCCGGCCAGGTGGTGCGGAAGGTGTCCCAGAAGCCGTTGTTGACGAATACCTTGCCGTCGCGCACGGCGGCATAGCTACGGGTCGCGCTGCCCTCGGTGTTGTCATCGCTGGCGCTGGCCTGGTTGGCGTAGCGCCACTCCGGTGCGGCGGCGCTGCCCACGTTCTCATGGCCGGAATTGGGGTACAGGAACAGCCGGTACAGGCTGGAGTACAGCGTGGTCTTCTGGTCGTCGCTGGCATCGCCGATGTCGAAACGGGCCAGGCGCGCATCCCACGCATCCTGCGCACGGCCGGCCACGCTTTCCAGCGTATCGGCTGCGGCGATTTCCAGGGCCAGGTTGTGCCGTGCCTGCTCCACCGAGATCAGCGAGGTGGCGAGGCGCATGGTCACCCGCCGGTCGCTGCCGGCATCGAACTTGATGTAACCGGTCGGTCGGCCGGTGTTGAGGCGCCCACTGCTGCGCCACGGCCTGTCGAAGCTGGCCACCACGTACATGCGACTGGCGCCGTTGGACAGCCCGCTGCGCGTATCGGTGTAGCCGGACAGTGTCTGCGTGGCAGCGTCCAGGGTCAGGCCACCGCGTGCATCGACATTGTCGAACAGCAGGTTGGCGTCGCCGCCCTCGGGGAACTCGAAGCGGAACAGCGCGGCATGATCGGTCGGCGCGATGGCGGCCGCGATGCCGTTGTCGAAGCGCACGTCGTAGCGATACGGGCGCGCGCTTTCATGGCTGCGCTCGAATGACAGCGCGCGCTTGCGACGGTCGGCCTCCGGCACGCCACGGCTGGCCGAGGGCATCACCTGGAAGGTCTGGCGGTCGCCCATCCACGGGCTGGGCTGATGGCTCAGCGCAAGCGCCTGCAGCTGCGGGCGGTTCTGTGCGTCGTTCTGTTCGTTCCAGCGGTACAGCCAGTTCAGTGCGCCGGCATCGGTCACCGGGGTCCAGAAGTTGAATCCGTGCGGTACCGCGGTGGCCGGGAAATTGTTGCCGCGCGAGAAGGTGCCGTTGGCCTGGGTGCCACGGGTGGTCAGCACCCAGTCGGAGACGCGCGCTGGCTGCTGACGTGGCACTGTGTCCAGGCGCACGTCATCGATCCAGCCCGAGACCGGTGCACCGTCGGCACTGGCCACGTCCAGTTCGATCGCCACCACTCGGCGGCCCTTCAGCGCGGGCACGTCGCCCAGCCGCACCGCCTTGCGCGCCCACTGCTGCGGATACAGCGTCTTCGAATCGCCCTGCGCGCGCGCACCGATGGCCACGCCATGCTGGTCGCGTGCAGCGCTGGCCGAAACGCGGCTGCCATCGTCCAGCAGCAGGTCCAGTGACACATAGGTCGAGGCCACGGTGTCCTTGCCGACGATCTCCGGCAGCACCAGCCACGACAGGGTGGTATCGGCCTCGATCGGCAGGTCGGTCTTGAACAGCTCGCGTCGCGCGCTGCCGCCTTCGCTGCTGTAGCGCAGTGCATGCAGGCCGCTGTAGCCCGCATTGCGCTTGGCGGCGTAAGGCGCCGCAGGGCCGTTGCCGATCGTGACCTGCAGTGCGCCTGCGGCCGGTGCCGGAGCCGGCTGGCCCGGTTCGAACGAGGTCTGCAGTCCCTGTGCCAGCACCGGCATCGCGGTAGTCGCACAGGCCAGGGCCAGGGCGAGCGGAAGCAGGGCGCGGCGTGGATCGGACAGGGTCATGCAAGGGTCTCCCGGAAGGGCAGGCGGCGGGCAGAACCCGCATCGGCGGACACCACGGACAGCATCGCTCCGCCCGCCGGGATGGCAGTGGAAGAAGCGATACCGGTCCGGTGGGGGCGGGCCATGCGATCGGGTCGGATTGGAGTGGGCCGGTTTACGACCTGGCCCGATCCTGCAACAGCCGTGGCAACCTGACAAGTGCCATTTAGTTCGATCCAAATGCGGGAAATATCGTTGTCGGTGGATTTTCGGCGTGAACCTGCAGGATCGATCGGGAATTTCCGCCGGCACCCCGTCCCGAGGTGGCATGCAAGGCCGCAGGGAATCGGCCCGGTACGCGCAAAGACCCGTTGCGGCGCAATGTCGGGGCGGCCCAGATGCTAGAATCACAGGCCTCGCAACCCGTTCATCGACATCCGCCATGAGCCATACCGCCACTGCGCCCGCCAACGCCGAGAAGCGCTACACCGTGCACCGCAGCGATCTGCCGCTGAGCTGCCCGACCCCGGAAATGGCGCTGTGGAACTCGCATCCGCGCGTGTACCTGCCGATCGAAGACGAGCCCAACGGCGAAGCGCAGTGCCCGTACTGCGGTTCCGTGTTCGTGCTGGCCGACTAAGCGGCCGCCCCTTCGATGCGCCGATTGACCGTGGTGCAGTTGCTGCCGGCGCTGCACTCCGGCGGTGTCGAGCGCTCGACCCTGGAAATTGCTGCGGCCCTGGTCGCTGCCGGCCATCGTGCGCTGGTGGTCTCCGCCGGTGGCCGCCTGGTGCAGCCGCTGCTCGATAGCGGTGCCGAGCACCTCACCCTTGATATCGGCCGCAAATCGCTGCTGACCCTGCGCCACCTGCCGACCCTGCGCCGCCTGTTCGCTGAAGTTGGCGCCGACATCGTGCATGCCCGTTCGCGGCTGCCGGCCTGGCTGGGCCTGTACGCGATCCGCGCGATGCCTGCCGCACAGCGCCCGCATTGGGTGACCACCGTGCACGGGTTGAACTCGCCCAGCCGCTACAGCGCGGTGATGACCAGCGGTGAACGCGTGATCTGCGTGTCCAACACCGTGCGCGACTACGTGCAGCGGCACTACCCGTCGGTTCCCGAAGCGAGGCTGCAGGTGATTCCGCGCGGCGTCGATGTCGCACAGTTTCCCCGCGTGGCCCGCGCCGACCGTCGGCCACGACTGGCGCTGGCAGCCGATTATCCGTGGCTGGCGCAGGTTGAGGGCCCGCTGCTGCTGCTGCCGGGGCGTGGCACCCGGCTGAAGGGGCATGCTCATGCGCTGCAGTTGCTGGCGGATGTACGCGCGGCCGGTGTGCCGGCACAGCTGTGGATGCTGGGCACCGATGAACCCGGCCGTGAAGTCTACGTGGCCGACCTGCGCCGGCAGGCGGCTGCTTTGGGCGTGACCGACGCCGTGCAGATCAGCACGCCGACCGCGCGTATCGCCCAGGCCTATGCGGCCAGCGATCTGGTGCTGCAGCTTTCGGACAAGCCCGAAGCGTTCGGCCGCACCGTGGTCGAAGCGTTGTCGGTCGGTCGCCCGGTACTGGGCTGGGACCATGGCGGCGTCGGCGAACTGCTGCAGCAGCTGCAGCCGGCCGGCGCCGTGCCGCTGGGCGATGCACGGGCGCTGGGTGAACGTGCGCTGGCCCTGCTGGCGCAGCCGCCGTCCTTGCCGACCCGCATCCCGTTTACCCTGCAGGCCATGCAGCGCGACACCCTCCGCCTCTATGCCGACCTCGCCGGCTGACCCCGCAACCCTCGTGCGCGAGGACCGCGCCGGGCGCTGGGCGCCCTGGTGGGTGCTGGCCTACGTGGCGCTGTGGCCGTTGCCGGGCGTCGCCGAAACCGTGCTGGGTCTTGGCGCGCTGTATGCCGCGGTGCGCATGATCATGCGCCGCCTGCAGCGCCGCCCGCACCTGCTGACACCCGCCGCGTGGGCGCTGACCTCGATCCTGTTCCTCGGTTACTGGCTGCCGCAGGCGTTCTCCGCCTTCGATGCGATCGATCCGGCGGCGTCGTGGACCAAGGCGGCCGCCGGCCTGCGCTACCTGCCCTTCATGTGGCTGGTGGCGATCGCCGTGGCCACGCCGGAACGCCGGCGGCTGACCTTCGGTGGCCTCGCATTGATTACCGCTGCGTGGACGCTGGATGCACTGGTGCAGGCGGTTGTGGGTACCAGTCCGTGGTTCTGGTCACTTGAGCAACTGAAGTTTGCAGTAAGCGGTCACGCGTTGTGCCCGGCCAGCGAGGCAGCATGGGTCGATCGCCTCAGTGGCGCGCTGGGGCCGTGCAACCTGAAGTTCGGCCAGGTGCTGGCCAGCCTTTCACCGTTCCTGTTGCTGCCGCTGGCGCGCCGCTTCGGCAATCCAGGGTGGGTCCTGGCTGCGGCGGCGCTGGGCTGCGTGCTGCTGCTGGCCGGCTCGCGCGCGTCGTGGATCACCTTCGCGCTGGTGCTGGCCTACAGCGGCGTGCGCCAGTTCGGCTGGAAGCGGTTGGTGCTGCTGGGGCTGGTCGCTGTCCTCGGAGCGGGTGTGCTGACCGCCAGCGTGCCGCAGCTGCGTGAGCGCTTCGCACGTACGGCGATGGCCTGGGAGGGGAGCGAACGCGGTGTCGACGAGGCGTTGTCGGGGCGCGCGCGGATCTGGGACGCCGCGGCCTGCATGATTGAAGAGCACCCGATCAACGGGGTCGGCGCGCGCGGTTTCCGCGATGCCTATCCGGCCTGCGTGTCTGGCGACGAACCGGCGGTGTGGGGCGATGCCCCGGCGTTGCATGCCCATCAGATCGTGCTGGAGATCCTGGCGGAAACCGGTGTGATCGGCCTTCTGCTGTGGTTGGCTGCGGTGGCCCAGGCCTGGCGGGCCTGGCGATACGCACCGGCCGCCGCCCGTGAGCGTGCGCGCCCGGCGATGCTGGCGCTGGCGGTCACCGTGTTCCCGCTTAACACGCACCTGGCCTTCTATTCCGCGTTCTGGGGTGGCCTGACCGTGCTGTTGGCCGCGTTGTTCGCCGGCAGCCTGTTGGCCCGCGAAACGGATGACACGCCGACGGTGGTGTGATCGTCCATCCACGCATGGCGTGGCTCTACTCCACGTACTGAACAAACGTCCCCATGGTGGATCCACGCCATGGCGTGCATGGGGCGGTCACCGAACGAACGTCGCCGTAGTAGATCCACGCCATGCGTGGATGGGGCTTTACCGACGCAAACACGCGCCAACCTCCACTAGCCGTGCCTCCGTGTGTATCGCACGCTGAGGCCATGGCCAGCCCAAGACTCCGCTACGGTCGTTACTCCTGCACCGGTAACGTCTATTCATTGACTACGGTAACCCTCGATCGTGAACCCTTCTTTGCCGATGCTTCCAACGTAGCGATTCTGGTTGAAGCACTGCGCTTCGTAGAGCGCAAGGGCGTGAGCCACAGCTTCACCTGGGTGGTGATGCCCGACCATCTGCACTGGTTGATGGAATTGCGCGGGGGAACCCTGGCCGAGTGCATGGCCCTGCTCAAATCACGCAGCAGCCGGCTGCTGAATCGGCGATTGGAGCGGCGAGGGTCGCTGTGGCAGCACGGTTACCACGATCACGCCGTACGCAGCGATGAATCCCTTCACGAGAAGGCGATGTACATCCTGGCCAATCCGGTCCGTGCGGGCTTGGCGTGCGTGATGGGGGAGTACCCGTACGCCTGGTGCCGCTGGCCGTTGTGAATCCCGGCACGGAATCGAAGAGCATCCACGCATGGCGTGGATCTACTTCAGAATGCCCCACGTCATTGAATCCACGCCATACGCGGATGAAGCCGCACAAGGCAGTAGATCCACGCCATGCGTGGATGAAGCCATCCCTCCCACCGCTACTTGTAGAAATCGCTCCGGCCGCCGGGCTGGCGCTTGAACCGCCGATGGATCCACAGGTACTGGTCCGGGGCTTCGCGCACCATCTCTTCGATGGCCTGGTTGACCCGCGTGGTATCGGCTTCCACATCCTCGCTGGGGAAATTCTCCAGCGGTGCGCCGATCTTCAGGAAGTACTTCCCGCCCTCGCGGCGGTGGAAGTACGGAATCACCGCGCAGCCGGTCATCCGCGCCAGCTGGTGGGTGGCGGTAATGGTGGATGCGGTATGGCCGAAGAACGGCACGAACACGGTGTCCTTGCCACGCATGTCCTGATCCGGCGCATACCAGAGGAAGCCGCCCTTCTTCAGGTGGCGCACGGTCGCGCGGATGTCCTCGTTGGCGAACATCGCCTTGGCATAACGCAGGCGGCCGAACTTCACCGCCCATTCGTACACCGGGTTCTTGTGCTTGCGGTACATGCCTGAAAGATCGACGTAGTCGCACAGCAGGCGGCCGCACATCTCCAGGGTCATGAAGTGGCCGGACACCAGCAGCACGCCGCGGCCTTCGGCCTGCATCTGCCGCAGATGCTCGAGGCCTTCGATCTTCACCTGCGGGCGGATGCGGTCGATGCTGCCCCACCAGGCGCGGATGCACTCGAGCACGCCCACGCCCAGCGCGTCGAAGCTGTCGCGCACCAGGCGCTGGCGCCAGGCTTCGTCCTTCTCCGGGAAGCACAGCTGCAGGTTGACCTCGGCGGCGCGACGGCGGCTGCCGAGCAGGCGCCAGCTGATCCAGCCGACGCCCCGGCCGAGCGCACGCTGCAGCATCCACGGCAGGCGGGCGATGGCGAAGGCGCCGAGCATGGCGGCGAACATCGGCCAGTTGCGGGGATCGCGCAGCGACGGGCGGACGGCGGTGGTGGCATCTGACATGGCGCCATTCTACCAACCCGGCTGCGTGTCTTTCCCGGGGGGCTCCCGTATCCTTGCCGCATGCGTAAAGACCCTGTCGAATGGATCCTGCGCGGCCTGTACTCGGCCGTGCTCTACATCCTGCTGCCGATCACCGTGTACCACCTGGTCTGGCGCGGTTTCCGGGTCCGTGAATACTTCCGGCGCTGGGACGAGCGTTATGCCTCGTATCCGCAGCCGACCGGCCAGCCGCGGGTCTGGCTGCACGCGGTCTCGGTGGGCGAGGTCAATGCCGCCGCGCCGCTGGTGAATGCCCTGCGCCAGCAGCGTCCGGACATCCGCTGGGTCATCACCACCATCACCCCGACCGGTTCGGAGCGCGTGCGCGCGCTGTGGGGAGACGCGCTGGACCATGTGTATCTGCCGTACGACGTACCGGGCAGTGTCAACCGCTTCCTCGGCCATTTCCAGCCCAGCCTGGCACTGATCCTGGAAACCGAGCTGTGGCCGAACATGCTGTTCGGCTGCCGCGACCGTCGCATCCCGGTCTACATCCTCAACGCCCGCCTGTCCGCGCGTTCGCTGCGCGGTTACCGGGTGCTGGCGGCGCTGATCCGCCGTGCGCTGCGCACGGTCACCTGCGTGGCCGCGCAGTCGCAGGACGACGCCGAGCGCTTCGTGCAGCTGGGTGCTGCGCGTGAACAGGTGCAGGCGCTGGGCAACCTCAAGTTCGATATCGCCACGCCGGATGTGCAGGGCTTCGTCGAGCAGTTCCACGCCTGCGTGCCCGCCGGGCGCCCGGTGTGGATCGCGGCCAGTACCCACGATGGTGAGGAGCAGGCGGTGATCGACCTGCATCGGCGCCTGCGCCAGCAGCACCCCGACCTGTTGTTGCTGTGGGCGCCGCGGCACCCCGAGCGCTTCCCGAAGGTGGAGGCGCTGGCGCGCGAGCAGGGCTGGAACGTGACGACCCGTCGCGCGAAGCAATGGCCGGAGGCCGGCACGGATGTATTCGTCATCGACACCCTGGGTGAGCTGATGCCGTTCTATGCCTGCGCGCAGGTCGCTTTCGTCGGCGGCAGCCTGCAGCCGATTGGTGGCCACAATCTGCTGGAACCGGCGGCGATGGGCACTGCCGCTGTGACCGGTCCGCACCTGCACAACTTCGCCGAGATCTCACGGCGCATGCGTGAGGCCGGTGCCTTGCTGATCGGCGAGGACGTGCAGGCGGTAGGTGACCTGCTGCAGCACCTGCTGGGCGACGCAGCGGCGCGCGAGGACATGGCCCGTGCTGGATGCACGCTGGTCAGCAATGGCCGCGGTGCCCTGCAGCGCACGTTGGCGCTGGTCGCGCCACATCTGCCGCCGCCGCGCAGCTGAGCCGGGCAGCAACACCGCCAGGGCGGACACTACGTGGACCGACTGACGTGATCGACTGCATCAATTCTGCTTAGCAACCGGATTCCTGTCGCAGCAGGACCGGATGCGTGGCTGCGAACGTGTTTGTGGTCACATCGCGATGCGCACGGTACGGATTCTGATACCGCCCTTTGGCGCAGGCTGCCAGCCTGCTGTCGACCGCGCATGGGCGGAATCAAGAGGGCTTGCGATGGACAGCGACAACCGCCGTGGCCGGCACGCGCTGCTGGGAATGGATCACTTCGCGTTGGTGGCGTTGACCCTGTTGCTGGGGGGCAGCGTGATCGCCCTGGTCGGCCAGTACACCGCCGCCCAGGCCGGCCCGGCCATCGTACTGAGTCTGCTGCTGGCCGCACTGGGCACAGCGCCGATGCTGTATTGCCTGCACGTGCTGAACCAGCAGCAGCCGGAAGCCGATGGCCTGTACGGCCCGCTGCGGGCCGCTTGGGGCCCGGCAGTCGCGCGCCTGCTGGGTGCTGTGCTGCTGCTGGAGCTGGTGGTGACCAGCGCCGGCGTGGCGCAGTCCATGGCGGGCCACGCGCGTGCGGTGTTTGCCAGTCGCGGTATTGAAACCGGCAGCGCATTGCCGGATCCGGTGATGGCCGTCACCAGCCTGCTGGTGCTGGGTGCGTTCGTGTTGCTGCCTCCGCGTCGCATCGCGCTGATGGTCTGCGTGCTGTTGACGGCAAAGATCGGTGTAGGGCTGTTGCTGCTGGCGCTGGCGGTCCGCCATGTGCACTACGCGAACTGGATTCCGTGGCTGCCGGACGCCACCGCGCCCTATCGGTTCGGACCTGGCGGTGTGCTGGCGGCAAGCGTGCCCTTGCTGGCGGTGTTTGCCAGTGTGGGTCTGGCATTGGGGTTTCCTGGGCGTGGCCCGCAGGTGCGTGCGCAGTCACCAGGGCTGCTGGCGGCCGCGCTGCTGCTGGCAATGCTGCTGCTGATCGTGCTGGCGGCGTTGCAGGCCGGCCTGGTCGAGTTCCCGGCATTGGCCAGTACGCGGCCGTTGTCGGTGGCATTGCAGGGCCATCCGCAGTTGCAGTGGCTGCTGCCGTTGCTGCCGCTGGCGGGCATGGCCGGGTTGGCAGCACTGCTGCTGGTGCTGTTGTCGTTGGCCACACATCTGGCAGCGCAGCTCTGGCCTGTGGCCGCGGATGAAGCGCCCGGGTTCCGGACGCGGCTGATACCGGTCACCGTGGTGCTGGCGGCGCTGCTGGCGTTGGGAACACCCGTCGATGCATTGCCGGTGCTGCCGGGCCCGGCCACCCTGCTGGTGATGGCGGCTTTGTGCCTGGCAGCACTGCGTGTGCGCGCGCCTATGCCGGGGGCTGCGATGGTGCTTGCGCCCCTGGCCGCGGCGCTGTGCGTGCTGGCCGCAGTGGAGCGGGCAGGCGCGTGGCCGGGCTGACGGCCGGCGGATCTGCGCCATGCCTGGGTGGGGCCGTACGCGCTGCCCACAAAAAAGCCACCCTCCCGGGTGGCTTCTTCGTTGCCGGCAGGGCGACGACTCAGTGCGTGGTCGTCGACGGGTTGCCCGCGTCCTGGGTCAGCAGGCGGTTCACGTCCTGCAGCTCGGCCACGTCCAGCGCACCCAGCGACTGGCTCAGCAGCAAGCGGTTCTGCAGGAAGGTGTAGCGGGCCTGTGCATAATCCAGCTGCGCCGAGAACAGGATGCGCTGGTTCTGGATCACGTCCAGCACGGTACGGGTACCGACTTCCAGGCCGACCTGCGACGCGTCATACGCGCTCTGCGCCGAGACCACCGCCAGGCGGCGGGCTTCCACTTCGCTGATGCCCTGCACCAGAGTCTGGTAGGCATTGCGGGTGTTGCGGTCCAGGGCACGCTTCTGCTGCTCGTAGCCATCCTGGGCGATGTCACGCTGGGCCAGTGCCTGGCGCACGCCGGACTGGGTGGCGCCACCGGCGAAGATCGGCACGCTCAGGGTCAGCCCGATGCTGTTGGTGCGTGCATCCGGCGACAACGAGCCGGCACCGGTGCTGTCACCCCAGGTTGCGCTCTTGCCCCAGCTGCCGCCCAGCGACAGGGTCGGGTAATGGCCGCCACGAGCGGCCTGCACGCCAGCCTCGGCGGCGCTGACCTTCAGTTCCTGGGCCTTCAGCGCCGGATTCTGGTTGGTGGCCTGGTGCACCAGCTCATCGATGTTGCCACGGTTGGCCGGCACTTCCGGGCGGAAGTCCGCCGGCAGGCCGCGCAGGTTGACCACCGGCTGGCCGGTCAGTTCGGTCAGGGCCTGGTAGTTATCGGCCAGGGTGTTCTGCGCAACGATGGTGTTGGCACGCGCCTGGTCGTACTGGGCGCGTGCTTCGTGCACGTCGGTGATCGGCGCCAGGCCCACTTCCAGGCGCTTGTCGGCGAAGTCGAACTGCTTCTTCGCGGCCGCTTCATTGGTCTGTGCGGCGTTCAGCGATTCGATCGCCACCAGCACGTTGAAGTAGGCCGCCGAGGTGCGCACGATCAGGCTGTCGTTGGCCGAATCGAGGGTGAAGTCCGCCGCCTTGCTCAGCTCGCGCTGCGAACGCAGGTTGTTGATCTGGGTCCAGTTGAACAGCGTCTGGCTCCCTTCGATCGTGTAGTTGCGGCGCTTGCTGGTCACGGTGCCGGAGTTGGCGTCATGGTCCGCCTCGCTGCGCGAGCGGTTCAGCGTGGCCTGGCCGTTGATCTGCGGCAGCAGGGCAGCGCGGGCCTGCACGGCGCCTTCCTTGTCGTACAGCCGGGTGGATTCGGCGGCGGACAGCTGCGGATCGCCATTGCGCGCCATTTCGTAGACCTGCAGCAGGTCGGCGGCATGGGCGGACAACGGCAGCAGGGCAGTGGCCAGCGCAACAGCGAGGGATCGGCGGATCATTGCGGCTTCCTTGGACTCAGAGGTGGAACTGGGGGGCCGGGGCGGCACCACGCAGGTAATCAATATCGGTCTCGAACAGGGACTCGGTGCTGCCGTCGGCCTTGACCAGCAGGGCCTCCATCGCCGGCGAACGGCCATGGATCACGAACAGGCGACCACCCGGACGCAGCCACGAGGCGAACTGTGACGGCACCACGTCGACCGCACCAGTGACACAGATCACGTCAAAGCGGCGTTCGGTCTGCCAGGACAGGGCGTCGGCCACTTCCACGCGGACGTTGGTGCCCAGGCCGGAAGCGTCCAGGCGGGCACGCGCGGCGGCGGCCAGTTCCGGGTCGATCTCCAGGCTCAGCACGTCGCGCGCCAGCGCGCCGATGCAGGCTGCCAGGAAGCCGCTGCCGGTGCCGATTTCCAGCACTTCGTCACCCGGCTGCAGATCCAGTGCCTGCAGGGTACGGCCCTCGATGACCGGCTTCATCATCTTCTGGCCATGGCCGATCGGGAGTTCAACATCGGCATAGGCCAGTGCCCGGTGTGCATCGGCGACAAAGGCCTCGCGCGGCAGGCGGGCCAGGACGTCGAGCACCTTGATGTCCAGCACGTCCCAGGGACGGATCTGCTGTTCCACCATCAGTTCGCGGGCGTGGGCGTAATCAATCGTCATGAGGTTCAAATCCAGCGCAGTGGGCCGGCCATTTTACCGGTGCCGGAGGCCGGCGGCGCGCCCAGAGCATCAGCTGCCGGGTGGCCGGGGTCGCAGTGCCGGAAGTCATCGCGACCTCCGGTTCGTTCAGTTTTGGTTATCCGGCCGTCCCGGCCCCTCTTGGCGCGTAGGCGCGCAGGAAGAAGTCGATGCTGGCGGTCACATGGGCAAGAGGGTCGCACTCCACCGGTGACAGTGGCATGCCGCACATCATATGCATGTGCACTTCGCCCTTGACCAGGGTAAGGAACTGCTGGCCAGCCAGGTAATAGTCGGGGATGTCCAGTTCGCCGCGTTCGCCGCGCGCGCGCAGGAAATCGGCCAGGGCCTCGCAGGTACGTTCCGGGCCGGCCTGCCAGAACAGCTCGCGCAGGCGTTCGTCGGTCTCCGGCGCCATCATCATGCGCTGGATCGAGATCGCTGCGTCGGAGGTGATCAGCTCGAAGAAGGCCAGGCCGATGCCGATCAGCTGGTCGCGCAGGGGGCCGTCCGCGTCGGCCACGAACAGCGCATCAGGCAGCATTTCAATGCATTTTGACTGCACGGCCTCGGAGAACAGGGTCTCCTTGTCGCCGAAGTGGCTGTACACAGTCAGCTTCGAGACGCCGGCCTGAGCGGCGATGGTGTCCATGCTCACGCCGGTATAGCCCTGTTCGATGAACAGTGCCTTGGCTGCTTCAAGGATCGCCGCGCGCTTGCCGAGGTCCTTGGGACGCCCGGGTCCGGCGGCCTTGGCAGCGGGCTTGGCCGACGGCTTGCGGGAAGTGGGAGAACTCATCGCGACAATACTAGACCAAGCGGTTCGATATTTATACTATACCGGCCGGTTTATTAAATTGGGCCGGCAGTCGCGGCTCCCCCCTTAGTTGCAACCCTGCGTTTTCAGGACGTTGACCGATGAAGATCGTGCGCTGGATGGGCGGTATGGTGTGGGTGGCTGCGCTGGCAGCCTGTTCGGGACAGGAACAGGCGCCACAGGCGGCCGTACCGGTGCTGGTGGTTCACCCCGGCGAACAGGCCGGGCAGGCCCCGGCGGCGTTCCCGGGCACGGTGCGTGCCCGGCAGGAAAGCCCGCTGTCGTTCCGCGTCGGTGGCAACCTGGTCAAGCGCCATGTCGATGCCGGGCAGCGGGTCAAGAAGGGCGATGTGCTGGCCGAGCTGGACGTGGCCGACTTCGCGCTGCAGGCCCGCGCCTCGCAGGCGCAGCTGGCTGCGGCCGAAGCCGATCTGGTACGTGCCCGCGATGACCTCAAGCGCTACCAGGTGCTGGCCGACCAGCAACTGGTCAGCCGCTCGCAGCTGGACCAGCAGTCCGCCGCCTTCAAGGCCGCGCAGGGCCAGGCCAACGCCGCCCGCGCCAACCTTGATGTGCTGCGCAACCAGGCCGATTACGCCCAGCTGCGCGCACCGGCCGACGGCGTGATCGCCAGCCGCGAGGCCGAGGCCGGGCAGGTGGTGTCGGCCGGCCAGACCATCTTCAACCTGGCCGCCGATGGCGGGCGCGAAGTGCTGATCGACCTGCCCGAGGCCACCATCCGCGACTATGCGGTGGGCCAGCCGGTCGAGGTGGAGCTGTGGAACCGTCCTGGCCAGCGCCTGCCGGGCACGATCCGCGAGATCGCCGCCGCCGCCGATCCGCAGGCACGTACCTACGCGACCCGGGTCAGCCTGGCCGCCGATGCGCTGGCCGATGTCGAACTGGGCCAGAGCGCACGCGTCTACAGCAGCGCCGGCCGCCACGGCACCCTGCAGCTGCCGTTGGGCGCGCTGCAGCGTGGCGCCAATGGGGCCGCCAGCGTCTGGGTGGTCGATCCGGCCAACAGCACGCTGAAGTCCGCAGCGATCACCACCGGGGCTTACGGCAGCGAAACGGTGCCGGTGCTGTCCGGTGTGGGCGCGGGCGACTGGGTGGTCGCCGCGGGTGGCCATCTGCTGCGTGCCGGCCAGCCGGTGATTGCCGTGGATCGGCAGAACCGCCCGGTGCTGAAGCCGGCCGCGCCGGCCACTGCCGCCAAGGCCAAGGAGTAAGCCGGTGCGCCGCTTCAATCTTTCCGAGTGGGCGCTGGCCAATCGTCCACTGGTGCTGTTCGCGATGCTCGCCTTCGCCTTGATCGGCGCGTGGTCGTACAAGCATCTGGGCCAGTCCGAGGATCCACCGTTCACCTTCAAGGCGATGGTGGTGCGTACGCTGTGGCCGGGTGCTACCGCCGAGCAGGTCTCGCGGCAGGTGACCGAGCCGATCGAGAAGGCGCTGATGAACACCGGCGAGTACGAGTTCATCCGCTCGTATTCGCGCCCGGGTGAATCGCAGGTCATCTTCATGGCGCGCGACAGCCTGCGCTCCAAGCAGATTCCGGATCTGTGGTACCAGGTGCGCAAGCGCGTGGGCGACATCCGGCCGACGCTGCCGCGCGAGATCGTCGGCCCGTTCTTCAACGATGAGTTCGGCGACACCTACGGCAACATCTATGCGCTGACCGGCAAGGGCTTCGACTACGCGGTGATGCGTGATTACGCCGACCGCATCCAGCTGGAGCTGCAGCGCGTGCCCGACGTCGGCAAGATCGACCTGGTCGGCCTGCAGGACGAGAAGGTGTGGATCGAGCTGTCCAACACCCGCCTGGCCACGCTGGGCGTGTCGATGCAGCAGGTGCAGCAGGCACTGGCCGACCAGAACGCGGTCACCGGTACCAGCTTCTTCGAGACCGCCACCGATCGCGTGCAGCTGCGCGTGACCGGCCAGTTCAATGACATCGACGCCATCCGCCAGTTCCCGATCCGCGCTGGCGACCGCACCGTGCACCTGGGCGACATCGCCGAGGTCAAGCGCGGCTTCGCCGACCCGGCGTCGCCGAAGATGCGCTTCATGGGCGAGGAGGCGATCGGCCTGGCCGTGGCAATGAAGGACGGCGGTGACATTCTCAAGCTTGGCGCCAACCTTGATGCCGAGTTCGAACGCCTGCAGAAGACCCTGCCGGCCGGCATGCAGCTGCGCAAGGTGTCCGACCAGCCGCAATCGGTGGAGGAGTCGGTCGGCGAGTTCGTGCAGGTGCTGACCGAAGCGGTGGTGATCGTGCTGCTGGTCAGCTTCTTCTCGCTGGGCCTGCGCACCGGCCTGGTGGTGGGCGTGACCATTCCGCTGGTGCTGGCGATGACCTTCTTCGTCATGCACTACTTCGACATCGGCCTGCACAAGATCTCGCTGGGCGCGCTGGTGCTGGCGCTGGGCCTGCTGGTGGACGATGCGATCATCGCGGTGGAGATGATGGCCACCAAGATGGAACAGGGCTACGACCGCCTGCGTGCGGCCAGTTTCGCCTGGGAATCGACCGCGTTCCCGATGCTGACCGGCACCCTGATCACGGCGGCCGGCTTCCTGCCGATCGCCACCGCCGCATCGAGCACGGGTGAGTACACCCGCTCGCTGTTCCAGGTGGTGACCATCGCACTGGTGGTGTCGTGGATTGCCGCAGTGCTGTTCATCCCGTACCTGGGCGACAAGATGCTGCCGGACCTGTTCAATCCGCAGCCGCCGAAGCCGGGCAGCCTGTCCGCGCGCTGGCTGGCCAAGCGCCAGCAGTGGGCCGACCGCTATCCGGCGCTGGCCAACCTGATCGCACCGCCACAGCACGGGCACGACCATGATCCGTACCAGCGCCCGTTCTACCGCAGCTTCCGCCGCTTCCTGGATGCCTGCCTGCGTCATCGCTGGTGGGTGATCGCCGCGACCATCGGCCTGTTCGTGTTCTCGCTGATGATGTTCCGCTTCGTGCCGCAGCAGTTCTTCCCGGATTCGACCCGGCCGGAACTGATGGTGGACATCGAGCTGGCCGAGGGCGCGTCGCTGCGCTCGACCCAGGCCCAGGCCGAGAAGCTGGAGAAGCTGCTGTCCAACCGCGAGGGCATCGCCAACTATGTGTCCTACGTGGGCACCGGTTCGCCGCGCTTCTACCTGCCGCTGGACCAGCAGCTGCCGGCCACCAACTTCGCCCAGTTCGTGGTGCTGGCCAAGGACATCAAGTCGCGCGAGAGCACCCGTGACTGGCTGCTGCATGAGGTGATCCCGAAGTTCCCGGACGTGCAGATGCGTGTGACCCGCCTGGAGAATGGTCCGCCGGTCGGTTACCCGGTGCAGATGCGCATCTCCGGCGAGCACATCGAGAAGGTGCAGGCGATCGCACGCCAGGTCGAGGCCAAGGTGCGTGAGAACCCGCACGTGATGAACGTCAACCTGGACTGGAGCGAGCCGAGCAAGGTGGTGCGGTTGGTGATCGACCAGGAGCGTGCGCGCGCGCTGGGTGTGAGCAGTGCCCAGGTCAGCCAGTTCCTGTCCAGCTCGCTGGCCGGGCAGTCGGTGAGCGTTTATCGCGAAGGCAACCGCCAGATCGAGATGCTGCTGCGCGGGCCGGCCGATGAACGCAACCAGCTGGAGCTGCTGTCCAGCCTGTCGATGCCGACCGCCAACGGCGGCAGCATCACGCTGTCGCAGGTGGCGACGATGGAGTACGGCTTCGAGGATGGCATCATCTGGCACCGTAACCGTCTGCCGACGGTGACCGTGCGCGCCGACATCAGTGATGGCATGCAGCCACTCGACGTGGTGCATCAGATCCTGCCGACGCTGGATGGCATCCGTGCCGAGCTGCCGAATGGCTACCTGCTGGAAACCGGCGGTACCGTGGAGGATTCGGCACGTGGCCAGAACTCGATCAAGGCCGGCATGCCGCTGTTCCTGGTGGTGGTGGCCACGCTGCTGATGCTGCAGCTGCGCAGTTTCTCGCGTGCGGCGATGGTGCTGGTGACCGCGCCGCTGGGCATCATCGGTGCGACCCTGTTCCTGCTGCTGTTCCGCGCGCCATTCGGCTTCGTGGCGCTGCTGGGCACGATCGCGCTGGCGGGCATGATCATGCGCAATTCGGTGATCCTGATCGACCAGATCCAGCAGGACATCGATGCCGGGCATGACCGCTGGCATTCGATCATCGATGCGACTGTGCGCCGTTTCCGCCCGATCGTGCTGACCGCGCTGGCGGCCGTGCTGGCGATGATTCCGCTGTCACGCAGTGCGTTCTATGGCTCGATGGCGATTTCGATCATGGGTGGCCTGATCGTGGGCACGGTGCTGACCCTGGTGTTCCTGCCGGCGCTGTACGCCGCGTGGTTCCGGGTCAAGCCGGACGAATCCGGGGCGTAATGCCCCGGGTTCGGCGGCCACTGCCCTGGTAGGTGCCAACCTTGGTTGGCACTGATGCGTGCATCCACGCATGGCGTGGATCTACCGCAGCGGGTCTTGGCCCTGGTAGGTGCCAACCTTGGTTGGCACTGATGCGTGCATCCACGCATGGCGTGGATTTACCGCAGCGGGTCTTGGCCCTGGTAGGTGCCAACCTTGGTTGGCACTGATGCACGCATCCAAGCATTGCGTGGATTAACCGCAGCGGGTCTTGGCCCTGGTAGGTGCCAACCTTGGTTGGCACTGTTGCACGCATCCACGCATGGCGTGGATTTACTGCAGCTGCAGGCCGCTCCGCAGCACCGGCAGCAGCCATTCGATGAACACCTGCACGCGTTGCGCGCGGTGCTGCCGATGCGGTTGCAACAGGGTCACCGGCAGCGGTTGCGCCACGTGCTGTGGCATCACTTCCACCAGCGCACCGGATTGCAGTTCGGCCTGCACGTCGTAGCGCGGAATCTGCAGCAGGCCGAGCCCCGCCACGCAGCACGCGATCGAGGCCTCGGCGCTGTTTACCCGTACCCAGCCAGGCATCGGCAGCGTGCGCAGCTGGCCACCGTCCTGCCATTCCCACGGTTCCACCCGCGCCGTGGTCGGCGATGCGTAGTTCACCGCGCGGTGCTGCTGCAGGTCGGCAGGATGCTGCGGTACGCCGTGTTCGCGCAGGTAGGCCGGCGCGGCGACGTTGACGAAGTCGAGCTGTCCCAGCATGCGGGCCACCAGGCTGGAGTCACCCAGCCGGCCGACCCGCAGCACCGCATCACAGCCGTCTTCGATCAGGTTCACCGCGCGGTCGGTCATGCCCAGGTCCACTTCAACCTGCGGATGGCGCGCGAAGAAGTCGGGCAGGGCCGGGGCGAGGATGCGGCGGCCGATCCGGCTGGGCACATCGATCTTCAGCAGGCCCACCGGCTGCGCATCGTCTTGCCGGAACAGCGATTCGGCGTCTTCAACCTCGGCGATCAGGCGCAGGCAGCGGGCATGGAACACGTCCCCATCATGGGTGGTGGACACCCGACGGGTCGATCGCTGCAGCAGGCGGGTGCCGAGCCGCTGCTCCAGCTCGGCCACCGCCGCGGAAACGGTGGAGCGGGGCAGGCCGAGCTGGTCGGCGGCGCGGGTGAAGCTGGCGCACTCCACCACCCGGGTGAAGATGCGGAAGCGATCGATCCGGTCCATTGTTCGCCTATTCTGGAAAGTTAAGTCAATGTGGCGGGCTTTATCCGCATTTTCTGCACGATATCGTCGTCAGGGCAGGGTTGCCACCCCGGGCAGCCCCCTCCTGAGACAAACGCCATGACCGACCATTCCCTCAAGGGCAAGACCGTGCTGATCGCCGGTGGCGCCAAGAACCTGGGCGGCCTGCTGGCCCGCGACTTCGCCAGCCAGGGCGCCAAAGCCATCGTCATCCACTACAACAGCGCCGCCACCCAGGCCGATGCAGAAGCAACCGTTGCCGCCGTGCAGGCGGCCGGCAGCAAGGCGGTGGCCCTGCAGGGCGACCTGACGTCGGCGGCAGCGATGGAGCGCTTGTTCGCCGATGCCGTGGCCGCGGTCGGCCGTCCCGACATCGCCATCAATACGGTCGGCAAGGTGCTGAAGAAGCCGCTGCTGGAGATCAGCGAAGCGGAGTATGACGAGATGAGCGCGGTCAACGCCAAGGCTGCCTTCTTCTTCCTGAAGGAGGCCGGCCGCCACGTCAACGACGGTGGCCGCATCTGCACCCTGGTCACCTCGTTGCTGGGTGCGTTCACACCGTTCTATTCCAGCTATGCCGGCACCAAGGCGCCGGTGGAGCATTTCACCCGTGCGGCGTCGAAGGAGTTCGGTGAGCGCGGCATCTCGGTTACCGCGATCGGCCCTGGTCCGATGGACACGCCGTTCTTCTATCCCGCCGAGAGTGCCGATGCGCAGGCGTATCACAAGACCGCGGCCGCACTGTCGGCATTCACCCGCACTGGCCTGACCGACATCGCCGACATCGTGCCGTGGATCCGCTTCCTGGTGACCGATGGCTGGTGGATGACTGGGCAGACGATTCTGGTCAATGGTGGGTACACCACCAAGTAACGCAGCCACGCAAGGCGTGGCTCTACTGCGGTGGTGGGTGCCAACCTTGGTTGGCACGGATGGCGCATCCACGCATGGCGTGGATCTACAGTAGAGCCACCCCATGGGTGGCTGCGCACAATGTCCAAAGGGAGGGGCGCCACGCATGGCGTGGCGCTATCGGATCAGTTGAGCTTCGCCAGCACCGCATCTGTCGCAGCGGCGGTACTCACCGCCTGGCCCTTGGCGGCCAGATCGGCGGTGAACACGCCATCGTCCAGCACGGCGTGGACGGCAGCTTCCACCGCAGCAGCCTCGGCTTCCAGGCCCAGCGAATGGCGCAGCAGCATCGCGGCGCTGAAGATCGTCGCGTACGGGTTGGCGATGCCCTTGCCGGCGATGTCCGGGGCCGAACCGTGGATGGGCTCGTAGATACCGACCGCACCGGGTTCGCCCAGCGAGGCCGACGGCAGCAGGCCCAGCGAGCCGGCCAGCATCGACGCCTCATCGGTGAGGATGTCGCCGAACATGTTCTCGGTGACGATCACGTCGTACTCGCGCGGCTTGGCCAGCAGGTGCATCGCCATTGAATCGACCAGCTGGTGCTCCAGCGCAACGTCCGGGAACTCCTCGCGGCCGATGCGCGCGGCCACGTCACGCCACAGGCGCGAGGTTTCCAGCACATTGGCCTTGTCCACCGAGGTGACCTTGCCGCGACGCTGTTGCGCCAGACGGAACGCACTGCGCAGCACGCGCTCGATCTCGGCTACGGTGTAGCGGCACAGATCGCTGGCGCTGTCGGCGTCGCGGGTCTTGTCGCCGAAGTAAATGCCGCCGGTCAGCTCGCGCACCACCACGAAGTCCACCCCCTGCAGCAGCTCGGCCTTGATCGGCGAGGCGTGCAGGGCGGCTTCATGGGTACGCACCGGGCGCAGGTTGGCATACAGGCCCAGCGCCTTGCGGATCGCCAGCAGGCCCTGCTCCGGGCGCACCTTGGCATTCGGGTCGGACCACTTCGGGCCGCCGACTGCACCCAGCAGTACGGCGTTGGCGGCCTGGCAGGCGGTCAACGTAGAGGCGGGCAGTGGCTCGCCATGGCGATCGATGGCGACGCCACCGATGTCGTGCTCGCTGAAGGTGAAGGTGTGGTTGAAGCGTTCGGCGACGGCCTTCAGGACGGCGACTGCCGCGGCGGCCACTTCCGGGCCAATGCCATCACCGGGCAGGACAACAATTTCAGCGTGCATGCTCACTCTCGTAGCGTTCGATTTCAGGGACACGGCCCAACAGATACCCCAACTGGTCGACACCTTCCAGCAGGCAGGTCTGCGAGAAGCCATCCAGCGGGAAGGAATAGACGCGACCATCGGGCGTGCGCAGTTCGCGCGCGGCCACGTCGATGGTCAGCTCGTCGTCCGGGCGCTGCATCAGCGCCTGCACATCGGCCTCGTCCAGCACGATCGGCAGCAGGCCGTTCTTCAGCGCGTTGCCGCGGAAGATGTCGGCGATCTCGCTGCTGACGATGGCACGCAGGCCGAGGTCGGTCAGCGCCCATGGTGCATGCTCGCGCGAGGAACCGCAGCCGAAGTTGCGGCCCGCCAGCAGGATGCTGCGGCCGGCGTTGTGTGGCTGGTTGAAGGCGAAGTCGGCCACCGGGGAACCGTCGGCCTGCCAGCGCCAGTCATTGAACGCGTTGCGGCCGAGGCCGGCACGTTCGGTGGTGGACAGGAACCGCGCCGGGATGATCTGGTCGGTGTCGATGTTGGTCTGCGCCAGTACCACGCTGGACGAGGTCAGGGTACGGAAACCGGCCATCACGCCACCTCCTGTGCGAACAGTTCGCGGGTATCGGCGACGTGCCCGTTCACCGCGGCCCAGGCGGCGCTCATCGGCGAAGCCAGCAGCGTGCGCGAACCGGGGCCCTGGCGGCCTTCGAAATTGCGGTTGCTGGTGCTGACGGCCAGCTGGCCGGGGGCGACCAGGTCACCGTTCATGGCGATGCACATCGAGCAGCCTGGCTCGCGCCATTCTGCACCGGCCGCGCGCACGATCTCATGGATGCCCTCGGCCTCGGCCTCGCGCTTGACGATCTCCGAACCGGGCACCACCAGCATGCGCACCCGGTCAGCGACACGACGGCCGCGCAGCACCTGCGCCACTTCGCGCATGTCGCTCAGGCGGCCGTTGGTGCACGAACCGACGAACACCACATCCACCGGCGTGCCGGCCAGCGCCTTGCCGGCCTGGAAGTGCATGTAGTCCAGGCCCTTCTGTGCGGCGGCATCGTTGGCCGCCGGAATCGGCGCATCCACCGCGATGGCGGTGCCCGGGTGCGTGCCCCAGGTCAGGGTCGGGCGGATGTCGGCAGCGTCGATGCGCACTTCGCTGTCGAAGCGCGCGCCCTCATCGCTGCGCAGCTGCTGCCAGCGGGCAACGGCGGCATCGAAGTCGGCGCCCTTGGGGCCGCGCGGAGTGTTGGCGACGAAGTCGAAGGTGACCTGGTCGGGGGCGACCATACCGGCGCGTGCGCCGGCCTCGATCGACATGTTGCACAGGGTCATGCGCTGTTCCATGTCCATCGCTTCGATGGTGCTGCCACGGAATTCGATCACGTGGCCGGTGCCGCCGTTGACGCCGATCACGCCGATGATGTGCAGGACCACGTCCTTGGCGCCGACGCCCGGCGCCAGCGGGCCGTCGACGGTGATCGCGAAGGTCTTCGCCTTGCGCTGCAGCAGGCACTGCGTGGCCAGCACGTGGCCGACCTCGCTGGTGCCGATGCCGAAGGCCAGCGAACCGAACGCACCATGGGTGGAGGTGTGGCTGTCGCCGCAGACGATGGTCATGCCGGGCTGGGTGAAGCCCTGCTCGGGCGCGATCACGTGGACGATGCCGCGGTTGTCCGAAGCCATGTCGAACAGCTCGATGCCGTGCTCTGCGCAGTTGCGTGCCAGCGTGGCGACCTGTGCCTCGGACGCCGCGCTGGCGTAGGGCAGCGTGCCATCGGCGGCAGCCGGCAGGGTCGGCGTGGAGTGGTCCATCGTCGCCTTGGTGCGATCCGGGCGGCGCGGCGACAGGCCGCGCTCGCGCAGTTCGGTGAACGCCTGCGGCGAGGTCACCTCGTGGATCAGGTGCAGGTCGATGTACAGCACGGCGGGCGCGCTGTCGGATTCGGGAACCACCACGTGGGCGTCCCACAGTTTGTCGTACAGGGTGCGGGGTGCGGAAGTCATGCGTGTGCCTGGCAGAAGTACGAAATAGCGGACATCAGGAAAGATAGCGAAAAGGTCAAGTCAGCGGCGACGGGCAAGCACCCGCAGCCGCACGTAGTCGGCCAGCGGCTGACCGCCGGCGTTGCGCGGCAGCTCGGCCAGCAGAACGGTGGCGGCCTCGCGCACGGTGGCGCGTGCCTCGGCTGGCAGGTCGTCCAGCAGCGGTGCGGCGAATACCCGCAGCCAGCCGGCCACGCCGGTCGGCAGTGCGGTCGGTCGCGGCGTGCACTCGATCAGCTGCACCTGGAAGCCATGCTGGCGCAGGCGGTCGGCGTAGGCATCGGCAGTGGGGAAGTACCACTGGAATGCGCTGGCGCCGTGGCCATGGGCCGCGCGTGCAGCCTGCACCGCCGCGATGATCGTGGCCACGTTGCCATGGCCGCCGAACTCGGCAACGAAGCGGCCACCGGGGCGCAGGGCGCGGCGCACACCTTCCATCACCCGGTCGGGGTTGCTCATCCAATGCAGCGCTGCGTTGCTGAATACCGCATCGAACTCACTGTCGAACGACAGCGCGTGGCCATCCATCACCTGCGCATCGACGCCGCGCGCACGCGCGGCGATCACCAGCTCCGGCGAGGCATCCACGCCGTGGATGTGTGCGCCGCTGAGCGCCAGCTCAGTGCTGAGCACGCCATCGCCACAGCCCAGGTCGAGGATGCGTTCACCGGTGCGCGGGTCGAGCAGGCGCGATACCGCGCCGCCGAGCAGCGGCACGAAGCCGGCGTCGATCGCATAATCCTGGGCGTTCCACTGCTGGCCAGCGGCGCTGGCCGGGGTGGGGGTGTCGAAGGCGCTCATGGCGGGGTCCTCAGGCGGTGGCGGGGGTGGCAACGTCGGTGTTGCTGTGGGCGGCAGCCTGGCGCTGGCGCAGCAGGCGGTTGGCCACATCCAGCCAGGCCAGCGCGGAGGCTTCGATGATGTCCTTGCTGGTGCCGGTGCCGTCGTACTCCACGCCCTCGTGGCGTACGCTCAGATTGGCTTCGCCGCGCGCATCGGCGCCGATGCCGACGCTGTGCACGTGGTAGCTGTCCAGCATCAGCTGCACGCCGGTAGCGGCCGACAGCGCGCCGAACAGCGCATCGACCGGGCCATCGCCCTGCGCGGTCTCGGCCACGCGGTTGCCGTCCGGGTCGGACAGTTCGACCAGTGCATTGGCGCGGCTGCCGACGTCGCTGATGGTCATCGACGCCAGGCGATAGCCCTGCGCGTTGGAGCCACCCTGCATCAGCGTCTGCAGGTCGGCATCGGTGACCACGCGCTGCTGTTCGCACAGGCCCTTGAACTGCTCGAACACCAGCTTCAGTTCGTCTTCGTCCAGCCAGAAGCCCAGCGCACGCAGGCGCGCTTCGACGGCGGCGCGGCCACTGTGGCGGCCCAGCACCATCTGCGAATCCTCCCAGCCCACGTCTTCCGGACGCATGATTTCGTAGGTGCCGCGGTGGCGCAGCATGCCGTGCTGGTGGATGCCCGATTCGTGGGCGAAGGCATTGGCACCGACGATGGCCTTGTTGCGCTGTACCGGCATGCCGACCAGACGCTGCAGCAGCTGCGAGGTGCCGACGATGCGCGGGGTGTTGATCGAGCTGTCCTGTTCGTAGAAGGCCTGGCGCACCTTCAGCACCATCGCGATCTCCTCCAGCGAGCAGTTGCCGGCGCGCTCGCCGATGCCGTTGATGGTGCACTCGACCTGGCGCGCGCCGCCTTCGATGGCGGCCAGCGAGTTGGCCACGGCCAGGCCCAGGTCGTTGTGGCAGTGCGCGCTGAAGATCACATTGGCGGCATTCGGCACGTCGGCGACGCCGGCGATGACCTGCTGGAACATCGCGCGGATCTCTTCCGGCGTGGTGAAGCCGACGGTGTCGGGCAGGTTGATGGTGGTGGCGCCGGCAGCGATGGCCACGCGCGCGACTTCGATCAGGTAGTCCAGCTCGGTGCGGGTGGCATCCTCGGCCGAGAATTCGACATCGTCGATATAGGACCGGGCCAGCGATACGTGCTTGCGTACCGACTCCAGTACCTGCTCGCGGGTCATCCGCAGCTTGTGCTCGCGGTGCAGCGGGCTGGTCGACAGGAACACGTGCAGGCGCGGGTTGGCAGCGGCCTCCAGCGCACGTGCCGAGGTTTCGATGTCGGCCTGCAGGCAGCGCGACAGCACCGCCAGGGTCAGGCTCGGGCGGCGCAGTTCGCGGCCGATCAGTGCCATCGCCTCACGGTCGGACTGCGAGCTGGCCGGGAAGCCGGTCTCGATGATGTCCACGCCCAGTTCGTCCAGCGCACGCGCCATCACCAGCTTCTGCGGCGGGCTCATGCTGCAGCCGGGGGACTGCTCGCCGTCACGCAGGGTGGTGTCGAAGATGCGGATGCGCGGGGTGGTAATTCGTTCGATGGTGGTCACAGGGAAATCTCCTCGACAGCGGGTGCGACGGCTTGCAGGGGGGAAGGGGAAGAGGTGGGGGAAGCGATGGCGCTGGCCTTGGCGGGCGAGCGCGGTGTTTCGCTGCGCCGTCGCCGTGGTTTGCGTGGCGGGCGCGGGCGGATGTCGGTGAGCAGGCCGGCCAGGACGCCGGCATCGATGTTGCCGCCGGAGACCACCGCACACTTGCGGCGGCCGGCGACGCGGCGGCCGGCGGCCAGCGCCAGCGCACCGGCGCCCTCGGCGATGATGTGTTCTTCCAGTGCCAGGCGGACCAGGGTTTCGCGCAGTTCGGCTTCGCGCACGATCACCACATCGTCCAGCAGCGAGGTGCACAGGCGGCGGGTCAGGAAGCCGGGAATCTTCACCCGCACGCCGTCGGCCAGCGAAGCAACGGGGGCGATCTCGCGCACGTCACCGCGGATCGCGCGGGCCATCGAATCGACGCCTTCCACCTGCGCGCCCACCACGCGGACGCCCTGCGATTTCAGTGCCAACGCAACGCCGGAGGCCAGCCCGCCGCCGCCGATCGGCACGATCACCACGTCCGGCGCGTGTGCGGCCAGCTCGATGCCGACCGTGCCCTGGCCGGCGATCACGTCGGCATCGTCGAACGCGGACAGGAAGCGGTAGCCGTGGCGTTGTGCCAGTTCGACCGCGAAGGCGTAGGCCTCGTCATAGCTGGTGCCGTGCTGGCGCACGGTCGCGCCCCAGTGGGCGACGCCGGCGATCTTGGTGGCGGGCGCGCCATGCGGCATCACGGTGATGACCGGCACGTCCAGGCGGTAGGCCGCCCACGCCACGCCCTGGGCATGGTTGCCGGCCGAGGCGCAGATCACTGGCCGGGTATCGCCGCGCTCGCGGCCGGCCAGCAGCGCATTCAATGCGCCGCGTACCTTGTAGGAACCGGTGCGCTGCAGGTTCTCCAGCTTCAGCCAGGTACCGAAGCGTTCGGCATGGTGCAGCGGGGTGGGCGGCAGGAAGCGGCGCAGACGAGCCTGCGCCGCCAGTACGTCGGCGACGCTTACGTCGCCGACATCACTTTCCTGGCTGGTGTCAGCGGCCGGCATGGGCCACCAGCGCAGTGCAGAAGACCGCCGCATGTGGGCACGGGCGGCGGAGAAGACGCCTCCGTACCGGCACCGTGGTCGCTACGGTACGGGTGTTCATACGGATGCTCCTTCCACGGCGGTGACCTGCACGGACACGCAGTCGTAGATCTTCTCGATCTGCCGGCACAGCGTTTCCGCCGGACGCTGGCCATCCACCACCAGCTGCAGGTGCCAGCGGCCATCGTCGGCGGCCACCGGCGCACCACTGATCGCACGCGGCGCGAAGCCACGGCGTTCGGCCATGCCGATCACGCGCAGCAGCGCGCCTTCGGCCGGGTGCAGCACCAGGTCAAGCCGGTATTGCATTGGGGGTCTCCTGGCGGGCATGGGCGGGGTTGCTTTCCAGCATCGTGCTGTTGGCGGTGTTCGGCGGCACCAGCGGCCACACGTTGGCGCGTGCATCGATGGCCACGTGCAGCAGCGCCGGGCCTGGTTCGGCCAGCAGTGCGGCCAGGCCGCCTTCCACGTCGTCGCGGTTGTCGATGCGGGTGGCGGCGATGCCGAACACCTGTGCCAGTGCCACGAAGTCCGGGTTGTCGGACAGGTCGATCTCGCTGTAACGCTCGGCGAAGAACAGCTCCTGCCACTGCCGCACCATGCCCAGCGAACTGTTGTCCAGCAGCACGATTTTCACCGGCAGGCGGCAACGCGCGATGGTGGCCAGCTCCTGCACGTTCATCATGAAGCTGCCGTCGCCGGAGACCAGCACCACGGTGCGCTCGGGGCAGGCGAACTGCGCACCCATCGCGGCCGGCAGGCCGAAGCCCATGGTGCCCAGCGCGCCACTGGTCAGATGATTGCGCGGGTGGTTGAAACGGCAGTGCTGGGCGACCCACATCTGGTGCTGGCCGACATCGCAGGCGATCACCGCATCGGCCGGTGCCAGCTCACTCAGGCGCTTCAGCAGGGCCGGTGCGTAGATGTGCTGGCCCGGCGCGTCGTAGCGTGCGGCGAAGCGATCGCGATGCTGTGCACAGCGCTTGCGCCATGCGTCCTGGTGGGCCTTGGGGGAGGGGAAGGCCGCACGCAGGGCGCGGATGGCATGGCCGACGTTGCCGGGCACGGCGACGTCGGCGCTGCGCAGCTTGGAGATCTCGTAGGCGTCGGCGTCGATGTGGACGACGCGGGCGAACGGTGCGAACTCGGCCAGCTTGCCGGTGGCACGGTCGTCGAAGCGCGCACCCAGCACCAGCAGCAGGTCGCTTTCCTGCACCGCCATGTTGGCCGCGCGGGTACCGTGCATGCCCAGCATGCCCAGCGACTGCGGGTGGTTGGCCGGCAGTGCGCCCAGCCCACGCAGGGTCATCACCGTGGGGATGGCACTGGCCTCGACGAAGTCGCGCAGGTCCTGCACCGCGTCGCCCAGCGCGATGCCCCCACCGGCGTAGACCACCGGCTTTTCGGCGGCTGCCAGTGCGGCGATGGCCTCGGCGATGGCCGCTTCGGCCGGCGCAGGCGGCGGCTCGATGCTGCTCGGCACGTGCGCTGGCAGATGACTGGCATCGGCCAGCTGCACGTCCTTGGGCAGGTCGATCAGCACCGGGCCGGGCCGGCCTTCGCGGGCGATGCGGAACGCATCGGCGACCACGCGCGGCAGGTCATCGACGCTGCGCACCAGCCAGCTGTGCTTGACGATCGGCATCGTCAGGCCGAACACATCCAGTTCCTGGAAGGCGTCGGTGCCCAGCAGCGGCGTGCCGACCTGACCGGTGATGCAGACCATCGGTACCGAATCCAGCATCGCATCGGCAATGCCGGTGACCAGGTTGGAGGCGCCCGGGCCGGAGGTGGCCACGCAGACACCCACCTGGTTGCTGGCGCGGGCAAAACCGTTGGCGGCCAGCGCCGCGCCCTGCTCATGGCGTACCAGGATGTGCTTCAGCGACGAATCCACCAGCGCGTCGTAGAACGGCATGATGGTGCCACCGGGATAGCCGAACAGCGTGCGGACGCCTTCGGCCTCCAGCGCCTGGGTCAGCCAGCGCGCGCCGTTGGGCGGCGCGCTGCGATGTGTCGAAGAGTTCATGGGGGAACCTTGCAAAGCGGGTGGGGGAGGGCCGCGCGGTTACGCGGCCTGTCCTTGCAACCAGACCATCTTGGCGCGCAGTTCCTTGCCTACCTTTTCGATCGGGTGCTCCAGGTCGGCCTGCTTGAACCTGTTGTAGTTCGGCAGGCCCGCTTCGTACTCGGCCACCCAGTTCTTGGTGAAGGTGCCGTCCTGGATGTCCTTCAGCACTTCCTTCATGCGTGCCTTGGTGCCGGCGTCGATCACCCGCGGGCCGCTGACGTAGTCGCCGTACTGCGCGGTCTCGGAGATGAACTCCAGCATGCGCGAGATGCCGCCTTCGTAGAACAGGTCCACGATCAGCTTCAGTTCGTGCAGCACTTCGTAATAGGCGATCTCCGGCTGGTAACCGGCTTCGACCAGGGTTTCGAAACCGGCCTGCACCAGTGCCGAGGCACCGCCGCACAGCACCGCCTGCTCGCCGAACAGATCGGTCTCGGTCTCTTCCTTGAAGGTGGTCTGGATCAGGTTGGCGCGAGCGCCGCCGAGGCCGGCCGCATAGGCCTGCGCGTGCTGCGCAGCCTTGCCGCTGACATCCTGGTAGACCGCCCAGATGCACGGTACGCCGCGCCCGATCTCATACTCACGACGCACCAGCGCACCCGGGCCCTTCGGCGCAACCAGCACCACGTCCAGGTCGGCGCGCGGCTCGATCATGCCGTAGTGCACGTTCAGGCCATGCGCGAACAGCAGGCAGGCGCCCTGCTTCATGTTCGGCGCCAGCACGTCGTTGTAGAGCTTCTTCTGCACCATGTCCGGGGTCAGCACGGCGACCAGGTCGGCGTCTTTCACCGCTTCAGCGGGCGCGATCACGGTGAAGCCATCGGCCTGCGCCTTGGCTTCGGTCGGGCCGCCCGGACGCAGGCCTACCACCACATCGAAGCCGGATTCACGCAGGTTCAGCGCGTGGGCGCGGCCCTGGCTGCCGTAGCCGATGACGGCGATCTTGGTCTGGGGCAGGTCGTTGGTGCTCATGGGGGAGGTTCCTTGCGGTGGGAAGAAAAAAGAACGGCCGGTCGTCGAGGTGACGTGCCGGCCGGTCAGGGGAAAGCGGTGGAGGAGGCGCCGCGCGTTGCACAGGCACAGCCACCACGAGGCGTCGCGGTGGTGCAGGTCCGGGTTGTGCGATCGGCGTTGTGCATGGTGGTTGCGTCTGAAACCAGGTTCTGAAATGAAAAAACCCGCACCGGGGCGGGTGCGGGTTTTTGAAGAGTTCCGGTGTGTTTGTTGCTTACACGCTGGCTCGTCCCGCACCTGTTGGTTGGGTAATAAGTACGAGCACAAGAATCGAACGCAGCGAGGCGGCGCCGGTGTCGGCGGCTTCGATGTGGGTTCGCGGTGGCGTGTTGTGATGCAACATGTGATCGAGATAAACACAGCCGTTTCGGCGCTGTCAACCCTCGCAACGGATTTTCCATCGGTTTCCGCTGCATCCAGCGCAATCGCTTGCGGCACAAGGATGGTTGCCGCTGAAAGTGTTTCGGTGAACCCGAATTCACTCCTTTCAGGGCAGTTTTTGCGCGGAATTCGGCGGATTTTCGCCTTGGTGGGGGCGGACCTTCCGCACCCACCCCAGGATCAACGTCCATGACCTCTGCCCGATACCGCATGCAGGCCGCAGCGGCGAAGATCGAGGGACCACCCTTCCATCGGAACCCGACCGTGTCCCGACGCCTTGCCCGTTCCCTGCTGGCCGCTGCTCTACTGGCCGCTGTGCCCGCACTGTCTTCTGCCGCCGACCGCATCACCGGCCACACCTTTGCCACCCGTTCGGAGGTGATCGCCCCGCATGCGATGGCCGCCACCTCGCAGCCGCTGGCCACCCAGATCGCGCTGGACGTGATGAAGGGCGGTGGCTCGGCGGTGGACGCGGCGATTGCCGCCAACGCCGCGCTCGGCCTGATGGAGCCCACCGGCAACGGCATCGGGGGCGACCTGTTCGCCATCGTCTGGGACCCGAAGACGCAGAAGCTCTATGGCTACAACGGTTCGGGCCGTTCGCCGAAGTCGCTCACCCTGGCCGAGTTCCAGCGCCGTGGCCTGAAGGACATCCCGGCTACCGGCCCGCTGCCGGTCTCCGTGCCCGGCGCAGTCGATGGCTGGTTCGCGCTGCACGACCGCTTCGGCCGCAAGCCGATGGCCGACAACCTGGCGCCGGCGATCCGCTACGCCCGCGAGGGCCATCCGGTGGCCGAGGTGATCGCCTACTACTGGGACCGCTCGGTGCCCAAGCTGTCGCAGTACCCGGGCTTCAAGGAACAGTTCACGATCAACGGCCATGCCCCGCGCAAGGGCGAGATGTGGAAGAACCCGAATCTGGCCAGCACGCTGCAGAAAATCGCCGACGGCGGTCGTGATGCCTTCTACAAGGGCGATATCGCCCGCACCATCGGCGACTACTTCAAGGCCAACGGCGGCTTCCTGAGCTACCAGGACATGGCCGACCACCACGGTGAGTGGGTCGAACCGGTCAGCAGCAACTACCGTGGCTACGACGTGTGGGAGCTGCCGCCGAACAGCCAGGGCATCGCCGCGCTGCAGATCCTCAACGTGCTGGAAGGCTACGACTTCTCGAAGATCCCGTTCGGTTCACCGGAGCATGTGCACCTGTTCGTTGAAGCGAAGAAGCTGGCCTTCGCCGACCGCGCGCGCTTCTATGCCGACATGGCGTTCCAGCCGGCGCCGGTGCAGAAGCTGATTTCCAAGGACTACGCCGCACAGCGCCGCGCACTGATCTCGATGGACAAGGCGCTGAAGGAAGTGCAGCCGGGCACGCCGAAGCAGCTGGAAGAAGGCGACACCATCTACATGACCGTGGCCGACGCCGACGGCATGATGGTGTCGCTGATCCAGTCCAACTACCGCGGCATGGGCAGCGGTATGGCGCCGCCGGGGCTGGGCTTCATCCTGCAGGATCGTGGCGAGATGTTCGTGCTGCAGAAGAACCATCCCAACGGCTACGCGCCGGGCAAGCGTCCATTCCAGACCATCATCCCGGGGTTCATCACCAAGGGCGGCAAGCCGTATGCCAGCTTCGGCGTGATGGGCGGCGCGATGCAGCCGCAGGGCCACGCGCAGATCGTGATGAACCTGGTGGATTTCGGCATGAACCTGCAGGAAGCCGGTGATGCACCGCGCATCCAGCATGAGGGCTCGACTGAACCGACAGGTCAGGCCACGGCGATGACCGACGGTGGTGAAGTGAATCTGGAAACCGGCTTCCCGTATGAAACGGTGCGTGCGTTGATGCGCAAGGGGCATCGCATCGTGTTCGCCGACGGTCCGTATGGTGGGTATCAGGCGATCATGCGTGATCCGGAATCCGGCGTTTACTACGGTGCGTCTGAGAGTCGAAAGGATGGGCAGGCGGCGGGGTATTGAGGTTTCCCGGCCACCGGGCGCAGCCCCCTCTGCGGTGGATTCCGTAAAGCTGGGTTTGGCCGGGCGGGTGGATTGTCTGGGGGCCGCTGCAAGTACGTCCATGTAAGCTCGGTCGCCGCATCCATGCGGCTCATGCCCCCAGCCAATCCACCCGCCCGGCCACGGACAGTTTCCTGTGGCTGCCACCGCAGGAAGAGAAAGAAGAAGATCAAGAGCAAAGGCAATGGCAACAGCCGCGTGCTGTGAGTAGGGGGCGGATCCATTTTCCGGAGGAAAACGAATCCGACCCCTTCTTGTTTTCCGATACACCTCATCCACGCATAGCGTGGAAAACCCACCGCCACCGGGAAACTGTCGGAGGCGGGGAGGGGGCAGATGGCGGGACCGTCCACGGCATGGATGCCGTGGCCGAGCCTACAGGGACGTACTTGCGGCGTGTCCCGCCATCTGCCCCCTCCCCGCCAAGCAAGCAGCAACCCAGAGCCGCTCTGGCTTTTGAATCTGCACTTGCTTGAAAGAAGCGGTGCAGCCGCAGGCTGCAAAACCCACTCAATCCTGATCGTGCGCGCGCGCCGCCTCCGCCTGGGTCTCCTCCTGCGCCGCCATCTCCCGTGCGATCCACGCATCGATCATGTGCCGCTGGCGCTGCGCCTGCCGCCGCTCCCGCGTGTACTCCTGGTCCAGCACCCGGTACAGCGACACCATCACCAGCACCATCAGCAGCGCGAATGGCAACGCCGCAATCGTGATCATGCCCTGCAGTGCATCCAGGCCACCGGCCAGCAGCAACACCGCTGCGATCAGCGCCACCGCGATGCCCCAGGCCAGCTTGCGCTTCAACGGCGGATCGCCTGCCTCGTCAGTGGACATGCTGGCCAGTACCAGCACCGCCGAATCGGCTGATGTCACGAAGAAGATCATCAGCAGCACCAGTGCGATGCAGGAAAGCAGCAAGGGCAGCGGCATGCTGTCAAACAGGGTGAACAGCACCGTTTCATAGCCATTGCCCAGCGCCTGCACCAGGTCGGCGTGGCCGAAGATCTGCGCCCACAGCGCAGTACCACCAAACACCGCGAACCAGAAGAAGCCCAGCACCGTGGGTGCCAGCACGACGCCGATGACGAACTCGCGGACGCTGCGCCCACGCGAGATGCGCGCGATGAACGAGCCGACGAACGGGGCCCAGGAAATCCACCACGCCCAGTAGAAGATGGTCCAGTCCGCTACCCATGTGCTGCCCGAGAACGGCGACATGCGCAGGCTCATCGTCACCAACTGGTTGAGGTACGACCCCAGTGTGGTGGTGAACGTATCGAAGATGAATCCGGTCGGGCCCAGCACCAGTACGGTGGCCGCAAGAAGCGCGGCCAGCGCAAGGTTGAAGTTGGACAGCCACTTCACCCCGCGCTCGACTCCGCTGGCGGTGGACGCCATGTACAGCACGAACGCGATGGCGATGATGGTCAGCTGCAGTGGCACACCCGCGTGCAGGCCGAACACGCGTTCCATGCCGGCAGCGATCTGGATGGTGCCGAAGCCCAGCGTGGTGGCCACGCCAATGGCAGTGGCAACAACCGCGGCGATGTTGACCACGCGTCCGATCCAGCCGCGATGGTGCCGGCCGATGATCGGTTGCAGCATGTCACTGACCAGTCCACGGCCATTGCGGTTGAACTGGAACCAGGCCATCGCCAGGCCGATCAGCGCGTAGATTGCCCATGGATGCAGGCCCCAATGGAAGAATGCATAGCGCATCGAAGCCCGCGCCGCGTCCATGCTCTGCGGTGCGAGGCCTTCCGGAGGCTTGGTGAAGTGGGAAATCGGCTCGGCGGCGCCCCAGAACACCAGGCCGATGCCCATGCCGGCGGCGAACAGCATCGACATCCAGCTGGCGCGCGAGAACTCCGGCTCGGCATCTTCACCACCGATGCGCAGGTTGCCGAAGCGACCGAATGCCAGGTACATCAGGAACGTCAGTGCCAGGAACACGACCAGAAGATAGAGCCAGCCGACACTGCGGATGACATCGGCCAGTACCGACTGCACCACGGTATTGAAGGGGCCGGGTGCAACACCGGCAAGCAGCACCAGAAGCAGAACCAGTGCGATGGAAACGCGAAACACCATGAAGGAGCTTCTCCGATCAAGGGATTGAGGGGAGCGAGCAGAGCTTGCTGCGAGGGGCCGGCGACATGCAGCACAGACCGGGCAGGGGCCGCGGAGGCGGCGGGGAAACACCGGCCGCAGCGGCACGATGCGCGTGCACGTTACTGAATGCGATGTCACGGTTCTGTTAATACAGAAACAGCAGATCCACGCCGTGCGTGGATGGAACCACCAGGAGCTGCAGTGCGTTCTATGCTCTAATGCACACCAAGAAGCGGGGGTACCGCGGCCATGTGGCCACGGTTGAGACAGTCCCTTGGAACCTGATCCGGCTCATACCGGCGTAGGGAAGCTTTGCAGTGCAGCCATGCCCGGACTCCGCCCAAGGACCGTCCGGGCGCGGCAGCAGTGCGCCGCCGCTTCGTCCCTGACCTTCCTGGACGATGCCCGATGAACGCACAGCTCTCCGCCCTGCAGCAACAGGCCCAGCAACTCTCCGAATCCGTGACCCGGCCCATTCCCGGCTCGCGCAAGATCCACGTGCCCGGTTCACGCCCGGATCTGCAGGTGCCGATGCGCGAGATCGCGCTGACCCGCACGCCGACCTTGTTCGGCGGCGAAGAGAATGCACCGGTGACCGTTTACGACACGTCGGGCCCGTACACCGATCCGGAGGTGCGCATCGATCTGTCCGCTGGTTTGCCGGCACTGCGTCGCGGCTGGGTGGAAGAACGCGGTGATACCGAGCGGCTGGAAGGACTGAGCTCTTCGTTCGGTCGCGATCGCGAGCATGACCCGAAGCTCGATGCGGTGCGCTTCCCCGCGCGCAGCCTGCCTCGCCGTGCGCGTGCAGGTGCCAACGTCACCCAGATGCACTACGCGCGCCGCGGCATCATCACGCCGGAAATGGAATTCGTCGCCATCCGCGAGAACCAGCGGCTGGACGCGATCCGCGATGCCGGGCTGCTGCAGCAGCACCCGGGCGAGGCGTTCGGCGCTTCGATCCAGAAGATCATCACCCCGGAGTTCGTGCGCGACGAAATCGCCCGCGGCCGTGCGGTGCTGCCCAACAACATCAACCATCCGGAAAGCGAGCCGATGATCATCGGCCGCAATTTCCTGACCAAGATCAACGCCAACATCGGCAACAGCGCTGTTTCCTCGGGCATTGCCGAGGAGGTGGAGAAGCTGGTGTGGGCGATCCGCTGGGGCGGTGACACGGTGATGGACCTGTCCACTGGCAAGCACATCCATGAGACCCGCGAGTGGATCATCCGCAACTCGCCGGTGGCGATTGGTACCGTGCCGATCTACCAGGCGCTGGAGAAGGTCGACGGCCGCGCCGAGGCGCTCACCTGGGAAATTTTCCGTGACACGCTGATCGAACAGGCCGAGCAGGGCGTGGATTACTTCACCATCCACGCTGGCGTGCTGCTGCGCTATGTTCCGCTCACCGCCAAGCGGGTCACCGGCATCGTCAGCCGCGGTGGCTCGATCATGGCCAAGTGGTGCCTGGCACACCACAAGGAGAACTTCCTCTACACGCATTTCGAAGACATCTGCGAAATCATGAAGGCCTATGACGTGACCTTCTCGCTGGGTGACGGCCTGCGCCCGGGCTGCATCGCCGATGCCAACGACGCTGCGCAGTTCGGTGAGCTGGAGACGCTGGGCGAACTGACGAAGATCGCCTGGAAGCACGACGTGCAGACCATGATCGAAGGCCCCGGCCACGTGCCGATGCAGCTGATCAAGGAAAACATGGACAAGCAGCTGCGCGAGTGTGGCGAAGCGCCGTTCTATACGCTGGGCCCCCTGACCACCGACATCGCACCGGGCTACGACCACATCACCAGCGCGATCGGTGCGGCGATGATCGGTTGGTTCGGTACGGCGATGCTGTGCTACGTGACGCCGAAGGAGCACCTCGGCCTGCCCAACCGCCAGGACGTACGCGACGGCATCATGGCCTACCGTATCGCCGCGCATGCGGCCGACCTGGCCAAGGGACACCCCGGCGCGCAGGTGCGCGACAACGCGCTGAGCAAGGCGCGCTTCGAGTTCCGCTGGGAAGACCAGTTCCATCTCGGGCTGGACCCGGAGAAGGCCAAGGAATTCCATGATGAGACCCTGCCGAAGGATGCGCACAAGCTGGCGCACTTCTGCTCGATGTGCGGCCCGCACTTCTGTTCGATGAAGATCACCCAGGACGTGCGCGACTACGCCGAGGCCGGCATGAAGGAGAAGTCGAAGGAGTTTCGCGCCGCCGGCGCCGAGGTCTATCACCAGGGCTGACGTGTAACGGGTAGTGCCGGCGGCTGGCCGGCATTCCGTCGTGCGTGGGACCGGGGAGAGTGCCGGCCAGTGGCCGGCACTACCGCTCATCACGCCGCTCCCGGCTATCCTCCGCCCATCACCTTGGGGAAGGACGCCATGCCCGTTGCCATCACCACCCGCTGGCTGGCCATTGCCCGCCGCCATCCTTCGGCCTGGCTGCTGGGTGCCCAGTTGATCGCGGTGCTGCTGTATCCCGCACTTGATGACACCGCCGGCGGCCGTGCGGCGCTGGGCATGTTCGGCATGGCGGTACTCGGCCTGGCGCTGTGGGTGGTCCAGCGCAGTCCGCTGGGCACCTGGCTGGCACTGCTGCTGGCCATTCCTTCGGTGGTGTTCTCGCTGGCCGGCGCACTGCTGGATCGCAGTGCGCTGCTGACCACCGCGCAGCTGCTGGAAAGCCTGCTGTACTTCTATACGGCCGGTGCGCTCATCGCCTACATGCTCCAGGACCATAAAGTCACCCGCGATGAACTGTTCGCAGCAGGTGCGACATTCACGTTGCTGGCGTGGGCCTTCGCGTTTGCTTTCGCCGTGTGCCAGCAATGGTATCCGGGCAGTTTCCAGGGCACCGGTGGTGGCGCGCAGCGCACCTGGATGGAGCTTCTTTATCTGAGCTTCAGTTTGCTCTCGGGTGTTGGCTTGAGCGACGTTGTGCCACTGCATCCGCAGGCGCGCGCCTTGGTGATGCTGGAGCAGTTTTCAGGCGTGATGTACGTAGCTTTGGTGGTTTCGCGACTGGTTGGATTGACCATGCTGCGGCGCATGTGAAAATGAACGCCAGATAAAAATTTCGCGCCCCGCAGGGCGCGAATGGTGCAGCAAATTATGTGAATGCGTCGGCGAGAGAGAGCCTGGATGTCGACCACGCGATAGGCGAGGTAACCCGCATAGGCTAGTATTCGCCCGCTTCATTGTTTTTGCGGTATGCGCCGATGCTTTGTGCGGAGTCTGGCTTTTTGCTGTTCCCAGGACGGGAGGGTATCGAAGGCAAACGCTGCCCCGGACCTGTCTCTACTGTGTAGCGGAAAATGAACAGCAGTGAAAACCAGCCCCCCGGATTCGATCGGATCCGGATAGGAGAGTGCACTGTCACTCTGTCCTCGCGCGAAGTCGAGGTCGTCGGTGCGCGTCGCCCGCGTCGGCTGACGCCGAAGGCGCTGGGCGTGCTGCGTGTGCTGCTGCGCCAGCCGGGGCGTGTTGTCACCCGCGATGAACTGTTCGCGGAAGTCTGGCCGGACACGCTGCCGACCAATGATGTGCTTACCCAGGCCGTCACCCAGCTGCGCAAGGCGTTCAGCAACGACGACGACAACGGCCAGGCCTATATCGAGACCATCGCCAAGACCGGCTATCGCCTGCTGGTGCCGGTGCAGGTACTGGACGATGTCGAGCCGGCGCCGCCCGCGGGAGCCGATGACGAAATCGTGGACATGCAACCGGCGATGGCCATCGCCGAGGTGATGCCGCCACACGTGCAGGCATCGCGCCGCCGCTGGCGCCACGTCCGCCGGCGCGTACTGCTGGTGCTGGGCGTGCTGATGCTGGCCACGGTGGTGGTGCTGACCGCGCTGCTGCTGCGGCGGGCACCGGCCAGCAGTTCAGCTGTGGACGCGGCCGTGGAGAACGGCACGCGCGTGATCGGCAGCCCGCAGCGTCCCTATCGGTTGATCACCGCGACCAGCGGCTTTGAAACCTATCCCACGCTTTCACCCGATGGTTCATTGGTGGCCTATGAGGGCGCCAACGAAGACGGGCAGGGCGGTGGCGCGATCAAGGTGCAGACCTCCGGCAACGCGCCTGCGCGGCAGCTGCTGGCTCCGCCGGCCGGCTCGGTCGATCGCTTCCCGAGCTGGTCGCCGGATGGACGCGAGATCGCCTTCGCGCGGTTCAGCAACAACGGCGGTTGCCAGGTGCTGATCGCCAGCGCGACCGGTGGTGCCCTACGCCAGGCCACACGGTGCGATGGCACCGAGCTGCTCAGTTTCGACTGGACGCCGGACGGCCGTGGTCTGGTGTTCGGCAGCATGGTGGGGCGCTATGCCCATCGCGGCATCCGCAAGCTTGATCTGGCCAGTGGCCAATGGGAGGCGCTGGACTACGGTGTCGCCGAGGATGACTTCGACTATGCGCCGCGCTACTCGCCTGATGGCAAGTGGCTGGTATTCGTGCGCAATCCGCAGCTGGGCGACCTGTGGCGCATGCCGGCCGCGGGTGGCACGCCCGAGCAGCTGACCAACGAGGCCGCTGAACTGCGTGGCTGGGCCTGGTTGCGTGATGGCCGGACGATCGTGTTTGGACGCCGTGTCGACAGTGAGGTGCGCCTGTATTACCTGGACGTCGAGAGCCGCACGCTGCGCGACGCCGGGCTCGACGACGCACAATGGCCGGCGACGGCGCGCCGCGCGGGGATGCTGGCCTTCGTTCACCGCCGCGCGCAGTTCGGCATCTTCAAGGTGCCGATGGAGGGCGGTTCACCCCCGCAGCGCTTGTTTGCATCCAGTGGTCGGGATGGGCAGCCGATGGCGGCGCCGGATGGACGCCAACTGGTGTTCACGTCCGATCGTTCAGGCAGCTTCGCGCTGTGGTGGGCGGACATGGAGCGCCCCGATTCGCTGCGGCCTATCGAAGGATTGCGGCCTGAGGCACGTCAGGCACCGGACTGGTCGGCCGACAGCCGGCGGTTGCTGGTGGTCGGGCGCGACGAACACGGACGCACGGTGGTCTATGAGATCGCACCGCGTGACGAACGCGTCCAGCCGTTGCCGGTACCGTCGGAGCAGCCGCTGCAGGCACTGTACGGCGCAAACCCGGACCAGCTGCTGGTAGTCGAGCGCGATGACCAGCAACAGACGCGGCTGAGCCTGTTTGATCGAAGCGTGCAGCCTTGGCGCCGCCTTGCCAGCATCGAGGGCGTGTCTCAGGCGCGGTTCGATCGCAGCAGCGGGCGAGTGCTGTTCACCCGCCTGGCGGCAGGTGGCCTGTGGTCGGTGGATGCGGCGCTGGCGCCAGGCAGCGTGCAGCAGATCAGCGATGACCAGCCCAGCCGGTGGCGGTACCGGGCCTGGACCGTGGCCGGCAACAGTGCGATCGGCTATCTCGGTACGTCCACCCGCTGCGGTACGACACTGGTGCTGATCCAGGCCGGGCGCGAGGAACCGGAACGCTGCCTGGATGCGGAACGCCTCAGTGCCGGCAACGGGCTGAGTGCCGGCGCCGATGGGCGCACCCTGTTCGTGGCAATGGCGGTCAGCGACGGTGCCGACATCGGTGTGATGCGTTTGCCCGAGCGCTCGCCGACGCTGCTTCCGGCGTTCTCCAAGTTGTTGTTGTTCAACGGAAATGGGCCTTCGTAATTTCTTCGTGGCGACCTCGCCGCGAATTCGTGGCGATCTCGTCTGACTTTCCTGACGTGGTGCCGCCTGATTTGGCAAAACGGAGGCCTGTACTAGGCAAATCCGTGGTGCCCCCATGCGTCAACTCTCGCTGGCCGATCGCGGCCAAACCGTCTCTCTGGACCGGTCGCTCGACGATGCTGCGCCGACCTGCCTGGGCGTGGCCCGGCTCGGCAGCCTGCAGACCGCAGGCAGCAGCTTCACTGTGTGGATGCAGGTGCGCGGCAGCTCCTGGGTGGAAGCCAAGGAAGGACGCTTCCGCTTGCGCCAGGGCGAGTGGATCGCCTTCGAGAAGGAGTCGCGGCCGCTGGTGCAGGCCGGTCGCAACGGCTTGTGCGTTGGCCTGAACCTGACGGTCGAAGCGCTGCGCGTGCTGGCCGAGATGGCCGATTGCGGTCTGTATGCCGGGCGTGGCCGCATGAACCGTGGCGATGCCCGCGTTGCGCTGCGCCTGTGGCGCGATGCGCTTGCCAGTGGCCAGCCGGCACAGGCACTGCGCCCGCTGCTGCTGCACCTGGCGGGCCTGCAGCGTGGGCTGGCCGACAACGTGCAGCGTTGCCCGGGGCGCTCGCGCAGCCGCAAGCGCCAGGTGTTCGGCCGCATGCAGCGCGCCCGCCTGTACCTGGAAGGCAACAGCCACCGCGTGGTGCGCATCGGTGAACTGGCCGAGCTGACCAACTTCTCCAGCTGGTATCTCTCCAAGACCTTCCAGAGCCTGTACGAGGAAAGCCCGCAGTCGCTTTCGGCGCGGCTGCGCCTTGAGCGCGCTGCCGACCTGCTGCGTGACACCGACATGATGGTCGGCGAAGTTGCTGCAGCCAGTGGCTTCGACAACTGCTGCAGCTTCGCGCGTGCGTTCCGCGCCCGCTACGGCCAGTCCGCATCGCGCTTCAGGGAGAACGGCGGCTTGCTGCCGCCACAATCTGCAAAGTCTCCGGTTGGTTCGCGCAAATACAGCGCTGCAACGCAATCGTAACGTGCTGGGGTGTTTTAACACGCTGCTAACACGTACCTTGGAGAGATAGATGAACGTTCGTAATCCCGCAGTGCGGCTGGGCCTTCTGCCGGCTGGCATTGCGTTGGCGCTGACGCCCGCCTTTGCTTCTGCACAGGAAGCAAAGGATGCGACCACCCTGGATCGCATCGAAATCACGGGCTCGCGCATCCGCGGCGCCTCGATGGAGACCCAGCAGCCGGTCCTCACCCTGAGCCGTGAGAACCTGGAAAAGCAGGGCTACACCACCGTCGCCGATGTCCTGCAGAACCTGACCTCGGCAGGTTCGCCGGCCATTTCCCGTGCGGACTCGCTGTCCTCCGGCGAAAACGTTGGCGGCTACTACGTCGACCTGCGCAACCTGGGCGCGCAGCGCACCCTGGTGCTGATGAACGGCAAGCGCCTGGGCGCGACCACTGCCGGCTACCAGGATCTGAGCCAGATTCCGATGGCCGCCGTCGAGCGCATCGAAGTGCTGAAGGATGGCGCCTCCGCCATCTACGGTTCGGACGCCATCGCTGGCGTGGTCAATGTGATCACCCGCAAGCGCTTCGACGGTGCTGAAGCCAGCGTCTATGTCGGCCAGTACGGCCGCGGCGACGGCGACACCAACACCTACTCGTTCACCCTCGGCTCCGAAGGCGAGCGTGGCGGCGTGACCCTGTCGGCCGAATACTCCAAGCAGGATCCGGTGTGGGCGAAGGATCGTTGGTTCAGCCGCGACGGCGGCCTGGGCCCGAACACCACCTCCGGTGATTGGAGCCCGCTGAGCCAGAACAGCACCTGGTGCGACCCGCGCGTGTGGGGCGACTGCAAGCCGCGCGCTGCAGGCCAGCCGCAGCCGGAGTGGATGACCCTGAATCCGGGCGGTGACCCGAAGAATGCGGCCGACTACCACCTGCTGACCCCGGCCGAGTACTCCAATGCCAACCAGCAGATGATGGTGCAGACCGGCATCGAGCGTAAGTCCGTGTACGTCAACGGCAGCTATGATCTGGCCGACTCGATCACCTTCAATGCTGACGTGCTGTACAACCAGCGCACCACCGACCAGCAGATCGCGGGTTACCCGTACCAGTCGCTGTCGTTCGGTACCCCGCTGTCGAAGGACAGCGCGTTCAACCCGATCGGTCAGGACGTCGAGTTCCGTCGCCGCCTGTGGGAAGTGCCGCGTACCACCAAGAGCGACCTCAAGACCCTGCGCTTCGCGCCGAGCCTGAGCGGCTTCTTCGAATTCGCTGGCAAGACCTGGGATTGGGACGTCGGTGCGCTGTGGAACCGCAACGAGCTGACCAAGACCGGCTACGGCGACATGAGCCTGATCGCATCCGAGCAGGCACTTGGCCAGTCGTTCATCAATGGCCAGGGTGTTGCCCAGTGCGGTACTTCTGCCAAGCCGATTCCGCTGAGCCAGTGCCGTCCGTGGAACCCGCTGCTGCCGTATGGCGTCAACGGCCAGGGCTCGCTTGCCGACCGTGATCTGCAGAACTTCCTGTTCCCGACCTACACCGACACCGGTGTGACCAAGACCACCAGCTACACCGCCAACCTGTCCGGTTCGCTGTTCGAGCTGCCGGCCGGTGACCTGGGCGTGGCCATGGGCTACGAGCACCGCAAGGAAGAAGGCCGCTTCGTGCCGGACGCCTTCCGTCAGTCGGGCCAGTCGACCGGCCTGGCGTCGACCACCACCTCGGGTAACTACTCGCTGGATGAGTTCTACCTGGAACTGAACGTGCCGATCCTGTCGGACCTGCCGTTTGCCAAGGAACTGACCTTCAACGTCGCCAGCCGCTACTCCGACTACAGCAACTTCGGTGACACGATCAACTCGAAGTTCGGCCTGGTGTGGCGCCCGATCGAAGAGCTGCTGGTCCGCGGTACCTACGCAGAAGGCTTCCGCGCGCCGACCGTCGACGATCTGTACGGCGGCACCAACTCGAGCTTCGAGCGTTACACCGACCCGTGCGGTTCGACCTCGCCGGGCAACGTCGCTGGCAATGCCGCCTGCGCCGGGGCTGGCGTGCCGGCCAACTACGTGCAGGTCGGCCAGGGCTTCGCGCCTTGCAGCACCTTCCCGTGCGCAACCCCGGACCAGTTCGTCAGCGGTTCGAATTCGGCTCTGAAGCCGGAAACCTCCAAGAGCAAGACGGTTGGCCTGGTCTGGAGCCCGCGTTGGGTGCAGGGCCTGGACATCTCGCTCGACTGGTACCGCTACGAGCTGAAGAACATGATCATCGCTGACAGCGTTGATCGCATCCTGCGTGACTGCTACGTGCTGGGCAACGCAGCTCGCTGCGAAGGCGTCACCCGTGCCGCCGATGGCCATATCGAGGCGCTGACCTACGGCCTGGCCAACCTCGGCTCGATGGAGACCGAAGGCTACGACCTGGGTGTCAAGTACCGCCTGCCGGAACTGTCGATCGGCAAGTTCAGCATCGACTGGCAGACCAGCTACCTGGCCAAGTACGACGAAGCCGGCCAGAACAAGAAGGGTGAGAACATCACCATCGGTCGCGTTGGTGAGCCGGGCCTGTTCCGCGTCCGTTCGAACCTGGGCGTGAACTGGGAGCTGGGTGACTTCGGTGTCAACTGGACTGCTCGTTACTACTCGGGCATGAAGGAAAGCTGCATCGACGACGCTTGGTGCGACGCCCCGAACCACTACGCCAATGGTGAGCCGGATCCGCTGCGCCACACCGGCTCCAACACCTTCCACGACGTGCAGGTCAGCTGGAAGGCTCCGTGGGATGCCACCATCGCCCTGGGTGCGAACAACGTGTTCGATCACCGCGGTGCGCTGCAGTACTCGGCGCCGAACTCGAGCTTCGCCTACTACGGTGGCTTCGACGTCGGTCGCTTCCTGTACATGAAGTACACCCAGCGCTTCTGATCGTTCGAAGTGCGATAGCAATACCGGGAGGGCGGACCGCAAGGTCCGCCCTCTTTTTTTGTAGGGGAATTCCGAAATGTCGTGGAAGGTGAGCAGAGTCACGTTCCTGTCGTGTCGTAATCAACACAGTTGCTGGGTCCACTTGCGGACACTTGCACATGGAGAGAGCGATGAAGAGCACGCTGTTGCACAAACTGTCTGCTGCTGCACTGATCTATGCGACATTGGTGGGTGCGGTGTTCGCCCAGACCGGTGGCGTCTGTGGGGGCGGGCTGTACTGCGAAGAGCTGCGCCAGCAATGCCTGGCTGCAGGCAATTCGAAGGTCATGTGCGATCTGCAGTATCGCCACTGCGTGCAGGACGCCTGCGGCGCGCGCTGATGCAAAAAAAGGCGCGCCTTTGGGCGCGCCTTCGAGGTTGTTCCTGCGTTGACAGCTCAGGCCTCGCTGGGTACCAGTCCCATCAACGCATTGGCATGCTCGCGCCACTGCGGCAGCCTGTTGAGTACACCTGCGCGCTGCAGGTAGTCCTCATCCACCGGATCGCCGTTGACCAGCGCCAGCGCCACATGCACCGCACCGGTCACCCAGAAGCTGCGCGTATTGGCGCGCTGCGGCTGCAGGTGGAAGGCAACCGCTTCGATGATCGGCATCGGCAGGCCCCACAGGCCCAGCAGGTAGGCGCCGGCCTCGGCATGGCCGGGGCGGGTGTCACCGGCCAGCGACGGTTCGCTACGCTCGTTGCGTACGCCGGGCAGCAGCAGGCCGATGTCGGCCAGCAGGGCGGCGGTCGCGCCCAGTTCGGCACTGGATTCGGGCAGCAGGCGCGCGGCCAGGCGCGAGGCGAGCAGGGCGCGCTGCTGCAGCGAATTGCGTTCGGCGGTGGACAACGTGGGTGCGGAAAACACCTCGCTGGCCAGCACCAGGTCGCGCAGCGTCGACAGGCCCAGGCGGGTCACGGCCGTGCGCAGGTCAGCGATGGTGCGTCCCTGGCTGAAGAACGCCGAGTTCGACAGCTGCAGCACCTTCGCGGCAATGGCCGGGTCGGCCGCCACCAGCTTGGCGACGTCGGCGCTGTCAGCGTCGTCGTCATGCTCCAGCGCCTGGGTCAGGCTCAGGTACAGGTGCGGCGGCGAGGGCAGCTTCTCGATACGGCCGATGGCATCGCGCAGGCGTGGGCTGTCCAGTACTTCGCGCAGCTCTTCCAGGCTGGTCAGCGCTTCCAGCAGCACTTCCGGTGCCAGTGGCAACGGCAGGAAACGGTGAGCGACACCGATCAGGCGTGCCGGCGGCGGCCGGTTGCCGTGCTGGGCATCGATCAGCGCGATGCGGATGGTTTCCGGGCGCAAGGTCCGGATCTGGCCCAGCAGCGTGGTGGCATTGAGATCCGGCAGCTGCGGGCAGACGATCACCGCATCCACGCCCTGCGTGGCCACCGCAGTCATCGCGGTCTGGCCATCGGTGGCGGTCAGCGGCTGCCAGTCTTCCCCAAGATCGGCAATGAATTCGGTCAGCTCGGCCGGCAGGCTGGCTGCATCCCCAACAAGCAGAATACGCACGACACATTCCCCTGGCTGTCTCGACGATGGATGTCGACGACGTGTGAAGTGACGCAATTTACCTAATACGGCGGCACGTGTGATGTGCCGTCGTCATGAAACGTGACCCGCATCGCTCCGGCGGGGTGCCGCCGGAGCGATCCGGTTCAGGCTCAGGCCTTGCTGTCGAGATGGCGCTGGTGCGCCTCGATCAGGATCTGCTTGGCCTCAGCGGCGCCGCCCCAGCCGTCGAGCTTGACCCACTTGCCCTTCTCCAGGTCCTTGTAGTGCTCGAAGAAGTGGCCGATGCGCTCCAGCCAGTGGCTGGACACCTGGGCGATGTCTTCGACGTGGGCATAGCCACTGAAGATCTTCGACACCGGCACGGCCAGGATCTTCTCGTCGCTGCCCGCCTCATCGCTCATCTTCAGCACGCCGACCGGACGGCAGCGCACGACCGAGCCCGGCACCAGCGGCAGCGGCAGCACCACCAGCACGTCGGCCGGATCGCCGTCGCCGCACAGGGTGCTCGGCACGTAGCCGTAGTTGCAGGGGTAGCGCATCGGGGTGGACAGGATACGGTCGACGAAGATCGCGCCGGTTTCCTTGTCCACTTCGTACTTCACCGGCTCCGAGTCCTTCGGGATCTCGATGATGACGTTGATTTCTTCCGGCGGGTTCTTGCCGGGCGAGACGAGTTCCAGACCCATGGTCGTGCTCCAGGTGGGGGATATAGACGGATAGCCCCCCATTTTATGCCTTTGCCGGGCGCTGTGCAGAGGGAGGGGCCGACGGCGCTGTGGGGCGGGGGCCTACCCGGCAGGCCGGGATTGGCTGATGGGGGCGGCCGGCATGGGAGCGCAGGCTGGTCCAACCTTCCCAAGGAGTCTGCCCATGAACGTGTCTGCCCTGTCGTTTGGCCTGACCTGCATGTTGCTGGTTGCGCCTTTGGCCCAGGCGTCCCCTTATGTCGACCTGATCGACTACCCGCACCAGGAGGCCAACTGGGACCGCTTCTTTGCCCTGGAAGGCCGTTTGCAGCATGGCTTCGATGCCATCTGTGGCGACACCTTCTGCGAGGGCGAATACAGCGATATCCGCGCCCTGCGCCTGCGCTGTTCGGTGGATGCGGTGCGGGGAACCGTGCATGAATGCCTGTGGGCATTCGCCGCCAGCGATCTGGAGGTGTCCCGCAACGATGGCGCGATCGTGGCCCGGCAACCGACCTGGTTGTGCCGCCTGCCGCTGGTGGCAGGAACCCCGGTGGAAGCCTTCCATGCCGCGCTCGCCGCGCGCAATCCACTGCATGACCCGCTGCCGGGGACCTCGCAGAGCGTCTATGACGGGCTGACCGGGTGCATCCATTGATGCGAACGTGACTGATTCTCATTAACGGAGTAGCATGCGCGGCGCCTTCCGTCTGTCGTCCCGGTTCCGCGCATGTCCTCCAATGCCGCCTCCCTCACCGAACTGCTGATCCGCGAGCGGCCCGCGCTGCTGCGCCGGGTGCAACGCATCCTGGGGGGCGACAACGGCGCCGAGGACGTGATCCAGGCGGTGTGGTTCAAGGCACGTGGCGTCGATGACAGCCAGGCCATCGACAACCCGCGCGCCTATCTGTACCGGTTGGCCGCCAACCTGGCCACCGACCATGGCCGCGAATCGACCCGGCGCAACCGTCTGCTGGCCGACCACTACCTGTGGGGGCCGGACGAGGTGATCTCGACCGAAGAGCAGGCGATGGCACAGGACGAGCTGCAGCGGGTGCTCGACGCGGCGGGACACCTGCCGGAGCCGACCCGCACCATCTTCCGGCTCAACCGCCTGCAGGGCCTGACCCAGGCCGAGATCGCCCGCCGTCTGGGTGTGTCGGTGACTACCGTCGAGAACCATGTGCGCACCGCGCTGCAACGCCTGGCCTGGGCGCGCAGCGGCCGATGATCGCCCCGGCTTGGGGCTGGCCCTCGCTGAAACGTCTTGATCACTGGACCGTGGATGCGGTCTAGTTCCTCCGCCCGCGCTTGAATGCGCCTGTCCGCCAGCCGATGAGCCCGCCGAACACGCTGCCCGCCGCCAATGACGATGCCCTGGCCGAACAGGCCCGGGGCTGGATCGCGTGGCTGGCCTCGGGTGACATCGGCGAGGGGCGCATGCATGAGTTCGAACGCTGGCTGGCACAGCCGGGGCACCGTCGGGCCTTCGAGCACGAGCGCGCGCTGTGGCGCAGCGTCGGACCACGCCCGCAGGCCCGGCCCGCCGAGCGCCGGCGCCCGCGGCGGCTGCGCTGGGCAATGGCCGCTGCAGCTGCGCTGGCGGTGCTGGTGGCATGGCCGGAGGCCTGGTTGCGGCTGCAGGCCGACCATCGCAGTACGCATGTCGTGCAGAACGTGCAACTGCCCGATGGCAGTCGAGCCGTGCTGGATGCGGACAGCGCGATCGCCGTGCGGTTTGATGCCGATGCACGCCGGATCGAGCTGCTGCGCGGGCGGGCCTGGTTCGAGGTCAGCCCGGATGCCCAGCGGCGTTTCAGCGTGCTCGCGGGCAATGGTGTGGTCGAGGACATCTCGACCGCGTTCTCCGTCGCACGCGACAACGATCAGGTGGAAACCCAGGTCGGACAGGGCAGGGTGCGCGTGGCCAGCCCGGCCGACGGTGGCTGGACCTACCTGCAGGTGGGACAGCGCGCGGCCTATGGCGAGCGCAGTGGCGTGACGCGTCTGGGAGATGTGGCGGCCGACAGTGTCGGCGCGTGGCGGCAGGGTGAACTGCTGCTGGAGCAGGCCAGCGTCGCCGAGGCCGTGCAATGGGTCGGGCGCTATCGCGCTGGCCCGACCTTCGTGCGTGGCGATCTGTCGCAGCTGCCGGCCGTCAGTGCAGCATTGCGCATCGATCGCCCGGAACAGGCGCTGGACGCGTTGGCGGCAACAGCAGGTCTTCGGGTTACTCGTCTTCCATTCGGCGTCGCCATCGTGCAGTAGATCCACGCCATGCGTGGATGACCGTCCCTGTGCCGACCAACGGTCGGCACCCACCACTGCAAGCAGCCGACCAATGGTTGGCACCCACCACTGCAAGCAGCCGACCAATGGTTGGCACCCACCGCGGCAACCAGCCGACCCACGGTCGGCACCTGCCGCGGCCGCAAATCGCTCTTGGGGTTGCCGCGCTTTCATCCGTCTTACTCCGCGAACGTACCCGCCGCCGCCAGTACGTCGCCGTGTCCGCCCGTGTTGCGGATGTCGCCGCGCCCGCGGCACCGATTACCTGACAGGTTCCCCCATGTTCGATCTCCATCGTCCGGGCCGCATGCCGCGCCCGTCCCGCCTGTGCATCGCCCTGCTGGCGGCCGGCCTGGCCAGCGCCGCGCCGTCCGTACTCGCGCAGGATGCCAGCGGTGACCACGCTGCCGTGCAGCGCTTCGATATCCCCGCGCAGCCACTGGACGAGGCGCTGCGCAGCTACATGCGCCAGTCCGGCGTGCAGGTCGTGTACCCGGCCACCCTGGCCCGGGGTGTGACCTCGCGTGCGGTCAGCGGCAGCCTGTCGGCCAGCGAGGCGTTGCAGCACCTGCTGCAGGGCAGTGGCCTGGCGGTGCGCCGGGTCAGTGCCGATGCGGTGACCCTGGAAGCGGCAGCGTCGGCGCAGGCTGACAGCGGTGTGATCGTCACCGATACGCTGAGCGTGGCCGGCGACCGTATCGACAGCGGCGCAACCAGCGACGAGGCGCGGCTGCTCGACGGCTATCGCAGCGTCGGCTCCACCACCACGCTCAACCGCACGCACCTGGAGCGATTCCGCGGTACGTCCAACGGCGACATCGTCAAGGGCGTGGCTGGCGTCACCGCCGGTGATCCGCGCGTGGGCAACGGCTTCGACGTCAACATCCGTGGCATCCAGGGCCAGGGCCGCGTGCCGGTGATCATCGACGGTGGCCAGTCCAGCATCGATACCTACCGTGGTTATGCCGGCCAGTCGCAGCGCACCTACCTCGACCCGGACCTGATCTCCAGCCTGACCATCACCAAAGGCCCGAGCCTGCAGGCCAACGCCTCCGGTGGCATCGGCGGCGTGGTCGAGATGGAGACGCTGAAGATCGGCGACGTGCTGCGCGAAGGCCGGGACTTCGGCGTGCGCGTGCGTGGCGGCCTGGCCAACAACAGCGCCAACAACCTGCCTTCCTACAGTGCCGCGCCGCGCAACGATCGCAGCGCCACCGGCAGCCAGTTCTTCAACGTGGCCGCTGCGGGACACTGGGATCGCTTCGATCTGGTTGCCGCCTACGCCTACCGCGACAACGGCAACTACTTCTCCGGCAAGCATGGCTACGATGACTTCCCGCAGACCCGGCGCACGCTGGCGCCGCTGAATCCGCCGCGTACCGAGGTCTTCAATACCTCGGCGCGCTCGAAGTCGGCGCTGCTCAAGGGCACCTGGCGCATCGACGATGCACAGACCCTGGAAGCGGGCTACCGCCGCTACGAGGGCACCGCCGGCGAGATCATGGCCTCGCAGATCATCCGTGTGGATCGTGACCGCATTCCGCAATGGGACCCGGGCCACGTCGACATGGACAGCTACACCCTGCGCTATCGCTTCAACCCGGACAGCGAGCTGGTCGACCTGCGCGTCAACGCCACGTACACCGATACCGACAGCGTGATGTACAACAGCCTGACCGGCATCACCCCCTGGTACTTCGATCGCCGCACCGAGTGGTACGACGCGCCCAGCTTCAGTGGCGACCCCGGTTACAAGGATGCCTACCGCAATCCGCTGCGGCAGAAGCGCTTCGGCCTGGATGCCAGCAACACCTCGAAGTTCGATACCCACGCCGGTGCATTCACCCTCGACTACGGCCTGTCCTACAGCGATGAGGACATTGCACCGGGCAGTTCGGGGCCGGTCATGCACGATGACCTGATCAACAACCGCTTCCTGCGCAACGCCGAGCGCAAGGAATACAGTGCCGTGGCCTCGCTGAAGTGGCAGCCAGATGAGCATTGGGAACTGCTGGCGGGCGGCCGCTGGAACCGCGTGGATGTGCACGACCGCAACCGCCTGGCCACGCCCGATGCCTACGAGGTGCAGGGCCAGTACCGCTACACCGAGCTGCTCAATGGCAACCCGGCGCTGCCGTCGTGGCGGGCCAAGCGCATCGCGCTGCTGAACTGGTATCCGGACGCCAACGGCAATTTCACCCAGGAATCGCTGCTGGCTTCACCGTACAAGAAGGGCACGGTGGGTGACATCGGTGGCTGGAACTTCTACGACGCCGGCAAGGCGCAGGACCTGGAAGTGCCGGTCAGCTGGAGCTGGTCGCAGCCGATCCGCCGCCGCGACACCGCGTTCTCGCCGACCGCCAGCGTGGCCTACCGCTTCAGCGAAGACACCATGGTCTACGTGAAGTACGCCGAAGGCACCAAGCTGCCGAGCCTGTTCGAGACCACGCTGGGCCTGTTCACCGCCGCCAAGCCGGTGGGCGAGCTGAAGCCGGAGCGTGCGCGCAGCTGGGAGATCGGTGCCAGCACCATCCGCTACGATCTGTTCACTGCCGGCGACCGCCTGGCGCTGAAGCTGGCGTACTTCGATACCCGCATCGACGACCTGATCACCCGTGACTACCGCACGCTGTCGGCAGGCCTGATCCGCAACGTCGACCAGTTCAAGGTCTCGGGCATGGAGTTCCAGTCCAGCTATGACAGCGGCAAGGTATTTGCCGATCTGTCCGCGCACTATTACTTCAAGGCCAAGACCTGCGCGCCGGACATCGCCGCCGAGCGCCGTGCCTATGGTGCGCAGCGCAGGAACGATGAGCTGGCCAACACGCCCAACTGCGTGGACGGTGGCTTCGAGGGCTCGTACACCAACACCCAGAACCCGCCGCGCTACATGGTCAACCTGACCCTGGGCTCGCGCCTGTTCGACGAGCGCCTGACGTTCGGCACCCGCGTGGTCCACAACGCCGGCCCGATCAGCAAGCTGGACAAGGACTGGAACGTGGGCCTGTCGGCGATCCAGCAGCTGTACCGGCCGACCACCCTGGTCGACCTGTTCGCCAGCTGGAGCTTCAACGACCAGCTGTCGGTGGAGGCGGGCGTGGACAACGTCACCGACCGCTACTACCTGGATCCGCTGGCGCTGGGCGTGATGCCGGCCCCGGGCCGTACCGCGAGGCTGGCGCTGACCTGGAAGTACTGATCGTCGGGGTCGGATCCCTTTCCTGCAGAAAGGGCTCTGACCCCAGCGGGAGACAACGGTAGCGCCGGGCCATGCCCGGCGCCTTCCTCCAGCCGGTTACAGCCCGGTCGCCGCCTTCACCGCATCTTCGTGCAGCGACTCGTTCAACTCATCCACCACCGTGGTCCATGCCGCATCGGCCTGCAGTGATTCGGACAGGAACTGGCGCTGGGCATCGTTCCAGTACGGCGCTTCGACCACTTCCACATCGGTGGCCAGCTGGTGTTCGCGGATGAAGCGGGCGATGCCCTCGGCGCTGGCGTCCAGGCCCAGCTGCAGGAACAGGTTGGTCATGCGCGGTTCGGTGGTGATCATCGTCGGTTCCTGCGGGAAGAAGGGATACGCCATTATCGGTGCACATGGCCTTGGGGAAAGCCCCGTGGCGAACGTCTACAGCAGGACGACCCCCTTGGCATCCCCCATGAACGCACACATCGCCCCTGAAGACAGCCGCAGCCTGCGGCTCAAGGCCGCCACCCGCGACAGCCATGGCGCGCTGGACAAGCGCATCATGGCCGGCGACATCTTCGCCGACCGCAGCAACTTCGCCCGTTTCCTGCGCGTGCAGTACCGCTTTCATCGCAGCATCGATGCGCTGTATGCCAACCCTGCGCTGGATGCACTGCTGCCGGACCTGGGTGAGCGCCGCCGCCTGACCCAGGTGGCGCGCGACCTGCAGGATCTGGAGCAGACCCTGCCGGGGGCCGACATCGCGGCGTTGCCGTCCGATCTGGAGCTACCCGCCGCATTGGGGTGGCTGTATGTGGCCGAAGGCTCCAATCTCGGCGGCACCATTCTGTACAAGATGGCTGCCAAGCTCGGCCTGGATCGTGATTTCGGCGCCCGCCACCTGGCCGCACACCCGGATGGCGCGGCGCGCCACTGGCGTGAATTCACCGCTGCGCTGGATGCGGTGCCGCTGAGCGCCGAGCAGGAGCAGCAGGTGATCGATGCGGCCGATGCAGCGTTCCGCAGCGTGCACGGTCACGTTGAAGTGGAATTCGCCTGATGCACGCCTCCCGCCTATCGGCGCAACGCTGATGCGCTGGCTCTGGTTCGCGCTGGGCTGGCTGATGGTCGGCCTCGGGGTGATCGGCGCGCTGCTGCCGGTGATGCCGACCACCATCTTCCTGATCCTGGCCGTGGGCTGCTTCGCGCGCAGTTCGCCGAAGTTCGAGCAACGCCTGCTGGCGCACCCGCGCTACGGCCCGTCACTGCGGCTGTGGCGCGAGCAGGGCGCGGTGTCGCGCAAGGGCAAGGCGTTTGCCAGCGCCGGCATGGCGGTGGGCTTCGCGCTGTTCTGCTGGGGCGCACATCCGTCCTGGCGGCTGCTGCTGGGCGTGGGCCTGTTCTTCGCGGTCAGCGCCGGCTACGTGCTCAGTCGGCCCGCACCGCGGCTGGAGCCCAACCCGGTCGTGGAAGTGGACGACGCCAATGATCCGCGCTCGGCACGCCGCCGTGCAGCGACCCCTGATGCTGATGGAAAACGAGACGATGCTGCCTGCTGACCTGGCCCCCGTGGCTGCTCCTGCACTGACCCCGTGGGGCATGTACCTGGCCGCCGATGTGGTGGTGAAAACGGTGATGATCGCGCTGGCACTGGCGTCGCTGGCCACCTGGACCGTGCTGCTGGCCAAGGGGTGGGAGCTGGCCCGGCAGGGCCGGCAGCTGCGTGCAGCGCGCGCGCTGCTGCTGCAGGCGCCGAGCCTGCCCGGCGGGAGCGTGGAGGCCAGCCTGCAGCAGGGCACCGCACTCGCCATGCTGGACGCAGCGCGCACCGAACTGCGCCTGTCGCAGGAACTGGATAGCCGCGACGGCATCAAGGAGCGCGTGGCCTCGCGCCTGGACCGCATTGAACTGGAAACCGCGCGCGTGCAGCGACGCGGCATCGGCGTGCTCGCCAGCATCGGCGCGGTGGCGCCGTTCGTCGGCCTGTTCGGTACGGTGTGGGGCATCATGAACAGTTTCATCGGCATCGCCCAGAGCAACACCACCAACCTGGCGGTGGTTGCGCCCGGCATCGCCGAGGCTCTGCTGGCGACCGCGCTGGGTCTGGTCGCAGCGATTCCCGCCGTGCTGGTCTACAACCACTTCAGCCGTGTGCTGGCCGGCCTGCGGGGGCTGCTCGGCGATCTGTCGGCGGCCGTGCAGCAACTGGTCTCGCGCGATCTCGATCGTGCCGTTCCGCGTACCGCAGCGGCGCCGCTGCGTGCGGTGCACTGAGGCGCGACGATGGCGATCAGGACCGCGTTCGACCGTGACGATACGCCGGAAGAAGCGCATGAGATCAATGTCACGCCCTTCATCGACGTGATGCTGGTGCTGCTGATCATCTTCATGGTGGCCGCACCGCTGGCCACCGTGTCGGTGCCGGTGCAGCTGCCGGCCAGCAATGCCAGTGCCACGCCGCCGGAACAGGCACCGGTGTACGTGACCGTCCAGGCCGATCTGTCGCTGCGCGTTGGTGAACAGGCCGTGGCGCGCGACAGCCTGGCGGCTGCATTGCAGGCGGCCACTCACAGTGACACCACGCAGCGCATCTTCCTGCGTGCCGATACCCGTGTGCCCTATGGCGAACTGATGGCCACGCTGGATGCGCTGCGCGCGGCCGGCTACCTGAAGGTGGCGCTGGTCGGCCTGGAGCAGGGCGCACGATGAGTGGACTGCGGCGCTGGGTGACCAGCCTGGCGATCGTGCTGCTGGTGCATGCGCTGTTGATCGGCGCGGCCTGCTGGTGGGCGGCCCGTGCGCCGGCGCTGACGGCTGCGGTTCCGCCTGCGGCGCTGATGCTGGAACTGGCGCCGATGGCACAGGCACCGCCGGTGCCGCCGCGCGATGTCGCGACCGGGCCGCTGCAGCAGCAACAACAGCGGCAGGCGCCGACGCCGGCCGTGCGTGAACAACCCAAGGCGCCGGTGCAGCCGCAGGGTGACCTGCCGCCGCCGCGTACACCGGAGCCGACGCCGTCGCCGGACACCGCTGACGCCAATGTCGCGCAGACCAGCGCACCGCCGCAGGTGGCGGCTGATGCGGCCACACGCTACACCGCACCGCAGACCACGGCGGGTGAGCGCAGTCGTGCCGAGGCGACCTGGGAAGGACGCCTGCTCGGGCACCTGCAGAAACACCGCCGCTATCCGCGCCAGGCCGAGCGGCTGCGCCAGCAGGGTGTGGTCTACGTGCGCTTTGCGGTTGCCCGCGATGGCGCGGTCTCGGGGTTGAAACTGGGCCGCAGCAGTGGCTTCGCGCTGCTTGACCAGGAGACGCTGGACACCGTGCAGCGCGCCAGCCCGGTACCGGCGCCGCCGGCCGACGTGGCCGGCGACCTGGTGGAAGTGATGGTGCCGGTGTCGTTCTTCCTGCGCGGGCGGTGACCTTGTAGCGTCGAG
>NZ_JAWIRT010000023.1:0-71027 GCF_036320045.1 Stenotrophomonas sp. SMYL20 | reverse complement strand
GCCGGCCAGCGGCCGGCACTACCATGCCTCGGCCTTGACCTCTTGATCTCTTGACCTCAACCAATGTTGAGGTGCGATAACAGTCTCCCCACGGCCAGCCCCCTTGGCCTTCCCCACGGAGATTGCTTCGATGTCGTACTCGCTTCCCCCGCTCCCCTATGCCTATGACGCCCTTGAGCCGCATTTCGATGCGCGCACGATGGAAATCCATCACAGCAAGCACCACCAGACCTACGTCAACAACCTCAATGCCGCCATCGAGCAGGCCGGCATCGCCGAGCAGCCGGTCGAGGCGCTGATCGCCAACCTCGATGCAGTGCCCGAGGCGCAGCGTGGCGCAGTCCGCAACAACGGCGGTGGCCACGCCAACCACAGCCTGTTCTGGACCGTGCTCAGCGCCAACGGCGGCACGCCCGATGATGAGCTGGCCGCCGCCATCGACCGCGATCTGGGTGGCTTCGATGCCTTCAAGGAGGCCTTCACCAAGGCCGCGCAGACCCGCTTCGGCAGTGGCTGGGCCTGGCTGACCAGCGATCGCGACGGCCGCCTGAAGGTTGAAAGCAGCGCCAACCAGGACAGCCCGTTGATGGGCGCTACGGTCGGCCTGTCCGGCAATACCCCGATCCTCGCACTGGATGTCTGGGAACACGCCTACTACCTGCATTACCAGAACCGCCGCCCGGACTACATCGGTGCGTTCTTCAACATCATCAACTGGGCCGAGGTCGGCCGGCGCTACCGCCAGGCCCGGGCCTCATGAGCGGCGAGACACTGCCGTACGCCGGGCCGTGGGCGGGGGTCTTCCCCGCCCCGGCCCCGGTGCCGTCGGTCGAGATGCCGCCGCGTGCCCTGCGGCGGCTGCTCGGCCACTTTCCTACCGGCGTGGCCATCGTCTGCGCGCGCGATGCGCAGGGCAAGCCGGTCGGCCTGACCATCAACTCATTCGTGCCGGTGTCATTGCAGCCGCCACTGGTGCTGTGGAACCTGGCGTTGCACGCGCAGAGCCTGTCCACCTTCCAGCGCGCCACCCGCTTTGCGATCAGCGTGCTGGCGGCCGACCAGGAAGCACTGGCCCGGCGCTTTGCCGATCCGCAGGTACGCAACCGCTTCGACGGTCTGGCATTGCTGGATGACGACGAGGACGCCCCGCCACGCATCGCCGGTGCGGTGTCCCATCTCACCTGTACCCGACATGCGCAGTGGCCGGTGGGCGATCACCTGTTGCTGGCCGGCCGCATCATCGAAGTGCACGAGAACGGCGGCGCGCCACTGCTGTTCCATCGCGGCCGCTTCCAGCCGGGACCGGCCGAGCTGCTGGTGGAGGTGCGCTGATGAACATCGAGGCTTTGGAATGCATGCTCGCCAGCGGCAAGGACGGCGCGCTGCTGCGCTTCGGCCTGGGCAAGGGCTGGCTGGATGCCGGCAACCCGGTGCGCGCGGCAACCCATCTGGGCCGTTGCGTGGTCCTTGATCCGCAGTATTCGGCGGCGTGGAAGCTGCTGGGCAAGGCCTGGCTGGCCAGTGGCCAGCCGCAGGCGGCGCGCGAAGCGTGGCAACGCGGGCTGAGCGTGGCCGGCAGCAAGGGCGACCAGCAGGCACGCAAGGAAATGCAGGTATTCCTGCGTCGCCTGGACCGCGAGCAGGCGGATCTGGCGAAAGCGGGCTGAGTCGATCAGCCCGCGTTGGCCGATGCCGGTGCGGACATGATGTCCGACATCGGCAGGCGGCGCGGCTTGCTCGGGAACGCGTGGCGCAGGATGCGCCAGACCACCTGGCCGAACTGGCGCGGCAGCGAGCCGTTGTTGTAGTGCTGGCCGTAGCGGCGGCAGATGTCCTTCACTTCCTTGGCGATGGCCGCATAGCGGTTGGCCGGCAGGTCCGGATAGAAGTGGTGCTCGATCTGGTGGCTGAGGTTGCCCGACAGCACGTTGATCAGGAAACCGCCACTGATGTTCGACGAACCGCGCAGCTGGCGCAGGTACCAGTGACCGCGCGACTCATTGCGCAGGCACTCCTTCGGGAAGGTTTCCGATTCGGCGGTGAAGTGCCCGCAGAAGATGATCACGTAGGTCCAGATGTTGCGCAGGCCGTTGGCCACCAGATTGCCCAGCATCACGGTGAGGAAGAACGGGCCGGCCAGCAGCGGGAAGAACACGTAGTCCTTCAGCACCTGACGGGCCATTTTTCGCGCCACCGGGCGGGTCTGCATCCACATCGCACGGCCACTGATGCGGCCCTTCAGCCAACGGCCCAGGCGCAGGTCCTGCGCGGCCACGCCCCACTGGAACAGCAGCGCGAAGATCGGCGCGATGATCGGCTGCAGCAGGTAGAACGGCTTCCAGCGCTGTTCCGGGAAGATGCGCAGCAGGCCGTAGCCGATGTCATCGTCCATGCCACGCACGTTGGTGTAGGTGTGGTGGCGGAAATTGTGGGTCTTGCGCCAGTTGTCGGCGGTGGCAACGATGTCCCACTCGTAGGTGTTGCCGTTGAGCCTGGGGTCGCCGGTCCAGTCGAACTGGCCGTGCATGACGTTGTGGCCCAGCTCCATGTTCTCCAGGATCTTCGACAGCGCCAGCAGCAGCGTGCCGGTGATCGCAGCCGGCCACAGCAGCGGCATCCAGAACAGTGGCGAGAACGCCGCCAGGAACAGCAGGCCACGGCCGCCCACGCCGAACCAGCGCACGGCGGCGGCAACGCGGCGGATATAGCGGGTGTCGGAGGCGCCGAGGCTGCCGATCACACGGTCGCGGATCGCGTCGAGTTCCTCACCGAAGGCATGCATCTCGGCAGTACTCAGGGCACGGTCGGTAGCGCGGGTCATGGCAGGCGTCCTCAGAGATCCAGGGTCAGGTCGGTGGTCGGTGCGCTCACGCAGATCCGCACCGGCTGTGCCGATTCGGACTGCAGGTCGCCGGTGCGCAGGTGGCGGGTGGCGCCACTGACGCGGTCACAGCTGCAGCTGTTGCAGATACCCATGCGGCAGCCGTGTTTGGGCTTGATGCCGTGGGCTTCGAGGCTTTCCAGCAGCGAGCGGCCACGCGGTACGCTCAGCTGGCGGCCACTGCGCGCAAGCGTCAGCGACACCTCACCTTCGCTGCTGGCATCGCGCAACGGCGCCGGCGGGGTGAAGGCTTCGGCCTGGAAGCCGGCCACCTGGTGCGCCAGACGCTCGCGCGCGGCGGCAACGAATCCATCCGGGCCGCAGGCCAGCACATGGCGCTGCGCCTGAGGCGTGTCATCGCCGGGCACCAGCAGATCATGGGTATCGATACGCGCGGCCGGCGCCTCACCCTCGCGGGTGGTCAGCAGATGCACGCGCAGGTTCGGATGCGCTGCGGCCAGCGCCTGCAGTTCATCACGGAACTGCAGGTGGGCGGCGGTGCGCTCCCAGTAGAACAGGTCCACGGGCGCGGCCAGCGGGCGCTGGCAGGCCTCGCGCAGGAGGCTGCGCATCGGCGTGATGCCACTGCCGGCCGCCAGCAGCAGCACCGGCGCCGCGGCCGGCATATGGAATTCGCCGAAAGCGGCATCGAGGCGGAACAGTTCGCCCGGCTGCGCATGATTGACCAGGTGCTGGCTGACCCGGCCGCCGTCGATCGCCTTGACGGTGATCGCCAGCTCGCGCCGACCCAGTGTGGTAGGGCTGTAGCTGCGCTGCCACAGGCGCCCTTCAATCTCGACGCCTAGGGTGACGTGCTGGCCAGCGCGCATGCCGGCCCAGTGCCGGTTGGTGCGCAGGACCAGGGTCGCCGCGCCCTCGCCGGCCGGCTCGCGCCGGACCAGGCGGGCCACCGGCTCGCGCAGGGTCCACAGGGGATTGAGCTGGCCCGCCCAGAAATCGAACAGCGACGGCGAGACCCAGCGGTACGGAGAGAACAGGGACGGACGGACGACAGCGCTCATGGGCGCACTATACGGGCGCACATACACCTGTGTATACATGTGTATATTGAACCGGATTGGGTATGATTCAGCCTCGCCCCACCGGAACCCCCATGGCCGCCGCCACCGCCTTGTCGACGCCCGAAGATGCCAACAGCCCGGCCCGCCGTACGGTGAGCCGCGAGGATCTGCTGGCTGCTGCCCTGAAACTGATCGGGCCGCACCGCAGCCTGTCCACGCTCAGCCTGCGCGAAGTGGCACGTGAGGCCGGCATCGCGCCGAACAGCTTCTACCGGCAGTTCCGCGACATGGACGAACTGGCCGTGGCGCTGATCGATGCGGCCGGCCGCTCGCTGCGCACCATCATCGGCGAGGCCCGGCAGCGCGCCACCTCCACCGCCACCAGCGTGGTGCGGGTCTCGGTGGAGACCTTCATGGAGCAGCTGCGCGCCGACGACAAGCTGCTGCACGTGCTGCTGCGCGAGGGCGCGGTCGGCTCGGACGACTTCAAGCATGCGGTCGAACGCGAGCTGCACTATTTCGAGGAAGAGCTGCAGCACGACCTGGTGCGCCTGGCCGCACTGGATGGCGCCGTACTGCATGCCCCGGAACTGGTGGCCAAGGCCATCACCCGGCTGGTGTTCGCGATGGGTGCCACCGCCATGGACCTGCCACCGGAGAAGGATCCGGAGCTGGTTGAACAGATCTCCACGATGATCCGCATGATCATCGTCGGCGCCCGTACCCCCGCCGCGTTCCGCCGCGGCTGATCGAGGCCCCTGAGTCGGCTCCCTTTCCAGAGGAAAGGGCTCTGAGCCGTCCCCGACTCCATGACCCCCGCCACGCAGCGCCACGGCGCCGATGAACTGTGGCCGCTGTCACGGATTTAGATTGCAGATGCGCAGCTTGAGCATCCTGCACGCGCCATTCACTGCGCTCTCACGCACGCTGAATTATTCAGACCACGCGCTCCATTCAGTTTGGTGAGTTATTGAACGGGGTTTGAATCCGGCACGTGCCGCTGCAGTCGTTTCAGATTAATTGCATGGCCCAGGCAAGACCCGATCCGCACAGTGCCGCCTCCGGTCCTGCGGATGCAGGTCCACCCCAATGAGCTTCAAGGAGAAACACCCATGCGCATGATGCAGTTCACGCCGAAGTTTCCTTCCACGCTTGTCCGATCACGGCTGGCACTTGCACTCGCCGGGCTGATTCTCGTGCCCTCCATGGAGGCCGCGGCCGTTGATCTGAACAACGGCGCGTCCGCTACGGTCGTTCCGGGCCATGTCTGGGTCGGGCAGAACTTCACGCTCCGTGGCAATTCGCAGCTGACCGTCGACGGCACTCGAGTCGGCTCAGTAAATTCGCAGGATTCGACACTCACCCTCAGCAACGCATCCGCCGGCCAGGTCACGTTGACGGATTCCGTCGGCGACATCCGAGGCAGCACGCTGGTCGGCCTGAATACCAGTGCACTACTGTCCAACCCGGCATCCGCGCGCACAGTCATCACCATTTCAAACAGCCGCGTCGAAAGTCCTTTCACGGCTTCGCGCATTTCGGGCGGCGGAACCATCCGCGCCTCATCGACGGCCTTTGCTGGCAATGTGCACGGCGTCGAGATGCTGGCGGGCATTCTGGAACTGCGCAGCGGTTCTTCTGTCGTCGGCGCGCAGGATGGCATCTACAGCCGACTCAACGCCGGCGGCCAACCCACCATGGGCCCGGATGGGTGGTACGTGCTTATCGATGGCTCCTCCGTGGAAGGAACCGCTGGCGCAGCGCTCAGCGCCCAAGCCGCGGGCTCAACTCCGCAGGTCAACCGCTTCATCGTGCAGAACGGCGCCACGCTGAAGGGTGGCAACGGCAACCTCCTGCAGGCCAATGCAGGTGCCCGGTTCGACTTTAGCGGCCGAACTTCCACGCTGGCCGGTAACTTCACCATCGCAGATACCGCCACCGGCACGCTGCGCTTCCTTGACGGTCTCGACCTCACCGGCCGCATCCTCGGCCCGGCCGACGTCATCGTCGACCAGGGCGGTCGCTGGATGCTGTCCGGCGACAGCAACACCGGCAACCTCACCCTGGGTGCGGGCAGCGACATCCTGCTCGGGCCGGGTGAGTTCCGCCAGCTGACCGTCAACGGCAACTATGTCGGCCAGGGCGGCACGCTGCACTTCAATACGGTGATGGCCGCCGACGATGCGCCGACTTCGAAGGTGCACGTCACCGGCGATGCAAGCGGCAACACCCGGATCGTGGTCAACAACATCAATGGCGCCGGTGCGCAGACCGTCAACGGCATTCCGCTGGTGCAGGTCGATGGCACCTCCACCGCAACCTTCGCCATGCAGGGCCGCGCCATCGGTGGCATGTACGAATACTTCCTGCGCAAGGGCATGCCCGGCACTGCCAACGGCAACTGGTACCTGACCTCGGCCTACACTGGTAATCCGTGCGATATCAATCCGTCGCTGCCGGAGTGCGCGCCGGTGGATCCGGTCGATCCTGTTGACCCGGTCGATCCGGTGGACCCGGTCAATCCCGTCGACCCGGTCCCCGTGCTGCGTCCGGAGCCCGGAGCGTACCTGGCCAACCAGGCCGCGGCCGTGCAGATGTTCCAGCTGCGCCGCCATGACCGCGGCGAGCCCAGCTTCGACCGCGCCCGCATCGGCACCTGGGTGCGCGCCGGGCGTGACCAGCTGCAGGCGAACGTGGCCGGCCAGGTCGATGCCCGTACCCACATCAACACCCTGCAGCTGGGCAGCGATGTCTGGCGCTGGGGCGATGGCCGTGGCCAGGTCGGCGTGATGCTGGGCACCGGCGAGGCGACCACGCAGGCGGTGTCGACGCTGAGCGGTTATGGCACGCGCGGCAAGGTCAAGGGCAAGTCGGCCGGTGTCTACCTGGGCTGGGTGCAGGATGCACAGAGCAGTGCCGGCCTGTATGTGGACGGCTGGCTGCAGGCAGCACGCTTCGACAACGAGGTGCAGGGCGAAGGCATCGCCCGCGAGACCTACGATTCCAGGACCCGCAGTGCGTCGCTGGAAGCCGGTTACGCCTGGGCCATCCGCAGCAGTGAGGCCAGCACGCTGTACCTGCAGCCGCAGGCGCAGCTGACCTGGACCGACTACGACGGTGACAGCCTGATCGAAAACAATGGCACCACGGTCGAGGATGGTCGCGGCGGCGGCCTCAACAGCCGCCTCGGCGTACGCCTGTTTGGCCAGGGCACGCTGCAGGGCAACCGCGTGCAGCCGTTCCTGGCGGCGAACTGGCTGCGTGGCGCGCGCGATGAGGCCATGCGCTTCAACAGCGAGTCGCTGAGCGCGAGGACGCCGGAGAACCGCTACGAAGTGCAGGCCGGTGCCCAGCTGCAGCTGGGCCAGCGCTGGAGCGCATGGGGTGACCTGCGTGTGCAGCGTGGCGACAGCGGCTATCGCAACCACGGTGCCCAGGTGGGCCTGCGCGCCGCCTGGTAATCCCCTCGCCGCCCCGGGGCCAGACCGGGGCGGCGTTCCTCGATTTCGATCGCACCCTGCCGGGCATGACATCCGGCAGGGTTCTGCTGCCTAATTGTAATGTTATAACACAGTCGTCCGCGATGTTCTGATCCTGCTTTCAGCTTCGTGATTGCACGGACTTATTTATATAGCCATTGCTATATCTATGACCCTCTGCTTTCATATGCGTCAGCCAGGTCGCCCTCGCCGCCTTTCCTCTCCCAAGGACGACGCCCTCATGCCCGTTTCCAGACCCCTATCCCGCCGGCTGCCTCTGGCTGCCGCCATCGCCCTGACCCTGCCGTTGCCCGCGCTGGCAGCCACACCGAAGCCGACCGAGCTGGACCGTGTGCAGGTCAAGGTCAGCACCGCCACCCGCAGCGAACGCCTGCTGTCGGACGTGCCGATCCGCACCGAGGTGCTGCGCAAGGAAGACATCGCGCTGCGCGCGGCCACCGACTTCTCGCGCGCCGCAGAGCTGATCAATGGCCTGCGCGTGGAAAGCAACTGCCAGAACTGCAACACCAGCGAAGTACAGCTGCTGGGCCTGCCCGGCGCCTACAACCAGCTGTTGTTCGATGGCATCCCGCTGCTGTCCACCTTGGGCAGTGTGTACGGCCTGGAACAGATCCCGGCCGGGTTCGTCGACCGCATCGAAGTGGTCAAAGGCGGTGGTTCGGCGCTGTACGGCCCGGGCGCGGTGGCCGGTGTGATCAACCTGATCCCGCCGCTGCCGGCGCGCAGCGGTGGCCATGTGCAGGCCGGCGTGGACGTGCTGAAAGGCACGCCGCAGAAGAATGCCGATGTGCGCCTCGACCTGGTGGCCAAGGACGCAGACGCGGGCCTGTCAGTGATCGCCCAGCGCAACTGGAACAGTGGCATCGACTACAACGGCGACGGCTACACCGAGATCACCCGCAAGAACCTCAAGGTCGGCGGGCTGCAGGCCTGGTACGCCCCCACGCCGGGCACACGGCTGCGCCTGGACCTGCAGGTGACCGATGAAACCCGCCGCGGCGGCAACCGCCTGGACCAGCCCGAATACCTAGCCAACATCGCCGAATCGCTGGATACGAAATACCGCCGAGGCAGCGTGTCGTGGGATCAGGAGATCAATGCCGACGTCGATTTCCGCCTGGCCTATGCCTTCGCCGACATCGACCGTGACAGCTTCTATGGCGGTCTGGGCGACGTAGTCACCGATCCGTCCGCACCCGGCTATGACCCATCGCAGCTGGACCGCCACGTGGCCGGCAGCGCGGCAGCGCGTTCGTGGCGCCAGTACGGCCGCACCCACAACCCGCTGCACTACATCGACAGCCAGTTGAACTGGCGGTTGGGGGCGCACGCGCTGGCCTTCGGCGTGCAGTACAAGCACGAGGCGCTGCGCGACGACAACCGCACCGGTGACGGCCAGCGGCTGGCAGTGCTGGAGGACGCTACCTTCCACAACCTGGGCGCCTTCATCCAGGACGAGTGGAGCCTGCGCGACAACGTCGACCTGGTGCTGGGTGCGCGCGTGGACAAGAGCTCGGAGCTGGACAGCGCGGTGTTCTCGCCGCGCATCGCGCTGGCTTGGCAGGCCACGCCCAACCTGAAGTGGCGCGCCGGCATTGCCACCGGCTTCCGTGCCCCAGAGATCTTCGTCGAGGATGTGCATGTCGATACGCTGGGTGGCGAACAGGTGCGCGTGCGCAACACCGACGGCCTGAAGGAAGAGCGCGCGTTGACCACCCTGTTCGGCTTCGACTGGCGATCTGACCCGGCCAATCCGGTGTGGAGCTGGGATGCCACCGCCTCGTATGCGCGCATCCGCGACACCTTCGCACTGGGCGAGATCCAGCGCGGCGATGACGGACAGCTCAGTCAGCTGCGCTACAACGCGTCCGGTTCCAACGTGCTGGGCGCGGAAACCAACCTCGGCTGGCAGCCGTCGCCGCAGTGGCGCCTGACCGCGGGTGCATCGTGGTACCGCTCGCGCTTCCGCGAACCGCAGCGCATCTTCGACGACACCGGCGACGGCGGCGACACCGTGATCGAAAGCCGGGACTACCTGAAGACCCCACGCTGGACCGGCCTGGCCCAGCTCAGCTGGATGCCGGCCGAGCCGTGGGAGACCTTCGTCGCGCTGCGCCACACCGGGCCGATGTCGGTGCTGAACAACCGGCTGGGCGAACTGCATCGCACGCGTTCATTCCTGGTGACCGATCTGGGTGCGCGCTGGCACCGCCATCTGGGCGCTCAGGCGCAGCAGGAAGTGTCGGTGGCCGCAGGCGTCAAGAACGTGTTCGACCAGCGTCAGAAGGATCTGGAAGTGGGTGCGCTGCGTGACAGCGACTATGTCTATGGGCCGCGCTTCGCGCGCTCGTGGTACGTCAACCTGCGCTATGCGTTCTAAGCCACTACGAGCGTTGTTGCTGGCCTGTGCCGTGTTGCTGGCCGCACCGGCGATGGCTGCGGACCTGCACGCGCAGGTCTCGGCCTCGCTGATGCGGCCGGAACAGCGCTCGCTGCGGCCGATGCAGTGGTCATCGCCACCGAAGCTGGTGGCGTTGTACTTCGGCGCCGACTGGTGCGCGCCCTGCCATGCCTTCGTACCCACACTGCGCAGCGTGCGTGACGCATTGCGCGAGGCCGGCGCCGATACCGAAGTGGTGTACGTCAGCCTGGATGAGAGCGAGGCCGCGCTGCGCCGCTACATGCACGCGCAGGAGATGCCGTGGCCGGTGCTGGACCCGCGCCGTGCCGCGCGCATGCCGGCACTGCAGGCATTGGCCGGGCTGGCACCGCCGAATCTGGTGCTGATCGATGCAGACGGGAATGTACTTGCCAATGGCTGGCAAGGCCGGCGTTACGAAGGCCTGCAGCCCGTGTTGAAGGAATGGACGAAACGGGCGTGCGCGCAGCAGCAGGCCCATTGTCCGCCCGATCTGTAGAGTCGAGCCACGCTCGACTCATTCCATCACCGCGCGAACAGCCGCCGGGCATGGCCCGGCGCTACCGTTACGGCGCCTCGCCCTCGGCCTTGCGCACAAACGCTTCGAACAACGCCAGCGTCTGCTCGCTTACATGGTGCTCGATACCCTCGGCATCGCGCCGCGCGGTATCCGCGTCCACGCCCAGCGCCAGCAGGAAACGCTCCACGGTCTGATGGCGCTGGCGGCTGGCATGCGCCAGCGCCTCGCCTTCCGGGGTCAGGAACACGCCGCGGTACGGCCGCTGCACCACCCAGCCATCCCGGGCCAGTCGCCGCAGCATCTTCGCCACGGTGGGCTGGGCTACGCCCAGGCGGGTGGCGATGTCGACCTGGCGGGCCTCGCCGCCGTCGGCCAGCAGATCCGAGATCAGTTCGACATAGTCCTCCACCAGCTCCATCCGGTGCGCCTCGCGCACTTGCCGGAAGCTCTCGACCTGGCGCTCGGCCTCGATCAAGGGGGTGCTCTTCAGCGATGTCGAATCGTCGGTCTTGCCCACGCCTGCGCCTGTCCTTCCGGTTGTTCCAGTGTTGAACCTGAATTCTGGACCAGTAACGCGATAAAGACGATTGTTTCACATTGCTAATTACTATAGCAGGAGCTATATTCGGAGCCATGAACACCCTGGCACCCCGCGACCCTTCGGCCTCCACTCCGGCCAGCCTGGGTGCGCTCAACGCCTCGGTGGCGGTGCCCGACAAGGGCCACTGGTGGTTCCGCCTGCTGGCCTTCCTCGGCCCGGGCTACATGATTTCGGTCGGCTACATGGACCCGGGCAACTGGGCCACCGACCTCGCCGGCGGTTCGCGCTTCGGTTACCTGCTGCTGTCGGTCATCCTCATCTCCAACCTGATGGCGGTGATCCTGCAGGCGCTGTCGGCGCGGCTCGGCATCGCTACCGGCATGGACCTGGCCCAGGCCTGCCGTGCCCGCTACCCGAAGCCGGTGAACCTGGCGTTATGGGCGCTGTGCGAGGCGGCGATCATCGCCTGCGACCTGGCCGAGGTGATCGGCACCGCGATTGCGCTGAAGCTGCTGTTCGACCTGCCGTTGCTGTGGGGCGCGGTGATCACCGCCTTGGACACGCTGCTGGTGCTGCTGCTGATGAACCGCGGTTTCCGTGCGCTGGAAGCCTTCGTGATCGCATTGCTGATGGTGATCTTCGCCTGCTTCATGGTGCAGATCGCGCTGGCCGCACCGCCGGTGATGGAAGTGCTGGGCGGTTTCATTCCGCGCGCGCAGGTGGTAACTGATCCGCACGCGCTGTACATCGCCATCGGCATCATTGGTGCCACGGTGATGCCGCACAATCTCTATCTGCACTCGTCCATCGTGCAGACCCGTGCCTACCCGCGCACCGATGAAGGCCGACGCAGCGCGCTGCGCTGGGCAGTGACCGACAGCACCCTTGCACTGACCCTGGCACTGTTCATCAACGCCAGCATCCTGATCCTGGCGGCGGCGGTGTTCCATGCCAATGGCCGATTTGATGTGGAAGACATCGAGCAGGCGCACCAGCTGCTGGCGCCCATGCTCGGCGTAGGCGCGGCGGCGACACTGTTTGCGATTGCGCTGCTGGCCTCGGGCCTGAACTCGACGGTGACCGCCACGCTGGCCGGGCAGATCGTGATGGAAGGCTTCCTGCACCTGCGTCTGCCGCCGTGGCTGCGGCGGCTGATCACGCGGGCGCTGGCGATCATTCCGGTGGTGGTGGTGATCATGCTGTTCGGCGACCAGGGCGCGGTGAAGCTGCTGGTGCTGAGCCAGGTGGTGCTGTCGATGCAGCTGCCGTTCGCGATCATCCCGCTGGTGCGGATCGTGACCGACAAGGTGACGATGGGCGCGCTGGTGGCCCCGCGCTGGCTGGGCAGCATCGCCTGGGTGATCGCACTGGTGATCGTGGCGTTGAACGTGAAGCTGCTGGTGGATACCTTCAACGGCGGGTAGATCCACGCCATGCGTGGATGCCTTTGTAGAGTCGAGCCATGCTCGACTCATTCCATCACCGCGCGAACAGCAGTCGAGCATGGCTCGACTCTACAGATGCAACGCGATCGCGGCCTCAATCTGCTGCGGCGACTGGAACCCGGCCAGGCGGGTGCGTTCGTCGCCGTCACGGAACAGGGACAGCGTCGGCGTCTGCCGCAACCCCAGTCCCCTGAAGAACGCTTCACCCAGCACTTCCAGCTGCACGCGCAGCAGGGTGATGCCCTGCCCTGCACTGCTGGTCGCCACCCGGTGCAGCGACACCTCCAGCATCCGGCACCCTGGGCACTGGTCCTTGTGGAAATCCACCAGCACCCGCGGGTGTTCGGCCAGCAGCTGCTGGAACTGCTCAGGCGTGGTGGCGTCGATGATCTGCATCGGTGTTGCTCCAGTAATGGGCCAGGACCGCGTCGGTCCAGGCCTCGATGGCCGCGGCATGGCGAACGCCATGCGGCATCTGTTCGATCTCCAGCGGCGGGTAGTCGCTGCGGAAGTAGCGGATCAGCCGGTGCACGGCGCCGCAGTAGTACTCCTGCCCCCACTGCGTTTCGCCGGTACCGAACACCGCCAGCTGCCGTGGCCGCTCGCCGCGCTCCGTAATACCGGCCACCCATGCCTTCATCTCCGCCGGCGTGCGGCCGGCGTTGTCGGTCCAGCAACCCAGCAGTACCAGGTCGGCCTCATCGGCGGCCAGTGGCGGGGCCTGGCGCAGGTCGTCGGCCTCCTGCCAGTGCACCGCGTGGCCTACTGCGCGGCAACGCTCGGCAATCTGCCGGCCGAGCTCGCGGGTGTTGCCACTCAACGAGGCCACCACCAGCAGAATGCTCAGCGCTTCGCTGGGCTCAGAGGTCGTCGAAGCCGTTGTCGACGTTGGTCTTCTTGTAACTTGCATTGCGCATCTCGAAGAAGTCGGTCTTGGTCTCGGTGAAGTTGTCGGCGTAGGCCTTGATCCACGGCATCACGTTGTCGGTGGTGTCGCTGTACAGGCGCTCGATGCCGAGCATGCCGGCCATCTTGTTCGCGCGGTACTTCACGTAGCGCACCATCTCGTCCACGTCGATGCCGTCGATACCGTCCAGCACCTCCGACGACCACTGCGTCTCCAGCTCGATCGCATGCTCGAACGACTGGTGCACGTAGGCGGTCAACTCGTTGGTCTGCAGCTCAGGGTTCTCGCCGATGATGGCGCGGATCAGCTCGCTGATGAACTTGGTATGCGCCAGCTCGTCACGGTTGATGAAGCTGATGATCTTGCCCGTACCGTTCATGCGGTTCTGCCGCACCATGTTGTAGAAGTACGCAAACCCGGAATAGAAGTTGATGCCTTCCAGGATCGAGGACTGGATCAACGACTTCAACAGGGTCTCGGCGGTCTTCTCGCGCATGAAGTCGTCGTATGCACCCATGATCGGTGCGTTGCGCTTGATGATGGTCGGGTGGGTCCGGGCGATCTCGAAAATGCGGTTCTGGTTCGGCAGGTCGGTGATCGAGGCCAGCACGTAGCTGTAGCTTTCGTTGTGGATCACTTCCTGCTGGCCGATGATCGCGGCGTTGGCGTGCGCGGCCGGGTCGGTGATGTACTCGGCCACGTTGTAGATGAAGCGGGTCTGCGGTGAGTCGAGCGTGGCCAGCAGGCCGATGATGGAGTCGTAGGCGTTCTTTTCGCGCGCATTGAGCTCGCCGTACTGGCGGGCATCGAGCTTCATGTCGACCTCGTCGGGAATCCAGAAGTTGGTCGACAGCTCCTTGTAGGCCCGATAGAACGACGGGTACGGGATGTCGTTCCAGTTGAGGATGCCGCTGGTGCGGCCGTTGATGATGCCGGTGCTGCGATTGGGATGTCGCGGTTCGAGGATCTTGATGCGGTCGAGGGGGGTTGCCATGGGTTTCTGCCTTCGTTCTCTTTCTATCGTGTTGCCGGCCAGCGGCCGGCACTACCGAAGATCGCGGTGTTGCCGGCCAGCGGCCGGCACTACCGTGGATCGCGGGGTTGCCGGCCAGCGGCCGGCACTACCGTGGGCCGCCGGCGGTCAGCTGGAGCACCACTCGCATTCGCTGATGTCGATGTCGTTGGAGCGCACGTAGTAGGTGGTCTTCAGGCCCTCGCGCCAGGCACTCAGGTGCAGCTCCAGCAGGGTGCTGGCGCGGATGGTGCTTGGCACGTACAGGTTGAAGCTGATCGACTGGTCGACGTGGCGCTGGCGGCGCGCGTTCTGGCGCACGCTGGCGAACTGGTCGACCTTGTAGGCACCCTTCTCGTAGTACGGCCAGGTCTCCAGCGACAAACCCGGAGCGGCCACCGGACGCCGGAAATCCTTCTTTTCCTCGTAGTAGAACGCGCTGTAGATCGGGTCGATGGAGGCGGTGGAACCGGCAATCTGCGCGGTGCTCATGTTCGGCGCCACCGCCAACAGCCAGCCGTTGCGCAGGCCGTGCGTGGCGACCTCGCGGGCCAGGCTGTCCCAGGCCGCGCCGTTGTAGTCGCGGTCACTGAAGTAGCGTCCGTTGTGCCAATCGCTGCCGGCGAACATCGGGTAGCTGCCCTTCTCCTTCGCCAGCTGCGCGCTGGCTTGGATGGTCAGGAAGTTGATGCGCTCGTACAGGCGGTCGGCCAGCTCTTCGGCATCCGGCGATTCCCACTGGATCGACTGCTGCGCCAGCAGGTGGTGCCAGCCGAACGTGCCCAGGCCGATGGCACGGTACTTGCGGTTGGTGATCGTGGCCTGCGGCACCGGCAATGCGTTGAGGTCGATCACGTTGTCGAGCATGCGCACCTGGATCGGGATCAGGCGCTCCAGCACGTCGGTGGCCAGCAGGTCATCCGGCGCACTGATCGCACGTCCGAGGTTGATCGAGGACAGGTTGCAGACCACGAAGTCACCGGCGCGGCGCGTAGTCACGATCTGGTCGCCGCTGACGATCTCCTGGATCATCCGCGTCGGGCTCATGTTCTGCAGGATCTCGGTGCACAGGTTGCTGGAATAGATCATGCCCGCGTGCTTGTTCGGGTTCCGGCGGTTGACCTCGTCGCGGTAGAACAGGAACGGGTTGCCGGTCTCCAGCTGGCTGAGCATGATCCGCTTGAACAGATCGATGGCCTTCACCGTGCGGCGGCTGATGCGCTCATCGGCCACCAGCTCGGCGTAGCGGTCGCGGAAGCTGCCAGAACCACGCTTCTCGTCGTAGAAGTCCTGCAGGTACCAGCCCTTGGCCTGCTTCACCTCGTGCGGGTCGAACAGGTACCAGTCGGCGCGACGCTCGACCGCTTCCATGAACAGGTCGGGCACGCACACCGAGGTGAACACATCGTGCGCGCGCAGGCGCTGGTCACCGTTGTTGAGGCGCAGGTCCATGAAGGCTTCGATATCGCGGTGCCAGATGTCCAGGTACACCGCCACCGCGCCCTTGCGCTGGCCGAGCTGATCAACAGATACCGCTGTGTTATTGAGCTGCTTGATCCACGGCACCACGCCGCCGGAGGAATTGGCCACGCCACGGATCGGCGCGCCGCTGCTGCGCACATAGCCCAGATAGGCTCCAACACCACCGCCGTGCTTGGACACACGGGCGATATCGGTGTTGGAGTCATAGATGCCCTGCAGGCTGTCGTCCACCGTGTCGATGAAGCAGCTCGACAGCTGCCCGCCCAACTTGCCGGCATTGGCCAGGGTCGGCGTGGCCACCGTCATGTACAGGTTGGACAGCGCCCAGTACGCCTCTCCGACCAGCTGCATGCGCCGCTCGCGCGGCTTTTCCTCCTGCATCAGGTACAGCGCGATGGTCAGCCAGCGCTCCTGCGGCAGTTCATAGACCTCGCGGCTGCGGTCGCTGGCCAGGTAGCGCGTGGCCAGCAGGTACAGGCCGTTGTAGGCGAACAGGCGGTCGCGTTCCGGGTCGATCATCTGGCCGGCCTGCTGCAGCTCTTCCTTGGAATAGCAGCGCAGGATGTCGTTGCTGTAGATGCCGCGGTCGGCCAGGCTTTCCTGCAGGCCCACGTAGGAGCCGTACTTCAGGCCGACGTCGTAGAAGCGGTTGCGGCTGGCGCGCTTGTACAGGCGACGCAGGTAGATGCGCGCTGCAAACTGTTCCCACTCCGGCGCGACCAGGTCCACGCGCGATTCGGCCTCGCGGATCAGCAGATCGACCAGGTCATCGGCGCTGATGCTCGGTTTGCGTTCGACCATCGACTGCACTACACGGCGGTAGTCGCTCACATCCAGCTGCGGGAACTCGGCATGCACGGCGTCGATGCTGCGCTGCAGGCGCTCGGCCTCGAACGGCAGGCGACGGTTGCCGGCCTCCTTGGTGATCCAGGTCGGTACGCGCTCGCCACCGGCGCGCAAGGCGTCGCCAGCGCCGGCCAGATCGGCCACGCGGAAGGTACTGTCGGTCATGGTGGTGAAACTCCAGGCTCGCACGCGCATTGGCGGTCGATGCCATGGCGGCCCTGCACGCGATACCGGCGCACGGGGCGGTCGGGGTGGGATGCCAAAGCGCGGGAACACCAGATCGTCGGCAACAGCCTGCGCCTGCGGCCGGTATCCGGGCCGTGGGGGCGATCTGGGTCCGCTCGATGGCGGCCGCGTCGACACGGCAAGCCTTCAGGGGCGGGCCGCGGGACGTTTGCTGCATGTCCGGCGGCGGCGGCTGACCGGGAGTGACGGACACAACATAGTGGGGATATTCCAACCCGTCAACACAAGATGCGGTAATCAGCACATGTCGCGACGATCAGTCGCAGGATGCCGTGTTGCACCTGCAGCGCCTTGTCGACAACGCCTGCGTCCCCAGTTCGGTACAACATCAACTTTCCCCGGAACACCGCCCATGCGCGCTGCCCAGTACCCCTCCTTCGGCGACCCGGCCGACGTCCTCGCCATTGCAGATGCCGCCCTGCCCGAGCCCGGCCCCGGCGAAGTGCGCATCCGCACCGTGCTCGCCTCGATCCACAACCACGACCTGCTGACCGTGCGCGGCTTGTATGGCTACAAGCCAACGCTGCCGGCGATCGGGGGCAGTGAAGCACTGGGCGTGGTCGATGCACTTGGCGACGGCGTCGACGGCCTGCAGATCGGCCAGCGGGTTGCCGCCGCCTCGGTGCACGGCACCTGGGCTGAAGCCTTCATCGCGCCGGCACGCATGGTGATTCCGATGCCGGAGGCGATCCCCGACGAAATGGCCGCACAGCTGATCGCGATGCCGCTGAGCGCGCTGATGCTGCTGGAATTCCTGCACGTCGAAGCGGGCCAGTGGATCGTGCAGAACACCGCCAACGGCGCAGTGGGCAAATCGCTGGCGATGCTGGCGCGGGCGCGTGGCGTGCATGTGGCCAACCTCGTGCGCAATGCCGATGCGGTCGCACAGTTGAAGGCATTGGGCATCGATCATGTGTTCGACACCTCGGTAGACGGCTGGAAGGATCGCGTGCGTGAGGCGACCGGCGAAGCGCAGGCCGCGGCCGCGGTGGATTCCATCGGCGGCGACGCCAGCGGCGATCTGGTCGACCTGCTTGGCCACCACGGCACCCTGGTGTCGTTCGGTGTGATGAGCGGCGAACCCATGCGCATTCCCGCCGGCGGCCTGATCTACAAGGAAGCCACGGTGAAGGGTTTCTGGGGCAGCAAGGTCAGCCAGGCGATGGCGGTGGAGGACAAGCGCCGGCTGGTTGGCGAACTGCTGAAGCGCGCGGCGAGCGGCGAACTGACCCTGCCGGTGGAGCAGGTCTTCGCGCTGGACGACATCGCCCAGGCAGCAAAGGCCGGTGCCGGTTCGGGCCGCAACGGCAAGGTGCTGCTGCGGCCTTGATGGGCTGGCACTGCCTTCTGTAGAGCCGAGCCATGCTCGGCTGCTTTCCGGTCAGTGTGCGGACCAACGGTCCGCACCCACCGAAGCACAGACCGCCCCACCGAGGCCACAAACTTTCGTTAAGAACCTGTGATGTATAACTGAATGCGCTTTCGTCATTGGAAGGCGCACGTGGCTGCGTGCGGTACTGACGGCTCCTCCCCCGTTTGGCGTTGTCGCTTCCATGTACCGCACCACCCTGAACCTGCTTGCCGGCGCGATCGCGCTGGGCCTCACCGCCGGCGCTGCCGGCGCCGCTGAAACCGCCGATTCCGGCAAGGACAGCACCACCCTCGGCACCGTGCTGGTGACCGGCTCCAACATCAAGCGCAGCGATACCGCCGGGCCCAACCCGGTGCAGATCGTGAGCCGCGAACAGATCGAGCAGACCGGCCGCTCCACCCTCACCGACGTGCTGCGCAACCTGTCGGCCAATGCCGGCAACAGTTTCGACGAACAGTACACCGGCAGCTTCGCCGCGGGCTCGGCCTCGATCGGCCTGCGCGGCCTGTCGCCGAAGAACACGCTGGTGCTGGTCAACGGCTATCGGGTGTCCAACTTCGGCTTCGCACTCAATACCCAGGACACCTTCGTCGACCTCAACGCACTGCCGATCAGTGCGGTCGAGCGCATCGAAGTGCTGAAGGATGGCGCCTCGGCGGTGTACGGCTCCGACGCCATCGCTGGCGTCATCAACATCATCCTGCGCAGGAACTTCCAGGGCGTGGAAGTCGGCGGCGGCTTCGGTACCGCCACCCAGGGCGGCCTGAACGAACGCAAGGCCAACCTGCTGGCCGGCTTCGGTGATCTGGAACAGCAGGGCTGGAACGTGCTGTTCGGGTTGGACCTGCTCAAGCGCGACCGCCTCGATGGCGATGACCGTGCCTATACCCGCAGCGGCGATTTCCGCGACAAGCCGGGCGGTCGCCTGGCCGGGTGGTCCACTGCCGGTGGCAACTGGCTGAGCAACCCGCGTGCGCCGCAACCGTTCGCCAACTGCCCCGACGGCAGCCAGCTGCGCCCGTACAGCGACTTCGGCAGCACCCTGCCCGGCCAGGCCTGCGCCTTCAATGCGCAGCCGTTCAAGACCCTGCAGCCCGGCGCCGAGCGCCTGCAGGCGTCGCTGAGTGCGACCTACCGCTTCAATGACAGCGTCGAGGCCTTCGCCGATGTGCTGTACAGCCACAACAAGGCCGACCAGATCTTCAGCGCGCCACTGACCGTCGGGCCGGGCCTGCGTGCCTACAACCCGGCCACCGGCACCCTGATCGACGTACCGGCGGTGTTGCCGGTCGGCCATCCGAACAACCCGGGCAGCGCGCCGCTGCCGTTCGAGTACACCTTCTTCGATCTCGGCCCGCGCCTGAAGGACAACACGCAGGTGTTCTACCGTGCCCTGGCCGGCGTGCGCGGCAGCGGTGAACGCTGGGACTGGGAAGTGGCGGCGCTGACCTCGCAGAGTGCACAGCGCGAGTACGTCGACAATTTCGTCAACCGCTACGCGTTCGAACAGATCCTGCGCGATGGCAGCTACAACTTCCTCAACCCGTCCAGCACGCCGGGGGCGCTGGATGCACTGCGCCTGCAGACCAAACGCCCCGGCTGGTACAAGCTGCACGCGTTGAACGTAAAGGCGTCGACCACGCTGTGGGAGCTGCCGGCCGGTGCAGTCGGCTTCGCCTGGGGCGCCGAGTTCCGCAAGGAATCATTGGATGCGCGCACCAGCGCACAGGTGCTGTCGGGTACCGAGCTGCGCCCGGCCATCAACGTGGTCAACGGCGAGCGCCAGGTCAGTGCCGCCTACGCCGAACTGAGCGTCCCGCTGCACCGCACGCTGGAACTGCAGCTGGCCGGTCGCGGCGACCGCTACGACGACTTCGGCAAGGCGTTCTCGCCCAAGGTGGCATTGCGCTGGCAGCCGCTGGACAGCCTGCTGCTGCGCGGCTCTTTCTCGCGTGGCTTCCGTGCGCCGTCGCTGCCGGAGATCGCGCCGGGCCAGACCGTCAGCTACGGCTCGGTGATCGATCCGTTCGACCCACTGCAACCGGGTGGCAGCCGCGGCGTGACCAACATCCGCACCGGCAACCCGGACCTGAAGGCCGAGCGCTCGCGAAACTTCAACGTGGGTGCGGTGTGGTCGCCGGATGGCGATACCAGCATCGGCCTGGACTGGTACCGCATCGAACAGGACAACCTGGTCAAGCCTGACAGTGCGCAGTTCATCGTCGACAACCCGACCCTGTTCCCGGGCCGCGTACAACGCGAGAACGGACGCATCCAATTCATCACCAACCAGTACGCCAACCAGGGCGAACTGACCACCTCGGGGCTGGACCTGGACGCCAGCCGCACCTTCCGCACCGACGGTTGGGGCAACTTCACCGTCGCCGGCAGCTGGACCCACCTGCTCAGCTTCAAGCAGCCGCTGGTGGCCGGCCAGGCGCCCTATGACGGGGCCGGCAACAACCGCCACGGCGCACTGCCGCGCACCCGCGGCACCACGTCGTTGAACTGGGCGGTGGGCGACTGGAGCAGCACGCTGAGCCTGCAGTACGTGAGTGGCTACGACCAGCGTGTGGCGACGGTCACCAGCAACCCGGGGCTGCGTGACCGCATCAAGCCGTATCACCAGCTGGATCTTTACGTGGCCTACGAAGGTATTCCCAACACCACGCTGTCGCTGTCGGTGCTGAACCTGACCGACAAGGACCCGCCGTTCGACCCGGCCGGTGGCTCCAACGGTTTCGACATCAGCCAGTACAACCTGCGCGGGCAGTTCGTCTCGCTGGGGGCGCGCTACCGGTTCTGATGGGGCAAAGGGGTGTGCGGACCAACGGTCCGCACCCACCGAATCAGCGGCTCAGGTGCAGGAACTGCAGGTGCCGTTCGTACTGGCTGATGATGTCGTTGATGATCTGCTTGCGGCTGTAGCCGACCAGGTCGTAGTCCTGGCTGCCTTCGAACAGGTGCACTTCAGCGCGGTAGTAGCGCTGGTTGCGCAGCTGCTGCGCGGCGAACGACGGCGTCAGGTAGCCACTCAGGATCACCCGGTACAGGAAGTCCTGCTGCTCGCCGTGATTCACCGTCAATTCCATGTCGCCGGCCTCGAACCGCGTGGCCACATCCCAGCCCTGCCCGCGCAGCTGCTCGGCCACCGCCTCCATCGCTGGCTTCACGGTGTCGTCCATGAAGCGGTAGACCTGGTCGCGCACCGGGAAGTGCATGGCCTGGCTCAGGCGCTGGCGCCAGCCCTGGTGGTGGCGGTCGTCACCGATCAGCGGCGAGGGACGGTACTGCAGCGCGCGCTTGCGGTGCGATTCGTCACTGAAGGCGCGAGTCAGGCCCCACATCATCAGCAACAACACCGCCGAGAACGGCAGCGACGCCAGCACCACCGCCGATTTCAGCGCATCGATGCTGCCGGCCAGCAGCAACCCGGCGGTCAGCACCGCGATCACCGTGCCCCAGAACACGCGCAGCCAACGCGGACCATCATCCTCCGGCGCCCCGCCATGCGAGGACAACGTGGACAGCACCACCGCGCCGGAGTCTGCCGATGTCACGAAGAAAATGAAACTGACGAACACCGTCACCGCGATCACCGCCTTGCTCCACGGATACCCATCCAGCAGGGCATACAGCACGGTGGGTGGATCATCTACCGCCAGTTGCGCCAGTTGCTGCTGGCCATGGTGCAGCACCTGGTCCAGTGCACTGTTGCCGAAGATCGACAGCCACGCCAGGGTGAAGCCGAGCGGGATCAGCAGCACGCCGAACACGAATTCGCGGATGGTGCGGCCACGCGAGATGCGGGCGATGAACAGGCCGACGAACGGCGCCCAGCCGATCCACCAGGCCCAGTAGAACACCGTCCAGCCGCCCAGCCATTCCGGTCGGCCGCCATAGGCGTACACATCGAAACTCTTGCCGACCACGCTGCCGAGGTAGTCGCCCAGGTTCTGCATCAGCGTGCTGAGCAGATACTGGGTGGGGCCGGCGCACAGCATGAACAGCACCAGCGCGATCGCCAGCAGCATGTTGATGTTGGCCATCCAGCGCACGCCCTTCTCCACGCCTGAAACGGCCACGGCCACCGCCGCGCCCATCATGCTGACCACCAGGATGATCTGCACCAGGTTGGAGTGCGGGATGTTGAACAGGTGCGACAGGCCAGCGTTGAGGTGCAGCACGCCGAAGCCCATGTCGGCGCCGATGCCGAACACGGTGGCGACAATGCCCAGCGCGTCCACGGTGTAGCCGATCGGGCCATTGATGCGCTTGCCGATCAGCGGGTACAGCGCCGAACGCAGCGCCAGCGGCAGGTTGTGGCGGTAGGCGAAGTAGGCCATCGCCATCGCCGCCAGCGCGAACACGCCCCAACCGTGCAGGCCCCAGTGCAGGAACAGCAGCTGCATGGCCTGGCGCGCGCCGGCCTCACCGGCCGCCGGATCGCCCTGTGGCGGCTGCAGGTAATGGGTCAGCGGTTCGGAGACGCAGAAGAAGAACAGGGTGATGCTGATGCCGGCGGCGAACAGCATGCCGGCCCAGGAGAGATAGCTGAACTCCGGCTCGTCATGGTCGGCACCGAGCTTGATGCCACCGTACTTGGACAGCGCCACGCCGACCACGAACACCAGGTAGAGGGTCATCGCCAGCAGGTAGTACCAGCCGACATTGAGTGCGGCCCAGTCCTGCGCCTTGACCAGAAGGCGGCCCGCACCGAGCGGGAACAGGCTGACAAACAGCGCGAACGCCACGACAACGATCGCCGCGAAGGCGAACACAGGTCGAAGGGTGCGCACCGGGGATTGTTGCGGCTCCAGTACTTCCATGGGGCGGCGTTCTCCGGTAGATCAAAGGGTTAGCCGACCGATTCTGGCTGAACCGCAGTGGACAGAGCATGAAGTTGCGGCCTGCGGTCACAGGCCCGGCCCACCATTCCGTGTTATCACGCGCGCGCCGAAGCGTGCCTGCGAGCGCAGCCGCGCGCGGACCGCCTGCGAGCGCAGCCGCGCGCGGACCGCCTGCGAGCGCAGCCGCGCGCGGACCGCGTGCATCGCGGCCACGCGCGTACTGTCCAATCACGACATCACATGCACCGCGCACAGCTTGTTGCCATCCGGGTCGCGCAGGTAGGCCAGGAACAGCTGCCGCCCGGCCATGTTGCGGATGCCGGCCGGGTCTTCGATGGCGGTGCCACCGTGGCTTACGCCTGCGTCCTGCCAGCCACGCACGGCATCGGCACTGTCCAGGGTGAAGCCGATGGTGCCGCCATTGGCATGGCAGGCCGGCTCACCATCGATCGGTGCGGTGACGATGAACATGCGGCCGTCCTTGAAATACACCAGGCGCCCCTTGTCATCGAAGACACCGGGACGGGCGCCCAATGCGGTGAACAGGGCATCGTAGAAGCGATGCGCGACGTCCATGTCGTTGGTTCCAACGGTGATGTGGCTGAACATGCGGGCACTCCCTGCGGAAAGACCGCAGTGTCGGCGAGCCCGGCGGTCATCGCAAACGCCCTGGCCGTTGCCCCCCTGCACAGGGTTTGTCGTACACCTCCCGATCACACTATAATGGGAATCATTCTCATTAATGATCGATGCCGATGGCCGTGCCCGCCGCCTCCAGCACCGCGCTGGCGGGGTTCTACCGCGAACACCATGGCTGGCTGCTGGGCTGGCTGCGCCGCCGCACCCACAACGCCGACTGCGCCGCCGACCTGACCCAGGACACCTTCGTGCGCCTGCTCAGCCGACGCGTCGATCCCTCCGAACTGCGCCTGCCACGTGCTTATCTAAGCACTATCGCGCACGCCCTGCTGGTCAACCACTGGCAGCGCGCGGACCTGGAGCGCGCCTACCTGACGGCCTTGGCCGCCCAACCGGAGCCGGTGCATCCATCGGCGGAAGAACGCACGCAGGCACTGCAACTGCTGCACGCCATCGCCGACATGCTGGCCGGCCTGGCCGAACGCCCGCGGCGTGCGTTCCTGCTGGCCCGGCTGTCCGGCCTGGGCTATGCGGAGATCGGCCAACAACTGGGCGTGTCCGAGCGCATGGTCAAGAAATACATGGCGCAGGCGATGCTGCATTGCCTGCGCCTGTCCGGCGACGCAACGGCATGAGCGCCGCGCTGGCCAGCCCGGCACTGGAGCAAGCCGCAGAGTGGTTCGCGCTGCGCGAGCAGGGCTGGACTGATGACGAGCAGTACCGCTGGCGCGCATGGCTGCAGGCTGATGCCGGCCACGCCGATGCGTGGCGTCGGGTCGAGTCGGTCTGGCAGTCCTTTGCGCCCCTGTCGGCGCCGGCCGCCGCCACCGCACTGGATGCCGCAGGCCGTCGTCGCCGGCAGGCTCTGCGCAGCCTCGGTGGTGCACTTGGCATCGGCGCGGTTTCACTGCTGGGCCTGCATGGCCTGCAGGCGCAACGCGGCCTGCAGACGCAGCGCACCGTTGCCGGGCGCACCGGGCACTGGAGGCTGATTGATGGCAGCCAGTTGTGGCTCAACGCCGACAGCGAAGTCACCATCGACATCGGCAGCGGCCGCCGCGCCCTGCATCTGCTGCGTGGCGAGCTGCTGCTGCAGACCGGCCACCATCCTGCATTCACCGGCCTGCCCCTGACCGTGTATGTGCCGGGCGCACGCCTGCGGCCAATGGGCACCCGCTTCGCGGTCGGTCGTGAGGCGCAGGGCAGCCGCCTGGATGTGCTCGAGGGCGTGGTGCGCTGCCTGCCGATGTTCGGTGTGGCGCTAGATGTGGCTGCCGGAGGCGCGGTGCGGATCGGCCCGATGGGCGGGCTCACAACGGTCGCTGCCGATCCTCTGCGCGGTGACTGGCAGGACGGACGCCTGCAGGTACAGGACACGCCTTTGGTCCGCGTCATCGATGAGCTGGCCCGCCACCATCAGGGCTATCTGGGTTGTGATCCGGCGCTCGCCGCATTGAAGGTCACGGCAGTACTGCCACGCCTGGACAGCACCCAGGCGCTGCATCTGCTGGCCCGCGCCCTGCCGATCCGTGTCGAGCAGCGCTGGCCGTGGTGGACCGTCGTGCGTCCGCTTTGAAATCGCGGTTCCCTTTCTGTGCGCTCACCGGGCACTACAAGGGAACCCATTGCGGATGTTGCCGCCCCCATGAAACTGCCCTGCCCCTCCCCTCGTCCCCTGGCCATCGCGCTGTGCCTGGCCATGGCCTCCCCGTGCCTGCTGCCGGCCGCCGCCCATGCACAGGACACTGCGGCCGCCATTCGCTGGCAGATCCCGGCTGGCCCGCTCGACCAGGCCCTGACCGCGTTCGGCCAGCAGTCGGGCCTGTCCATCGCTGCCGATGCGCGTCTGACCCGCGGCCGCCACAGCAGCGGTGTGCAGGCCACGCTCGGTACTGACGCCGCATTGGCGCAGCTGCTGGCCGGCACCGGCCTGGCCTTCCAGCGTGATGCCAGCGGCGTGGTGCTGCAGGCGGCACCTACCGCTGAAGCCGGGGTACGCCAGATCGGCACCCTGCGCGTGGCTGGCCAGGCCGGCGAAGGCGCTTCACCGTGGGGGCTTGCCGATGCCGATGCGGTCTACCGTGACAGCGGCTCGCGCGTGCACCTGGACCATCAGCAACTGGAACGCTTCCGCGGCCAGTCGATCGGCGACGTGCTGGCCGGTGCAGTGGGCGTGCACACCGCTGACGTTCGCAACGGCGGTGCGCTGGACGTCAACATCCGCGGCCTGCAGGGCCAGAACCGGGTGCCGGTGATCATCGACGGCGGCCAGCAGGCCATCGACGTGTACCGCGGTTATGCCGGCGTGCAGCAGCGCAGTTATCTCGACCCGGACCTGATCAGCGCGATCAGCATCGAGAAGGGGCCGAGCCTGGCCGCCAACGCCGCCAGCGCGATCGGCGGCGTGGTCTACATGGAGACGCTGAAGGTCGATGACATCCTCGACGATGGCCAGACCTGGGGCCTGCGCGTGCGCGGCGGCGTGGCCGACAACAGCATCGACCGCACCCGCACCTTCAAGCAGATCGCGCGCGGCAGCGACAACCGCAACAGCCTGCGCGACCCGCGCGACTGGAATGGCAGCGTGGCCTTCGCCCAGCGTGGCGAAGACTGGCAGCTGGTCGCGGCCTATGCGCGGCGCCGCCAGGGCAACTTCTTCGCCGGCAGCAACGGCGCGCATCGCTACGACAACCAGCACCTGTCCAGCGGCGGTACCGGCATGTCCAGCCAGGCCGTATCCAAGCTCTTCCATCCGGGCGATGAGGTGCTCAACACGCATACCGACAACGAATCGGCATTGCTGAAATTCACCTGGACGCCCAACCCGGACCAGCGGTTGGAGCTGAGCCACCGCTACTTCAACTCCAGCTTCGGCGAGATCATGCCGTCGGCGATCGGACGCGTGGGTGAGTCCAATGAATGGGTGACCTACGTGGACAAGGCCAACACCATGTTCCAGTTCGAGCCGGGAAAAATGCGGGTCAACGCCACCTCGCTGCGCCACCGCTACCGGCCCGAGGCACATCCGTGGCTGGACCTGAGCAGCACGCTGTGGTTCACCACCGCCACCAGCCGCATGTTCAACAGCAACATCGCCAACACGCCGCTGTTCAAGGACGTGCCCAACGACCAGATGCCGGACACGCTGGGCGAAACCTACGGCCCGGGACTGCAGTCGGACGTGAAGACCCAGCGCTGGGGCGTGGACAGCAGCAACACCACGCGCTTCAGCAATGCTCTGGGCGACTGGACGTTGCGCTATGGCGCGTCCTTCCAGCACGAGGACACCGCGCCCAACTCACCGGTGCTGCCGGTGGATTTCAACAACAACCGCTACCTGCGCTCGGGCACGCGCCGCGAGGCCAGCGTCGTTGCCTCGCTGCAATGGCAGCCGTGGGACTGGCTGTCGCTGACCGCGGGCGGCCGCTTCACCGACTACCGCACCCGCGACCGCAACCGCGTGGCCTTCGTCAGTGAATCGCGCGACCTGCGCTACACCTTCGCGCGCCTGAGCAAGGGCGGCCAGCTGCTGCCCGGCTGGTACAAGGAGTGGTACCCGGATGCCCAGGGCAATTACACCTATGACTCGCTGCGCGCTACGCCCTATGGCGACAGCACGCTGGGCCAGGCCTACGATTTCGACGGCTTCATTCCTGATCCGCGCGGCGCCAACGGTTTCTATACCAAGCAGATTCCCTCCGCCTGGGGCTACAAGCCGGCGATCCGCCGTTCCGGCCACGGCTTCGCGCCCTATGCCGAAGCACGCTTCAACCTCGACCAGGACATGTTCTTCTACGTGAAGTACGCGCAAGGCTGGAAGATGCCCAGCCTGTTCGAGTCGACGCTGGGCAACAGCACCTCGGCACCGGTGGCCGACCTGAAGCCGGAGAAGAACCGCTCGTGGGACATCGGCTTCAGCCTGCTCAAGCAGGACCTGTGGCGCAACGGTGACCGCCTGGCGTTCAAGGTGGCGTGGTTCAAGAACGATATCGACAATGCCATTACCCGCCGCTTCGATTCCAGCAACTGGGCGTTCTACGTCGACAACGTCGACAACTACACCGTGTCCGGTTACGAGCTGCAGTCCGGTTATGACGCCGGCATCGCCTACCTCGACCTGTCGGCCAGCTACTACCAGCGCGCGCGCACCTGCGATGCGGCCACCGCCAAGCGCCTGCGCGAAGACCCGTATGCGAAGTGGAGCAAACTGGACACTACCCCGGACTGCGTGGACGGCGGCTTCGGCACCTCGTTCGTCAACGCACAGAACCCGCCGAAGTACTCGATCCACAGCACGCTGGGCTTCCGCCTGTTCGACAAACGGCTGGATACTGGCATCCGCCGCATCTACAACAGCGGCCCCACCCACGAACTGGACAAGCCCTGGAACACCACCGGCTCGACCGGCCTGCAGAACATCTACCTGCCGACCGCGATTTATGACTTCTATGCGCGCTGGCAGTTCACGCCGCGCAGCGAAGTGGAGCTGGTGGTCAGCAACCTGCGCAACACCTACTACATGGACACGCTGGCGATGAGCCTGATGCCGGGCCCGGGGCGCACCACGCGGCTGAACTTCACCGCACGCTTCTGAGTGCTTCAGAAACAGCAACGCCCCGGAGATATCCTCCCCGGGGCGCTTGCCTGCGGCAGCTCACGCGCTGGCAGGTACCAACCATGGTTCTAGTAGGCGCCAACCTTTGTTGGCGCAACGATGCATCACTTCGCGGTACTCAGCAGCAGCACTGCAACAGTGACCAGCGCAATGCCGACCCAGCCGATCGGACGCAGGCGGTTGCCGAACAACAGGCGGCCGCAGGTGGCGGTACCGATCACGCCGATCGCACCCCACATCGCATAGGCGGTGGCCAGGTCCATGTAACGCACGGCCTGTCCCAGCAGGGCGAAGGCGATCCAGACCATGACGATCGCGGCGACGCCCCAGCGCCAGCGGCGGAAGCCTTCCGACTTGGCCACCATCATGTTGGCGGCGACGTCGATCAGCGCAGAACAGATCACGAAAAACAGAGCGAGGGTATTCATCAGTGCGCCTCCCCGAGGGTGACGCAGACGATGCCGACCACCGCCAGCACCAGGCCGGCCAGCTGCTGCAGCGACAGGCTTTCACCAAAGACGGTGAGGCCGACCACGGTCAGCAGGGTCAGGCCGAGGCCTTCCCAGACCGCATAGGCCACACCAACGGCGATACGGCGCACCGACTGCGCCAGGAAGAAGTAGGACAGCGCCAGCGCGCCGGCCATGATCAGGTAGCCGGTCCAGCCACCATCGCGAGCGGCATGGGCCATGAACGAGGTGCCGACCACTTCGGCGACGATCGCCACGGTCAGGCAGGCCCAGGCGACCAGCGCGCCACGGGCGGGAACAGTACGGGACATGTGAAGCTCCTTGCAGGGCGGGGACCACGCCGCCTCATCAATGGATCCACGCCGAGCGTGGAGGGTCCGGAACGCCCCGCAGACGGGGGCGACGGAAGCCAGTATCATCGCCTTTTACGGTGGTATCAAAATGGATTCCATCGACAGGAGCGATGGATCAGTGCCCTACTCCCCTGAATCCCTGCAGGCCTTCGTGGAAGCCGCGGCGCTGGGCTCGTTCTCGGCGGCGGCGCGACGCCTGCGCAAGACCCAATCGACGGTCAGCACCGCCATCGCCCACCTGGAAGCCGACCTGGGCGTGAGCCTGTTCGACCGCAGCGGGCGCTACCCGCAGCTGACCGAGGCCGGGCGCCAGGTGCTCGGTCATGCCCAGGAAATCCTCGCCGCCGATACCCGCCTGCAGCAGTTGAGCGTGCGGCTGGCCGCCCCGGTCGAAGCGCGGCTGACCGTGGCCTTCTCCGACGTCTATCAGCTCGACCCGGAGCAGCGCGTGTTGCAGCGCTTTGCCGAGGCGTTCCCGGAGATCGAGCTGGAATGGCTGGATGCCGAGGGCGAGGACGTGCTTGAACTGGTGAGCAACGGACGCGCCGCGCTGGGCCTGCTGCCACGGCAGGAGCACTATCCGGACGGACTGGTGGCACGTCCGCTGGCGCACCACAGCGAGCTGTCGGTGTATGTGGCGCGCGAGCATCCGCTGGCCAGCGCTGGCCGTCGCGCCGCCGCACAGCTGGCGCGGCATAGACAGGTGCGCTTGAGCGCGGAAGTCGATCAATCCCGCGTGGTCACCGGCCTGGCCTGGACCGCCACCGACTACCTGATGGTGATGGAAATGGCCGAGGACGGCCTCGGCTGGGCCGAACTGCCGCGCGCACTGGTACAGCGCTACGACCGCGGGCGGCTGGTGGAACTGGTACTGCCCGGCTGGCCACGGCGCATCCACAGCGACCTGCTGTGGCGCCGCGACACGCCGCCAGGCCCAGCCGCACTCTGGTGGGCCGACGCGCTGGGGTGAAAAGGGGACGGAGGGGATTAAGTCGTTTGTGCCACAAACGACTTAATCCCCTCCGTCCCCTTTTTCAGTTGCCGGCCAGCGGCCGGCACTACCGATCAGGGGTGCGCCAGCGCGTAATCCAGCGCCGAGCACACTGCGGCCACCTGCGCGTCGTTGCACTGCTGCGGGGTCGCACGCGGGCTGTCCGGGTAGACCTCGGTGGTGGTGGTGTACTTCGCACCCGTAATGCCGGCGCACAGGCCCAGCTTCACCAGCGGGTACTCGATCACGCCATGGGCCACCACCGGCGAACCGATGATCTCGCCCTTGTCGTCGGCCGGCGCGATGTGGGTGACCTTCTCCACCGCAGCGATCACCGCCTGCTGGAACGCCGCCTGCGGGGCCTCGCTGTCGTCCACCAGATAGAAGCCATCCGGAATCAGGCCCGGCTCGAACGGCTTGCCATCACGCGCCGCCAGCGCCGGGCGGAACTCGCTCTCGTCGCTGTCGGTGGTTTCGTGCAGGTCGATGTGCAGCACGAACTGGCCCTTGATCGGTGCGACCAGTTCGATCAGCGCGGTCGACTCGCGGGCCGGGCCATCGGCGCGGAAGTTGCGGTTCGGGTCGATCGCATCGAAGTTCCAGCGATTGATGCGCTCGAAGCCCCACGGATTCACGCACGGTGCCACCAGCAGGTTGGCCTTGCCGGCGTAATCGGCGGCGTGCTTTTCGAGAAACTCCAGCGCGCCCATCACGCCGCTGGTCTCGTAGCCGTGCACGCCACCGGTGACCAGCGCGGCCGGCAGCGCCGGGTTCCAGTCGCGGCTGCGCAGGGCGAACAGGGTGTAGGTCTCGCCGGCGTAGTCGAGCTGGCCATAGGCCACCTTGTCGAAGCGCGAAGCCAGTGCCTCGATGCGCGGCAGCACCTCCTCGTCGTAGCGACGCAGGCGCTGCTGGCGGCCACGCCACGCCTCCCGTTCCGCCGCTCCCCACGGCTGGCCAGGGGTTCCGACGGGGTAGAAAGCGGCTTGGGACATGGCAGATCTCAGCGAGTCAGGAAGCAATCACCCACTTTACCACCGGCCCATCAGCATGAACCGGAGGCGCATTCCATTGGCGAATGGAATCAGCAATAATTCTCATTTACGCCCTTCCACGACCTGCATCGATGCCCATCCACGCCCCGCAAACGGCCCGCCTGCCGCTGGCCGCCGCCCTCGCCCTGTGCCTGCTTCCGGCCGCCAACACCTTCGCCCAGGACGGTGCCACCACGCTGGACAGCATCCAGGTCTCCGGCAGCTGGCTGGGCACCGGCCTGCATGACAGCGTCAAGCGTTTTGCCGGCGCGCGCACCGTGGTTGACCGCCAGCGCATCGAGGCCAGCGGCGCGGCCAGCATCGGCGATGCCATGCGCCGCATCCCCGGCGTGCAGGTCACCGACAACTCCGGCACAGCCGGCAGTTCGGTCTCGCTGAACATCGGCGTGCGTGGCCTGACTGGGCGCTACTCGCCGCGCTCGACTGTACTGCTGGATGGTGTACCGCTGGCGGTGGCGCCGTATGGCCAGCCGCAGCTGTCGTTCGCGCCGACCAGCCTGTCCAACATCGAATCGATCGACGTGGTGCGCGGCGGCGGCGCGGTGCGCTACGGCCCGCAGAACGTGGGCGGCATCATCAACTTCAGCACCCGTGCCATTCCCACCGGGGCCGGCCTGCACGGCGAAGCGGGCGTGCGCTACACCGCCTACGACCATGGCGGCGGTGACAGCACCCAGTACAACGCCTTCCTCGGCGGCACCGGCGACAACGGCCTGGGCGCCGCCCTGCTGTACTCCGGCCAGGACGGCCGCGGCTGGCGCCAGGGCAGCGATGACCGTTTCAACGACCTCGCGCTGAAGTTCGCCTACGCCATCGACGAGCAGCAGGAACTGCGCGCCAAGCTCTCCTACTACGATGTACGCTCGCTGACCCCGGGCGGCCTGACCCGCGCCCAGTACGAGGCCGACCCGTTCCAGAACACCCGCCCCACCGATTTCTGGAAGGGCCACCGCACCGGCATCGACCTGGGCTACACCAACACGCTGTCGGACAACAGCGAGTTCGAGGTGCTGGCCTATTACAACGAGAGCAGCCGTGCCAGCTCGCTGATCAACGCGGCCAATACCCAGCTGACCGTGCAGCCGCGCGATTACCGCGTGCTGGGCATCGAGCCGCGCTATACCCAGCGCCTGCACTGGGGCAGCACGGTGCATGACATCACCGCCGGCTACCGCTTCCTGCGCGAGCGCGGCAACGACCGCAGCTACACCGTCACCCGCCGTACCGGCGTGGCCAGCGCCACCAACCGCTTCGACAACGCCACCGACGCACATGCCTTCTACATTGACGACCGCATCGCGATCGGCCAGTGGCGGATCACCCCGGGCGTGCGCATGGAGTGGATCGACATGGACCGCCGCCAGGCCGGGGGCGCGGCGACCTTCAGCAGCCGCAACGACAAGGCCCTGCCCTCGCTCAACGTCGCCTATCTGCTGACCCCGCAGCTGACCGTGTTCGGCAACTACACCACCTCGTTCGGGCCGGTGCAGAACATCCAGCTGAACTCACAGACCGCCAGCAACCCGCTGAATCCGGAAATCGCCAAGACCACCGAACTCGGTGCGCGCTGGCAGGACGGTGCACTGCGCGCGGAAGTGACCGTGTTCAAGATGCGCTTCGACAACCAGATCCTGCAGGTGCCGGGCATCACCCCGCCGACCTTCCAGAACATCGGTGCCACCGACCACAAGGGCGTGGAAAGCGCGCTGGAGTACCGCTTCGCCGAGGGCAGTGCGCTGGCCGGGCTGGAGCTGTACGCCAACTACACCTGGACCAAGGCGATCCAGCAGTCCGGTGACAACCGTGGCCTGGACGTGCCGTTCTACTCGCGCGACACCGACAGCGTCGGCGCACGCTATGCACTGGCCGGCTGGACCTTCAATGTCTCCAGCACCCACCAGAGCGGCCAGTTCTCCGATGCGGCCAACACCTGGGCCGAGAGCGCCGATGCGCGCGTGGGCCGCGTGCCGGGCGTGCGCCTGTGGAACGCGCAGGTGGCCTGGCAGGTGCCGGGACTGGGTGACAGCGAGATCGCGCTGGGCGTGAACAACCTGGCCGACAAGCGCTGGTATACCCGCAACGTCGATGGCAACGCCGGCCGCATGGTGGCTGCGCCGCGCACCTTCTACGTGCAGGGCCGCTACCGCTTCTGACGCAGTAACCGCCCGATGCAGTGACGGCGGCGATCACGGTGGCGGCGTATCATGCCGCCACCATGTCACTGCCTGTTTCGCCATCGCGCCTGCATGCGGCCTTCCAGGGCCTGCGCCTGCGGCTGCGCGGCAGTGACTTGTGGTTCATTGCGCTTGCCCTGCTGGTCGGCCTGATCGCCGGCTACCTGACCCTGCTGCAGTCCGGCATCGCACGCTGGCTGCAGGGCACCCTGTACGGGCTGGACGACGGCATGCGCCTGAGCTCCCTGCCCTCGCTGACCTGGACCGCGCTGCTGGTGCTGCCGCTCGGTGGCCTGCTGGTCGGGCTGGTCAGCCTGGCTGCGACCCGTCTCAAGCGACCCCTGCTGGATGCGGTGGAAGCCAACGCCCTGCATGGCGGGCGCATGTCGATGCGCGACAACCTGATCGTGCTGACCCAGACACTGGTTTCCAATGGCTGCGGTGCTTCGGTCGGCCTGGAGGCCTCCTATACCCAGATGGGTGCCGGCAGCGGCTCGCAGCTGGGCCGAGTGATGCGCCTGCGCCGCAACGATGTGCGCATCCTGGTCGGCGCCGGTGCCGCCGGCGCCATCGCCGCCGCCTTCGGTGCACCCTTGGCCGGTGCGTTCTACGCCTTCGAGATCGTCATCGGCGCCTATACCCCGGCCGCACTCGCCCCGGTCGCGGTCGCCGCACTGGCCGGCGCGTTCGTGGCCGACCAGGCCGGCATCGAGGCCTACCTGCTGCCGGCGGCCTCGACGATTGATGTCCGCGCCGCCGACTACGCCATCTACGGTCTGCTGGGGTGCTGCTGCGCGATGGTCGGCATCGCGGTGATGCGGTTGATCGCCTCGATCGAAGGCACGGTCAAGCGCAGCCCGTTGCCACTGTGGGGCCGGCCGGTGGTGGGCGGCCTGCTGCTGATTCCGCTGGCACTGGCCAGCCCGCAGGTGCTGTCGTCCGGCCATGGCGCGCTGCACCTGGACCTGACCACGCACCTGCCACTGATCTGGATCGGCGGCCTGCTGACCCTGAAGTGCCTGGCCTCCGGCATCTCGCTGGGCTTCGGCTTCCGCGGTGGCCTGTTCTTCGCCTCGTTGTTCATGGGCACCCTGGTCGGTGCCCTGTTCGCCGGCCTGCTGGCGATGGCCACCGGCGTGCCGGTGATTGATGCAACTTCGGCCGCACTGGCCGGCATGGCCGCGCTGGCCGCCGCCGTGGTCGGCGCACCGATGACCATGGCCATGCTCGTGCTGGAAGGCACGCACGACTTCCTGTTGACCAGCGTGGTGATGAGCGCGGTGCTGGTCTCCAGCACGCTCGTGCGGCAGTGGTTCGGCTATTCCTTCTCGACCTGGCGCATGCACCTGCGCGGCGAGACCATCAAGAGCGCCCGCGACGTGGGCTGGGTGCAGAACCTCAACGCCGGCCGGTTGATGCGCAAGGGCGTGGCCACCGCGCCGGCCGACCTCGATGCCGCCGCCTTCCGCCAGCGCTTCCCGCTGGGCTCGGGCAGCCGCGTGATCCTGATCGACAGCGAAGGCCATTACGCCGGGATCGTGCAGATTCCGCGCGTGTACGGCGACGGCGTGAAGCCCGAAACCACGATCGGCGAACTGGCGGAAAACCGCGACGTGTCACTGCTGCCAAGCGCGGACGTGGTCACCGTGATGCAGCGCTTCGACCACACCCAGGCCGACGAACTGGCCGTGGTCGCCGCCGACGGCCAGGTGCTCGGCGTGGTCTCCGAAGCCTTCGTACGCAAGCGCTACGCCGAGGAACTGGACAAGCGCCAGCGCGAACTGATGGGCGAGCGCGTCGAGGACACCGACTGACCCGCGAAAAGGGGACGGAGGGGATTAAGTCGTTTCTGGACCGCTGGAAATCCACGCATGGCGTGGATCTACTGTCACTTCGACCGGGTAGACTCCGACCATGCGCTTCATTGAAACCTTCCAGGCCGGCCCCTTCGCCGACACCGTGGTCAGCCTGCTGGCCGCCTTCGTGCTCGGCACGCTGATCGGCGCCGAGCGCCAGTACCGGCAACGCACCGCCGGTCTGCGCACCAACGTGCTGGTGGCGGTCGGCGCCGCCGCCTTCGTCGACCTGGGCATGCGCATCGCCGGCAGTGCCGAGGCGGTGCGGGTGATCTCCTACGTGGTCTCCGGGGTCGGCTTCCTCGGCGCCGGCGTGATCATGAAGGAAGGCATGAACGTGCGCGGGCTGAACACCGCCGCCACGTTGTGGTGCTCGGCGGCGGTCGGTAGCTGCACCGGCGCGGACATGTTGGCCGAAGGCGTGCTGCTGACGGTCTTGATCATCGCCGGCAACACCCTGCTGCGGCCGCTGGTGAATGCGATCAACCGCATCCCGATCAACGAGACGGCCACCGAGGCCACCTACGAGGTGCGCCTGAGTGTGGATGCCGAAGCCGTGCCGCGCGTGCGCGAGCGCCTGGTCGATGCGCTGGAAGCAGCGCAGTATCCGGTCGGTGATGTGCAGGTGGTCGAGCATGCCGACGCGCCCACCGATGTGATCGCGGTGCTGGTCAGTACCGCCGTCAGTGCCGATGAGCTGGACGTTGTGCTGGCGCGGATGGAGCACGTGCCGGGCGTGCTGCATGCCACCTGGGAAGTCAGTACCCGCGATTGATTCATCCACGCATGGCGTGGATGCGCTTCTCTCACCCACCCGCCAGGCGCTGCTGGGCCCTCAACAACTTGCGGAACGAACCGCACTGGCGCGCGTCCTGTGCTTCCGGGCAGGCCGCCGCGCGCTGTAGATGACGGCGCACCCGCTGCAGCTGGGAGATCTGCTGCTGCAGCACATCGGCCTGTGCCAACAGGGCTTCGCGATCCAGCGTAATGCATCCGCGCTGAGGCGGCAGCGACAACCCGATCTGCTGCAGCGACAACCCGGCCGACTGGCCAAGGCCGATCAACGCCAGGCGCTCAAGCACCTGATCGTCGTACTGCCGGCGCAGGCCGCGACGGCCCAGCGACTGCAACAACCCGAGCTGCTCGTAGTAACGCAGGGTCGAGGCCGGCACGCCACTGCGCTTCACCACCTCGCCGATATCCAGTTCACGCATGGGCTTGACCTCAAGTCGCCTTCAAGCATCAACCTATGGGCAACTTCCCGGCAGGACAAGGTCATGGCCAGTACATCCCCCGTTGATCAGAATGCGCTCTGGAATGGCCCTGGCGGCCAGATCTGGGTCGCCCAGCAGGCCATCCTCGATGGCCTGTTCCAGCCCATGGCCGACCTGCTGGTGGCCGAGCTTCCGCAAACCGTCACGCAACTGCTCGATATCGGCTGTGGCACCGGCGCCAGCCTGCTGGCATCAGCCGCCGCTCGCCCGGCGACACACAGCACCGGCCTGGACATCTCCGCGCCGATGCTGGCACTGGCCCGTCAGCGCGCCGAGGCGGCAGGACTGGACGCGGACTTCATCGTGGCCGATGCGCAGCGGCATCCGCTTCCGTCCGCACACTTCGACTGGATCCAGTCGCGGCTGGGTGTGATGTTCTTCGAAGATACCGAGGCCGCCTTCGCCAACCTGCATCGTGCTGCAACGCCAGGCGCTGGGCTGCGTTTCATCGCCTGGCGCAGTGCCGACGAGAACCCGTTCATGACCACGGCCGAACGCGCGATCGGCGATGCACTTGAGCTTCCGCCGCGGGTGCCAGGAGCACCCGGCCAGTTCGCCTTTGCCGATGGCCAGCGCGTGCAGCGTCTGTTGCAGGCCGCCGGCTGGAAGGATGTGGAGTTGGTCGCGGTAGACCTGCCGTGCTCGATTGCCCGCGATGAACTGCCGACCTATGTCGGCCAGCTGGGCCCGTTGGGCTTGGCGCTGCGCAATCTGCCCGAAGACCGCGCCGACGCACTTCGAAACAAGGCGCTGGCCGCGTTCGCGCCCTTCATCGAAGGCGACCGTGTGCGCGTCGATGCCGCCTGTTGGCTGGTCCGCGCCCGCGCCTGATACAAAAAAGGGGACGGAGGGGATTAAGTCGTTTCCGGCACAGCCGGGGCAAGAACGACTTAATCCCCTCCGTCCCCTTTTTCTACTACAGCGCCTCGCCGGCGTCCGCCAGGCGCGATTCAATCAGCGCATACCACTGCTGCAGCACGTCGATCAGCATGTCCAGCTCGGCGTCGGTGCGCTGTGCGCGCCCACTGCGCAGGCAGGCCTGGGCTTCCTGCAGCTGGGCGAGGAAGCCGGCCACGGTATCGGCCTGCAGGATCAACCCCGGCAGGCGCCGCCCCGGAATGCGCACCACCGCATGATTGCCGAGCTGGCCGTACACACTCAGTGTGGTTTCCGTCTTCATGGAAAGAGGCAGGAATTGGGCGTTCATCGCGTGCACCATGGAAAACCTGAGCCGCCGGCAGGCGTGGACAACGGGGGAGACGTGGCCACGTCCTGCCGGCGGTCAGGGGGGACTCGAGATACCGGGGCGTGGCCCCGGTGCGGGACTCTCAGCGCGGCTGGGCCATTCCGGCGATCTGCACGCGCCGGTTCGGCGCCAGGCAGGCGATCAGCTCGCGACGGTTGCGCTGCTCGCACTGCACGATCGGCTCGGCCGCGCCGCGTCCTTCGGCACTGATGCTGGCTGCAGCCACGCCGCCCTGCACAAGCGCGCTGCGCACGGCCTCGGCACGTCGCTGCGACAGGGCCTGGTTGTAGCTGGCATTGCCGATACGGTCGGTATACCCGGTCACCCGGATTGACTGCACCTGACTGGCCTCGCGCACCTGCGCCAGTACGCCCTGCACGGCCTGCTGGCCTTCGGCACTGAGCACCGCGCTGTCGAAACCGAACAGCGCATCGGCGGACAGGCGCAACGGCTGCTCCGGCAACGGCGCCGGTGCAGGCGGGGCCGGCGGCCGCGGCGGGTCCAGCACCGCCGCACATGATTCAGGCTTCCAGTAGCCACCCTGGGCGATGCCCTTGCTGTCGAATCGCACCTGGAACTGGCAGGTGAAGTACTCCGCGCCCTGCGCAGTGCGGAAGTTGAACAGGTAGTTCCACTCGCGCACGCCCCACATGCCCTCGTTGAAATGCGGCGTGCCCAGCAGCGTGTACAGCTGGCGCTTGCTCATGCCCGGCGCGAAACGGCGCAGGTCGGCGACGTCGGGATAGATGCCTTCCTTCAACGAGGCCTTCGAGGCCTCCGGGAACTGCACGGCGGTGGTTTCGGCAGGACCTTCGGCGGCCGGCGCATGGCTGCGGCAGGCGGCCAGCAGGCCCATTCCCAGGACCAGGCCCAGCACTGCGGCCGTCTGGCCGGTGCGGGCGATGCGATGCTGTTTCATGTCATTCCCCCTTTGGACGTTTCCGCGATGCCGGGCCGCGCGTGCGGCCCGGCGGCGGGGATCACCACTGGATGCCTGCACCGACGGCCACACCGGCCTCGCCACGGCTGTTGGTGGAGCCGCTGAACTTGTAGATCCAGCGCCCTCCTTCGGAGACACCGGAGATACCAACCGCCACGCCCGACTCGCCGTTGTAGCTGCCGGCGGCGACCGAGGCCATGCTGCGGCCCGCTTCGCTGGGCTGCGGCAGTGCTGCGGTGGCCATAGCCGAGGCGATACCGGCCGAGGCGCGGTTGTCGGTCTTGCGCAGGTCGCGCTCGAAGCCACCCATGCGCTCGTCGGTGTATGCCTTCGACCAGTCCAGGGTCTGCGCCATGCCCGACTTCAGCTGGTCGACGTTGACTGCGTCGGTACCGGCGGTGCCGGCGGCGACGTTACGCACCGTGGTCGGGCCGCTGTTGGTGCTGCCCAGCGTGACACTGTTGTAGTTGGTCGCGCCGTTCACCGTGGTGTCGTAACGGATCGTACCCTGCTGCGAGGCCTGCAGCTGGCGTACGTTGACCGCGTCGGTAGCCTGCGAACCGTCGGCCACGTTGACCACCTGGCGTTCGGCACCGGCGGCACCGACCGAGACCGTGTTGGCCCGGTTCGCCACCGAACCCGCACCCAGCGCCACCGAGTTGTCGGCCTGCGCCTGCGAGCCATTGCCCAGCGCGGTCGAGTTGGCACCGGCGGCGGTGGAGCCTGCGCCACCTGCGGCCGAGTTGGCACCGCTGGCGGACGGATCGGCCAGGTTGTTGGTGTTGTTGGCGCGGAAGCTGCCGGCCACGTTGGTGATGTTCTGGATCTTCTGGTCGGTGTACTTCTTCGATTCGTCGATGGCGTAGTTCACGCCGTTCTTCAGCTGGCCGACATTGGTTGCGTCGTACGTATCGGAACCGTCGGCGACATGGGTGATCTTGCGCTCGCTGCCGGTGCTGCCGACCGAAACCTCACCGGCCGAGTTGCTGGCGCCGGTCTGGCCATAGGCGCCGGTGTAGCCGCTCTGCGCACCGACGCTGGCCACCGACCCGGCACCCAGGGCGACGCTGTTGCCGGCACTGGCGCTGGCGCCGTTGCCGACCGCCACGCTGTTGGCACCGGCCGCACTGGCCTGCGGGCCGACCGCCACCGCTTCCGCACCGGCAGCCGTTGCAGGCGCTGCGGTCGAGTTCACTGCCAGGTAGGCACTGCCACCGCTGTTGTTGGTGATGCGTTGGTTGAGGACCTTCAGCGAGCCGTCCACCGCAGTGAAGGCGGCGGTGACATTGTTGTAGTCGCCGCTGGTAAAGGTGCCGTCGGTGGCGATGCTGGAGATGCTGAACTTCGGCGCGGTCCACACGTTGGTGGTGCCGTTGTACGCGGTGGTGCCACCGAAGTAGTTGGCGATGGTGCTGTTCGTGCTGAACAGCTGGTCGCCGGTGATGGCATCACTGCTGCCGGCCAGGATGCTGCCGGCGGCGACGTTGGTGATCTTCACCGCGCCGGTGCCGGTACCCGTCAGCGTCACGCTGTTGAGCACGTTGCCACTGCCATCGACGTCGTACTTCACGGCCAGCTTGTCGATCTCATCGGTCTGGTCGGCAACGTTGGCCAGCGAGTTGCTGACCGCATCGAAGGCAGTACCGACGTCGTTGTAGCTGCCCTTGGTCACGGTGCCGTTGGCGGCGACGTTGTTGATCGAGTAGGTCGGTGCGGTCAGCACGCCGCTGGCGTTGACCGCCGCGCCACCACCGAGGTGGGTTGCCACGGCCTGGTTGGCCGCAAACAGCTGGGCACCGTTGATGGCCTCGCTGCTGGTGGCACTGACCTGGCCCGGGCCGAGATTACGCAGCGTGGTGGCCGTGCCGGTCTGGCCGAGCGTGGCACTGGCGTAGTTGACGCTGCCATCGCCATTGAGGTCATAGCGCAGTGCCCCCTGTTCCGACGCCTGCAGCTGGCCGACATTGACCGCATCGGTGGCGGCGGTACCCGCAGCCAGGTTGGTGACCTGACGCTCGGCACCGGCGGCACCGATGGACACGCTGTTGGCACGGTCAGCCAGGCTGCCGGCACCCACCGCGATGCTGTTGGCGGCGGTGGCGCGGGCGTTGGTACCGACCGCGATCGAGTCGGCGCCGCTGGCCAGTGCCTCGGTACCGGTCGAGTTCACCCGCAGATACTTGGTGCCACCGTTGCGGATGTCGGTGATCTGCGTGTTGAGATTGACCAGCGAACCATCGACCGCGGCGAAGGCATCGGTGGCGTTCTCATACAGACCCTTGGCGATCGCACCGCCGGTGGAGATGGTGCTGATCTCGAACAGTGGTGCGGTGAAGGCACCGCTGGCCGGATCGAAGGCTGCGCGACCGCCGAAGAAGCTGGCGATGGCCGCATTGGTCGCCGCCAACTGGCCGCCATTGACCGCTTCCAGGCTGCCGGCGGTGACCGCACCGCCGGCCAGGTTGCCGATGGTGGTAGTGCCGGTGCCCGCACCGAGCGTGACGCGGCGATAGTTCGGATTACCGGCACCGTCCAGATCGTAGGTCACCGCAGCGGCCGCCACATCATCGATCAGGCTGATGGCACCCTTCAGCTGGGCCACGTTGACCGCATCGGTATTGACACTACCGGCGGCCACGTTGGTGATCTGGCGCTCGCCGCCACCGGCGGTACCCACCGACACTTCACCGGCCGAGACCTGCGGCGCAGTGAGGCCATAGGCGCTGTAGCTGGCCTGGGCACCGCGCAGCGCGGCCGAACGGTAGCCCAGTGCAACCGAATTGGCCTGGTTGGAGGTCGCCTCGGCACCGAGCAGGGTCTGCCCGTTGGCCGTGCCCACCGCGCTGTCGCCGACGATCACCGAATGACCCATGCGTGCGGCGTAGTCCGCGGTCGGCACGCCGGTCGGGTTGCTCGGGTCATTGGTGCCTGCACCCGGGAAGGCCACGTTGGCATCGACCTTCGGCAGTTCGTGGCGGGCATTGGCGCCGATCACCACTTCCTTAGAACCGTTGGCAAAGGCGCCGTCACCCATCAGCACCTGGTAGTCCTGCGCCGCATTGACTGCCCAGCAGGAGATGTCGGCGAGGACGATATCCAGGCACTTGGCCGCCCATGCCGGCGAATCCTTCGGCAGCAGCAGCCCGAGCAGGCCGCCCGGATTGCCGTTGTTGATGTTGTAGATGTAGCTGTCGGAGGTGACACCGCCGATCAGGGTCAGGTGCGAGCTGCCGCCGGTGACGGCGCCGCCCAGGCCATTGAGGGTGCTGCCGACCGGCGACAGGTTGACCACCGGCAGGCCTAGCACATTGACCGTCGAGTAGGTCTGCATCACGTTGGCGTTGCTGAGCTTGAGGTTGCCGTTGCTCAGGTAGCCGTTGCCACCGAACAGGCTGGTGGTGGTCGGGCCGATCAGCTGCCCGACATTGCCGACCAGGCCACCGGTGCCGATGATCAGGCCCGCGTTCGGATCGGCCGGAGCCGGCGCCTTCGGGCTGGTCGGCGGGATCGCCGAGGGCTTGGTCAGGCCGAGACCGCCGAGGGTGCCGCCGACCAGGCCGCCTACGGCACTGCCGAGATTGCCGATGGTGCCGTTGAGGTTTCCATTGAGCAGGTTGCCGACGGCGCCGCCGACATTGCCAAGCGTATCGCCCAGCAGGCCACCGAGGCCGCCGGTGCTGCCACCTGTAGCGCCATTGAGTACACCGCCGACGGTGCTGCCCACCGCACCCACTGTATTGTTGAGCGTGCCGCCCACGGCGCCACCAACTGCACCCACCGTGCCAACCGCACCATTGAGTGCGCCGCCGACGGTGCTGCCGACCGAACCGACCGTGCCGTTGAGCGCACCACCGACGGTTCCGCCGACTGCACCAACCGTGCCAACTGCACCGTTGAGTGCGCCGCCGACGGTGCTGCCGACCGAACCGACCGTGCCGTTGAGTGCACCACCCACAGTGCCGCCGACTGCACCAACCGTGCCAACGGCGCCATTGAGCGTGCTGCCCACTGCTCCGCCCACCGCACCAACCGTGTTGCCGACGGTGCCATCAAGCACGCCACCCACGGCGCCACCTGCCGCACCGACAACGCCGCCCACCAGGCCACCCACGCCCAGTGCGCTGTTCTGCGCTGCCACAGTCGCTTGGCCGGCCAGCTTCAGATTGCGGTCGGCCACGACTTCCTGGCCATCGGGCGCCTGCACGCGCACTTTGCCGGCAACACCGGTATCGAAAGCTGCGGTGATCGCACGATCATGGGTCTCGCCCGGCAGCTCCTCCTTTGCCGGCAACGTGACCGCCGCCGTCGCCTTGACCTGCCCCTGACCATCGATCTGGTGGCCCGCCAGCTTCAGCTGCGAATCCACCTTGCCGTCAACGGACGCCTTGAGGCCGGACAGCGAGCCAGCGGATGCGCCAGCAACAGCGGCGGCCGCCTTGGCACCGGTATCGATCGAGGCCACCTGGGCACCGGCGATGCCAACCCTGGCCTTCGCCTGCGCATCCGCAGCCACACCGAGCGGCGCATGCGCGGACGGCGCAACGTTGGCCGCCAGTGAGGCATCAATCTTCGCCACATTGGACGCTGCGTGCCCCAGCCCGACATTGGCGCGAACATCGGCGGCCAGTGCAGGAACCGCGACCTGCTTCGGCGCGGCGTTCGCCGCCAGCTTCACCTGTACGGTCGCCGGCAGCACGTCGCGCACGATCGGCAGCGAGGTCGTACTCAGCTGCAGGCCCACACGCGCGTCCGCGCTGATCGCCGGACTGCTCTGCGCCTGGCGCGATGCCGCGGCCAGCGCGACTTCTGCGTCGACCTTGACCGGCATCGGCTGCGCGTACTTCGCGGCCAGTGCCTGCAGATCACGCAGCGACTGATTGGATTCGGATGCTCCTGCATGCCCGCTGGCCAGCGCACACAGCAGGGCCAGGGCCAGTGCGGTCGGCATCAGCAGGACACTGCGCGGATCGCGGGCGGCGCTGCCGCCGCTATCGCCGGTGGCCAGTTCCGAGGCCACAACCAGAGCATTGAGCTGGCGGTTCCATACACGCCGGTAGATGCGGTTCATGAGCATTTCCCCCGTAGGCGAACAACTGGAATGTCAGTGGACTTGCCGTTAGGCAGGTGACTGACATTTCAGCGTTTGCAACGGCGGCTGCGCACTTCATTCCGGCACGGCAATCGCGCATTCCGGCAAATCCACGGTCGGAATCGGCAGCCGGTTATGCAGAAGCGGCAACCATATCGGCAAGCGGATATGCAATTCCGGCAGGAACCGCCGGGAAACCCTTATGGGGTCTGGATCAGGCGGGCTGGCCGATCTGCGCGGGTGCGCGCATCAGCGTGTCACGCGGCAGTTCACCGAAGACCTTGCGGTAGTTGTCGGCGAAACGCGACAGGTCCCACAGGCCACAACTGAGGGCGATGGCCTTGACCGAACGGCGGCTGGAATCGGCCATCGACAGGCTGCGGCAGGCTGCGCACAGGCGCAGCATCGACAGGTAACGATTGGGCGACGTACCGAACAGGTCCTCGAACGCATAGCGCAGCCCACGCTCACTGACACCGGCAGCGTCGCAGATCTCATTCATGTAGATATTGCGACGCAGGTTGAGGCGCATGAAGTTTTCCGCCCGCTGTGCGATCAGATAATGCGTGCGCCGCGCACGGCTGCAACCCGGGCGTTCGGCGGAACCCGCACCCAGCAGTGCCTGCACGTGTTCGTGCAGCAGCCGCTCGGTTTCTTCCGGCTGCAGGCCCGTGCCCTGGCCCAGTTGCAGGTGCAGCTGCTGGTAATGCTGTGCCAGCGGGGCGGCCTCGCTGGCGAGATTGAACAGTGAAAGCGCCTGTCCGGCCGGCGGCGTGCTGCGCAGGCTCAGTTCGGTCAGCTTGCGTTGCACCCGTGCCACCGGCACCAGCATCAGGGTCATGTGCGTGCCCGGGCTCAGGGTGAACTCGCTGATGCCCTCGGGCATCACGGTCAGCGCCATCCCAGGGGCAAGCGGTACGCCATGGCACCAGCTCAGGGTTTCATCGGTCGCATGCAGATACCCCAGCATCGCCCAGTCCGGCGGCAGCATGAAACGTCCACGGCAATGGAATCCACAGCTGATGCTGCAGAACAACGCCTCCTCGTGCACGCGTGACGCGAAGGCCGCCCGCGGCCCATTGCCATCGAGCAGAAGCAGTTCGACATCACATACACGAAGCACGCCGCTCAGCGTCGCCAGGTCGATCGACCGCAGGCCGCTGTCGTCGCTGTCTCCTACCCCACCATCGACCATGACAGTGTCGTCCCCCCGATTATCCGCCGTGCGGTACGGCCCCCACTGCCTGACAGGGCGCGCACCTCTCATGGAATCTCTTCCATCACCGGGATGCGCGCCGCCAAGGTGCGCACCCCAAAAGAAACGCGAGTACTTGAATGCGAGTATGCCCGATAATTCAACGGGGTAAACATCTGCACCGCGTTGAATAAGATGGATACAGAGGTGAAAATCAGATTGTCGTGTTTGGCACAGTTTTCGCATGCGACCTGAAGCCTGCCTCACATTATCTGCACGTCGATGAATCGTTGTGCGGGCGAACGGATTTCCGTCACAGAACCCGGCTTGAAAATTAAGGAGCAATGGGATTCTGCCGAATTTGCATATAGGTTCCGGTTGCAGCCGGCCGCCATTCAGGCAAAGTCGATAACACGGTGATCCGGTCTTTGATAATGACCGCACCCAGGGGGACAGCATGACCATGCACGTATCGCTCGACACGTCGACCACCGGCCCCGCGCCGCGCGGTCGCGGTTGCGCGAACGGCGTCCTGCCTGGAAACGATCACCCTGCTTGAGCACAGCGGGTCCATCCCGCCGTGCCTCCTCCGCCAGGACGTGCGGAGGTCCACGGACGATCCCGGCGGAGCCGGGCCACCGCCCAACAGGTGTCCTGTAGCAGACAGGTAGAGGGAGACAAACGTCATGAACGCATCGATCCGCAAGTTCCTGAAGGAAGAAGATGGCGTCACCGCACTCGAGTACGGCCTGCTGGCGGCTGTGATTGCCGGCATCCTGATCGCGGTCGGCAATGCGCAGATCAAGTCCTTCTTCGAGACCTTGTTCACCAATCTCTCCGCATTGGCCACCAAGGCCTCCGGTAGTGCAACACCGCCTGCCGGCGGGAACTGACCGGGACCGCGCAGCCGTCGGCTGCGCTTGCGGCTCATTGCAGAAGGCGGCGGCTGACCGTCCACTGACGGACAATGGAGGGTGCGATGACACTGCTGGGATTGCTGGCCATCGGTGTGTGCCTGCGGATCGCGATCAGCGATCTGTACGCCCGTCGGGTGCCCAACGCCTGGCTGCTGTCTGCATGCGCGATCACCGTTGTCGTGCTCATCGCCGGACAGTTCAACGCGCCGCGCCTGCCGTGGGCTTCCCACGTTGCCGGCGCGGCGCTCGGCCTGGTCGCATTGCTGCCTTTCCATGCAGTGCGCTGGATGGGCGCCGGTGATGTCAAATTCTTTTCGGTACTGGGATTGATGCTGGGCTGGCAGGCACTGCTGCCGATCTGGATCGCGGCCAGCCTGGCAGCGGGCGCACATGCCGCACTGGTGCTGGTATCGCGACGGTTGGGTCCAGTACTGCCCATCGGCCTTCAAGCCCATATGCATCGGGCAAGTTCGCAATGGCATTCGCACCCGGCGCTGCGCGGGATGCAGAGCGCCCGCCAGGGACGCCAAGGCATTCCCTACGCCGCCTACCTGGCGGTATCCGCCATCGCCTGGGTCCTGATCAGCACGTACGGAGGTGTGGCATGAACATCCACAACCGACGCCGGCAACGTGGCGCGGCCAGCATCGAGTTCGCGCTGATGTTGATGCTGGGCCTGCTGCCGCTGCTGCTGTTCACGTTCTCCGGCGTAATGATCATGGCGGCCCAGCAGACGTTGGCAACCGCCTCGGCCGAGGGTGCACGTGCATCGCTGCGCTATGGCAGCGCCAACGAACGCCGTACTGCCGCCTGCGTTGCGGCGCGTAGTTCGATGCAGTGGCTGCTGAACTTCTCGGGTCAGCCGGTCGATTGCAGCAATGGCGGAAACAACGCCATTCTGGTTTCCGCGCAGGCCCCCTGCGCCGGACTGGCCAGCGCCCAGTGCATGACCGTGACGGTCAGCTACGACTACGCAAGCCATCCCTTCCTGCCCGGCACCGCCACGCTTTACAAGTGGGTGATGCGGGCTCCCATCCGCAGCGTCGCGGTCGCTCAGCTCGACCTCGGCAGCGGCAACTGACGTTCGGTACAGGAGACGGTTCCATGCTCAAGTTGACCCGCATTGCTGCCGTCGCCCTGATCGGGCTGGCCGTGCTGCTGGCGGTGATCGCCTTGATGATCGGGCGCAAGCAGGCCGCACCGGCAACGGTTGCCCCGATGACGCAGAGCGAAGCCCAGGCGATCACCGTGGTGGAAGCGGTGGCGCGACTGCCGGCCGGCGAACCGATCTCTGCCAACGGACTGCGTCTCGCACAGCGCAGCGCCCCGGTTGCCGGTGCCGCCACCAGCATTTCCGCCGTGGTCGGAAAGGTGCCGGTGCAGGACATCGCCGAAGGCACGGCGATCAGCAGCAACGCACTCGCGCAGGGATTCTCGCTGCAGCTGCGCCCCGGGGAACGCGCACTGGCGGTCCCGGTCGACGAGCTGGTGGGGGCCGGCAACCGCATCCTGCCCGGTGATTTCGTCGACGTGTTCCTCAACCTGCGCAATGCCCAATCCACTGCCGGCGGCCCGGCCGACGCAGCACAGACGCGCCTGCTGCTGTCGCGCCTGCGCGTGCTCAGCTATGGCCAGCAGGACATCGCCCCGGCCAACCATGACGCTGTTGCCAGCAACGAGGCCGATGGCCGCAACGATCCACGCGCCGCCGACATCACCGGAAGCAGCAGCACCCAGAGCACGGGCAGCGGGACCGCCCAGCCGGCACGCAGCGCGGTACTGGCGGTGCCGGTGGCCGATGCCAACCGGCTGCTGCTGGGTGCGCAGCAGGGCAAGCTGTTCCTCGCCCTGCGCAACCCTGCCGATTCCGGCCAGCCCGATCTGGCGCTGTTCCCGCAGGCACGCGGGGTGATTGATCCCCTGCGTGGCCTGGATGCGGAACAGCAGCTTGCGCTGCAGCGGCCAGAGAATCACGCCTTCGCCGGCATCGACGGCGATGCATTGGCCGGCCGCAGCAACGCGCCCGCGCGCAGCACCCAGGATGCCCCGGCACGCGTACCCGCACCACGGCGCAGCGCCCCACGCGCATCGGGCATCGAAATCATCCGAGGTGACAGCTCCGCCCCCCGTGGTTCCCTTTGACCTGCATCGAGCGCATCCATGACCGAACGTCGCCGCAGTCCACGCCCTTCCCCCCGCCAGCGCTGGCTGGCCCTGCTGCTGGTGCTGCTGGCACCGGCGACAAGCGTGGCCGCCGACGACCTGGTGCTGCAGGCGCGTGAGCAGCGCCCCTGGACCCTGCCGGGTGATCTGGAGCGGGTCGCCATTGCCGATCCGGGCGTGGCCGATATCGTGATGCTGCGCGGCCAGCGCCAGGCCCTGCTGGTCGGCAAGGCGCCGGGCACCACCACGCTCCTGCTCTGGCACCGCAAGCAGACCGAACCACAGCGCCTGCAGGTGCGGGTACAAAGTGCGGTGCAGGGTGCGGCCGACGCCGGCGCGAACGGGCTGGTATTCACCCAGCAGGACAATCAGGGCCTGCTGAAGGGAAGCACCAAGAGCGTGCTGTCGCACATGCAGGAGCAGAAGGCTGCCGCCATGGCCCTGGGCAAGGATGGCCTGCTTGCCGACGCATCCACGGTGAGCAGCGGCGGCGTGGTCCAGGTCGAGGTCAAGGTGGTCGAGTTCAACAAGACCGCACTGAAGCAGATCGGCATCAGCTTCCAGAACCGCAATGGCAACTTCGCCTACGGCTTCGCCCGCCCGGGCGGCCAGCTGCCGGGCAATACCGGCATCCTGCCCGGCATGAAGGAAGGCAACTCCGGCAACGAAGCCGAATCGCCCATTTCTTCGGCCTTCCGCCTGGTGTTCGGCTCGACCAAGGGCCTGTGGAATGCCGACGTCGACCTGCTGCAGAGCAATGGCATGGCGCGTGTGCTGGCCGAACCGACACTGGTCGCGCTGTCCGGGCAGAGCGCCAGTTTCCTGGCCGGCGGCGAGCTGCCGATCCTGGAACCGCAGGGACTGGGCACCACCACCATCACCTACAAGCCCTTCGGCATCGGCCTGACCGTGACACCGACGGTACTGGCACCGAACCGCATCGCCCTCAAAGTCGCACCGGAAGCCAGCGACCTGGACTACAGCAACGCCATCGCGCTCAACGGCGTGCAGATTCCCTCCATCACCACCCGCCGCGCCGATACCACGGTCGAACTGGGCGATGGCGAGAGCTTCGTGATCGGTGGCCTGGTCAGTTCCAACGTGGTTTCCAGCGTCGGCAAGATCCCGCTGCTGGGTGACCTGCCGATCATCGGCTCGTTCTTCCGCAACTTCGACTACAAGCGCCAGGACAAGGAACTGGTGATCATCGTCACGCCACGCCTGGTGAAGCCGTTGGCACGCAACACCGAGCTGCCGCTGCCCGGCGACCGCGAGGCCAAGCCGCACATGCCCGAATGGGGCGCCTGGCTGCTGGGTCCTATCAGCCAGGACCCGGTGCCCGGCTTCTCACGCTGATTCCATGATGCCTGCGATACCACGCCCATGCCCTACGCCACTGCCCAGCCGCTGCATCCGCAAGGACCGCCGATGAACCTGGTCCTGTACGGAATGGATCGCGAACTGCTGCCCCGGCTGGCGGCGAAACTGCCGCCAACCACCACCCTGCACTGGCAGGACAGCAGCACCCCGACCTCCGCCCAGGACCTGCAACGCGGGCCGCAGAGCCTTGTGCTGCTCGACTTCCGCCCGGAACATGCGGCCGCCTCCAGCGTGCTGGCGCAGCAACTGCAGCAGACCGAGCCGGATCTGGCATTGGTCGCGGTCGGTGCCACCAGTGCCGGCCAGGTGGAAGGCGTTGTCATCGCATTGCGGGCAGGCCTGCGTGATGTGCTGGACCTGGACAGCGACAACGTCGGCATCGAGGCCGCGCTGCGTCGCGCCCTGTCACCACGACCGGCCGCCGCCGCGCAGCAGGCGCACAAGGCCCGCCTGATCGTCCTGCTGGGCGTGCGCGCCGGGGTCGGCACCAGTACGCTGGCCGCGCATCTTTCGGTGCTGGCACAGCAGACCCGTGCACTGGCACAGGGCGAGGCACTGCAGCAGGATGGCCTGCTGATGGAGCTGGCCCAGCCTTCGGGCGACCTCGCCCTGTACCTCAACCTGGACAGCCGCTTCCACTACGAAGACGCGCTGCGCAACGCCAGTCGCATCGACGCCACCCTCGCCCGTACGGCCATGGCCCGTCACGATTCCGGGCTGGTGCTGCTGGACCGCGCCAGCGGCAGCGATGCGGTACCGCCGTCCGATCCGGGTGCGCTGCTGCAGCGCCTGCGCACCGTGTTCGCCAGCGTGCTGTGTGATGCCGGTGGCTGCCCGCTGCGTCAGCTGCCGCCGCTGCTGCTGGACCAGGCCGACGAGATCTGGCTGGTCACCGATGCCTCCATTGCCACGCTGGTGTCGCTCGACCAGGCACTGAAGCATCTTGCCGGCCAGCGCGAACGCGAGAAGCGCCTGCAGCTGGTGATCAACCGCCACGATGACAGCAGCGGCATGAGCCCGGAGCAGATCGCGCGCCGCTTCGAGGTTCCCCTGCTGGCCACGCTTCCCGAACGACCGCGCGTGCGCCTGGCTGCCAGCCAGGGTCACCTGCTGCTGCAGGATGCGCCGCGCGACCCCTACCTGCGTGCCCTCGCCCCGCTGGTTTCGCGCCTGGATCCGGCTGCCTGCCCGGTCCAGGCGCAGGGCCTGCGGGAAAGACTCTCCCTTGCCCTGGGTGGATCGCAATGGAAGACAAGGTAACCCCGTTCCCGCATGCCGTTGCCCGGCCGGTGCTGCCCGAAAGCTCGCCGGGCCATCAGCCGTTCGCGCAGACCGAGCAGTACCAGAAGGTGCTGTCGGCCGCGCATGAGCACCTGCTCAACAGCATCGAGGACGAGCGCATCGACATCGATTCCTGGGCCCCCGACACCATCGCCCGCTGGGTGCAGGTGCAGACGGTTGGATTCATCCAGGAATGGCGCATCCCGATCAACGAAGAGGAGATGCAGGTGGTTGCCGACGGCCTGGTCAAGGAGCTGACCGGCTTCGGCCCGCTGGACGACCTGCTGCACGACCCGTCCATCGAAGACATCCTGATCAACGGTTTCAAGGATGTGCACGTGTCCCAGGGCGGCCAGCTCAAGCGGGCCACCCAGCGCTTCACCGACGATACGCATCTGCTGCGCATCCTGCGCCGCATCCTCGCCCCGCTTGGGCGCCGCCTGGATGACTCCAATCCGATGGTCGATGCGCGCCTGCCCAACGGCGGCCGTCTCAACGCGATCATCTCGCCACTGGCGGTGGATGGACCGATGGTGTCCATCCGCAAGTTCCGCAAGGACCCGTTCACCCCCGATGAACTGCTGGCCAAGGGCACCTTCGATGCGCCGATGCAGGCCTTGCTGAAGGCGATGGTACTGGGTCGCTGCAACATCCTGGTGTCCGGCGGCACCAGCTCGGGCAAGACCTCGCTGCTGAACGCCCTGGCCAGCTACGTCCCCGCGAACGAGCGCGTGATCACCGTCGAAGACACCGCCGAGCTCTCGCTCAACCACCCGCATGTAGTTCGCCTGGAAAGCCGTATCGGCGGCGCCGAAGGGCATGGTGCGGTCAGCATCCGCGATCTGGTCCGCAACAGCCTGCGCATGCGCCCCGACCGCATCGTCGTCGGCGAGGTGCGCGGTGCCGAGGTGCTGGAAATGCTGCAGGCGATGAACACCGGCCACGATGGCTCGATGGCCACCATCCACGCCAATTCGCCCCGCGACTGCCTGTACCGGATCGAGATGCTGGCCGGCTTTGCTGGCTTCCAGGGCAGCGAGGACAGCCTGCGCCGGCAGATCGCCAGTGCCATCGACTTCATCGTGCAGATCTCGCGCCTGGGCAGCGGCCGCCGCGTGCTGGTCTCGATCACCGAGATCACCGGGGTCAGCGACAACCTGATCACCACCCAGGAAATGTTCCGCCACGAGCTGCAGATCGACGGTAACGGCAAAGAGATCGATCGCTGGGTCGGGCTGGGCTTCCATCCGCACTCGCACAAGCTGGAGCCGTTCCGCCAGCAGCTGCGCGAATCGCTCTACGGAGACTTCTGAGCATGGGAACCGGCGCGCTGCTGGGCATGCTGAGCATCATCGCGGTGCTGCTGGCGCTGGCAGCCTGGCTGTGGGGCACGGCCAGCAGCCGTGAGCAACGCCAGGTTTCAATGCGGCACGCCGAGCAGCAGCTTTCGCGCGGAAGCGCCACGGGCGGAGCACCCGCCGGGCCGTCCGTCACCGCTGCCAACGACCCGGCGCGGCCCGCCAGCGCCGGGCGCCGCGTGCTGCCGCTGGATGGCCTGCTGCAGCGCGCAGGGCTGCAGACCGGCTGGAAAATTCCCATCATGCTGCTGGTACCGGGGCTGGTACTGTCGGTGGTGGCGATGCTGCGGCTGGGCACCGCATGGATGTTTCCGCTGACCCTGCTGCTGTACCTGCTTGGCTGCTGGCTGTGGGTGATGCGGCGGACCACCAAGCTGCGTGCGCAACTGCTGCATCAGCTGCCGGACTTCCTCGACAACCTGGTGCGGCTGACCGCACTGGGCAACAGCCTGCAGGCCGCGTTCCAGGTTGCGTCGATGCAGACGAGCGCGCCGTTGCGCGGGCTGCTGGACACCACGGTGCGCTTTGCACGCAGTGGCATGGAGCTGGACCGTGCACTCGCACAGGCCTCGCATCCCTATCGCATGGATGTGCTGAAGGTGTTGTCGGTGGTGATCGGTGTCAGCGTGCGCATCGGCGGGCGCTCCGACCAGATCCTGCAGCGCATGGGCGATTTCATGCGCGATCTGGAACAGGCCCAGCAGGAGCTTGCAGCCACCACCTCGGAGACGCGGATGTCAGCGTGGGTGCTGGGCCTGTTGCCACCGGCCTGCGCGGTACTGATGGCGATCACCAGCCCGGACTTCTTCCAGCCGGTGCTGCACGATCCGCTCGGCCACAAGATCCTGCTGCTTGCACTGGGCATGGAACTTGTCGGTGGCTTCCTGCTGTATCGCCTGGCCAAGTCGCTATGAACCCCCTTCGCCCCGCCGGAGACAACCGATGAGCGCCAGTGCCTGGTTCGCCCTCTCCCTGCTCGTGCTGGCCGCCGGTATCGCCCTGCTCGGTATCGGCGGCTGGGTACGCAGCCATCGTGAGCAACGTACAACGGCCACCTTGAAGACCGCCCTGCAGCCGCGCGAGGCGTCCCGTGACACCGAGCCTGCGCGGCACGATTCGCTGGGCTGGCTGGAACGCTTCGGCCGTGCCCTCAGCGGCGGCCGCCTGGAAACGGCGTTGCTGGCCAATGAAGACCGGCTGCTGTTGGATCTGGCCGGGTGGAACACCCGCCGCGGTACGGCCATCTACCTCGGCCTGCGCCTGCTGCTGGCCGTGCTGGTGCTGGTACTGGTGCTGACATTCAGCAGCGTCACCGGGCTGGCCAGGATCATGGTGATCATCGGCGCCCTCGCCGCCGGCCTGCTGCTGCCCAAGTTCGTTCTCTCCTCCTGGGTGAAACGGCGCCGACGAGCGGTCGACAACGAGCTGCCGCTGCTGATCGACCTGCTGCGTCTGCTGCAAGGCGTGGGCTTCAGCATGGACCAGAGCCTGCAGACGCTCGGCGACAAGCTGCGCGATGCATTGCCGGTCCTCGGCGGCGAGCTGCAGGAGGCCAACATCGCCTATACCCACGGCCGCACGCGCGCACAGTCCCTGCGCCGGCTGAGCGAGGTCTATGCCGACGATGACCTGACCAGCCTGATGCAGCTGATCCTGCAGGTGCACGCCCATGGCGGCGCGGTGCAGGAGCCCCTGCGGCAGTTCAGCATCCGCCTGCGCGAACAGCGTCGCAACACGCTGAAGGAAAAGGTCGGCAAGCTCTCGGTGAAGATGACCGTGGTGATGATGCTGACCCTGCTGCCAGCGTTGATGCTGGTCCTTGCCGGTCCGGCGCTGGTCGCGCTGGCCACCACCATGTCCAAGATGGGGTCCCCCTGATGCCTGCCCTGCGCACTTCCTGCCTCATTGTTGCCCTGGCTGCCGTTGCCGGCGCCAGCGGCTGTGCATCGACCACGCCGAAGTACCTGCGCGCGCCCAGCCTGGCCGCGCCCGAACCGGCGCCGCAGGACAGCCGCAATGCCTACCTGGAGCTGATCGAGCGCATGCAGCAGCAAGGCGCATGGTATGCCTCGCTCGCCCACGTCGACGCCTTCCGCCAGCGCTACGGCGATCCGCCGGCGTTGCGCCTGCTGCAGGCCGACGCGCTGCGCGAGACCGGCCAGGCCGATGCCGCGGTCACCCTGTACCGCGATCTTTCCAGTGGCCCCCAGGCCGCCGCGGCCGCCCATGGCCTGGGCCTGATTGCCGCGCGCCGCGACGACGACGCCGGCAGTGAGCAGGCGTTGGCGCGGGCGACCGAACTGCAGCCATTGAATACAAGTTATCTCGGCGACCTGGGCTATGCGCGGCTACGCGCCGGGCAGTTCGAGCGCGCGCGCGAACCCCTGGCCAAGGCGCTGGAGCTGTCACCGGGCAATGCCAAGGCCACCGCCAACCTCGCCCTCTGGGCGGTACTGCGGGGCGACACCGCCACTGCCGAACGCCTCGCCCAGCAAGCAAACCTCAACGACGAGACCCGGCTCAGCATCCAGCAACAGGCGGCGCAGATCCGTACCCGCCTGCAGCAGCGCCAGGCCGCAGCGGCAGCCGCCGCAGTCGTGCCGGCCACTGCCCGTGCTCTCGCCAGCGATGCCGCCGGCAACCCGCCCGGCGCCACGCGACTGGCGGCGGAACCGCGCCGCGACACCCGCGATGAACGCGATCCGCAGCGCCTGCCGCCCTCGATGCTGGAACGCTTCAGCGCCTCCGACCACCCGAACGGGAACACACCATGACCGCGACGCCCCTGACCCGACGCCTGCTGCCCGTTCTGATCTGCCTGCTGCCAGCCGCCGCCGTGCAGGCGCAGCAACAGCCGCTGACCGGGCAGATGCTTGGCGGCAGCACGCCGGCTGCGTCGTCTTCGCAGCCGCTGCAGTCCGAGTCACTGCCCACCGTGGACCTGGCGGCCCCGCCAGCACCGGTGCCGCAGGCGGCGCCTGCAGCAGTGGCCATCACCGACGGCAGCACTGCAGCCCCGCGGCCCGGCCGCAGCCAGATAGGCGATACCACGCGCAACCTGTTCCGCCTGCAGGCATCGGGGCAGCAAGCCGGACAGCACCTGCCGATCCTCGGCGACCAGGCGACGCTGAGCTACGCCCGCTACATGAAGAGTTTCGAACACGAGATCCCGGACTTCTTTGAAGCCGATGTCGCCAAGTCCAAGGGATCATCCTCATCCGGACGCTGAGGTAGGCCATGAAACGCCCACGCCAGTTCAGTTTCAGCCGCCCACGGGGCGGCATGTCGATCACCATGATGCTGGTCATGCTGGCGCTGCTGGCGATGCTGGGCCTGATCGAGATCGGTTACCTGTTCTGGGCCAAGCGCGATGCACAGAAAGTCGCTGATCTGGCCGCACTGGCCGGAGCGCAGCGACTGGAACTGTGCACCTCGGACAACAGCGACAACAGTGCTGCGCGGCAGAGCGCACTCACCCAGAACACCTTCGCAGGAAGCCTGGAAATCCGCTGCGGAAACTGGAACGTGACCCGCGCCACCGAAGGGCACTTCAGCCCGGTCGTCGATGCAGCGAATCAACGCAACGCTGTCCGTGTCATCACCCGCCGCGCGGTGCTTCCCTTCTTCGGGCAGAACAGCAGCCTGCCGACCGTGACCGCCCAGGCGGTGGCGCGCCGTGCAGAACCGACGGCGGTTTTCAGTGTCGGCTCGCAACTGCTGCGCATCAATGGCAACACGCCACTGGGAAATGTCCTGAAACTGGTGGGTGCCGACCTCGACAAGACCACCCTGCTCGGCTACGACGGCCTTGCACAGGCGCATATCACCCCGAACGGACTGCTGCAGGCACTGGGCATTCCGATCGACGTCAACATGGGCGTGGCGGAGTTCAACAATCTGCTGGCCGGCCGCAAGGTCAAGCTGGGCAAGATCCTTCAGGCGACCGTTGACCTGCTCACCCAGCAGGGCGTTGCCCACGTGGACCTGAGTGCACTGGAAAATGCCCTGGTCGTGAAGGGCATCGACCTCAAGCAGCTGGAGGTGAAACTCGGCTCCGATGACAGCGGTGGCGGCCTGTTCGCACGCGTGGTCGCGCCGGATGGAACGATTTCCAGCGCGCTGCAGGCCGATGTCAATGTGCTGGACCTGATCGGCACCAGCATCAGCATCGCCAATGGCGGCCGTGCGGTCTCGGTCGATGAACTCAACCTGCTGGGCCTGGTCAATGCCAAAGCCGCCGTGGTGGAACCGCCGTCCATCGCCATCGGTGGCGTTGGCTCTCGCGCTTACAACGCGCAGATCCGTGTCTTCCTCGACATCGACACCAACAACATTCCCGTTGCAGGCGGCGTGCTTTCACTGCTGGGCATCCGCCTGAAGCTGCCGGTCCATGCGGACGTGACCAATGCAATGGCGACCCTGACCAGCCTGCAATGTGGCAGCACGCCTCCCACGGCGACGATCAAGGTCGAGTCTTCCGTGCTGCGCGCCTGCGTCGGCAAGGTGGCCGACAGTGAGCGGTTCTCCAAGCAGAATGTCTGTGGCGACACTCTGCAGAAGGAACAGATGCTCACACTGCTCGGCGCCCCGTTGATCAATGACAGCATCAAGGTCAATACGCTGACCGACACGCAAAGCCTCACCCTCCCCGCCGGCGCGACCGGTTCAACCCAGGTCAACTCCCTGGAGGTGGGCACCGCCGTGTCCGAGCTGGTCAGCGAACTGCTGCGCGTACTGTCCGGCATGCTCGATCCGCGCGACGATGGCATGAGCCAGGGCTCGACCGCAGCGCAGTTGGCCGATCGCTACCTGAAAGCAGCCAACGTTGGTCGCAATCGCTACGACGTCGATGCGTCCATCAAGCTGCTTGAACTTGGCGACCAGACGCGGGGGTTGAAGCCTTTGGGCGCGTGGGATGTACCCAAGGGTGTTCCAAAACCCTGCCTGGTGGGCCTGCTCACATGCTGGGAGGATGGCTCGGTCTGGAAAGGCTATCGCACGGCTGTGACTGGCGAAGGGCTGGGCGTGCTGCCGGCACTGCTGGGTAGCCTGCTCGGCGGACTGACCGTCAACCGGTGTGCAAGCCTGCTGATTTCCTTGAGCGACCAGGCCTACAACAACTGCATGACGCAGAACCTCGCGTCTTACCTGCAGACCGCCCACGACGGCTTCCTGGACCAGTTCGCCGGCGACGGCGTCACCGCCCCCGGCAATGGCCCGGTCAGTTGTTCGGGCCTGCTGTGCTTGCTGCTGAAGCCCGCCCTGGACGTCCTGAAGCCGCTGCTCAACAGCGTCGGCTCCCTGCTGCGCTCGCTGCTGGCGCAGGTGCTGGGCCTGGAACTGGGCCGTACGGATGTGCATGTCCAGTCCATCCAGTGCACGCCCGCACAGCTGGTCTACTGACCCGTGACGGGCGCCCTTGGCGGCGCCCGCGCACATGCTAGACTCCCGGCGGGGAACCACCTTCATCTCAACCCACACTCATCCGTGGATGGTCTAGACATGCGAGAAACTTCAGGGGGCGCGGTCTTCGCCCGGCACGCGCGCGGCGCGGCACTGCTGGCCGTGGCCATGATGCTGGTGGCACCGGCGGCGATGGCTGCCCGTGGCGACCGCGAAGCAGCCGCAGAGCCGGCCGCACGTACCGCACCGGTGGTGCGCAACACCGTTGACGAGCTCAAGCAGCTGATGGATGCCCGCCAGCTGACCGAGCTGCGCACCACCTACAACGGCAACTACGGCGCCAGCCTGCTGTTCAATGCCAACACCCTGACCTACTACGTCGCCCTGTTCCAGGAGAAGAACTTCTGGCGGGTGATCAAGACCGATGCCGTCGACAACGCCGAGCGTGTCTACCGCACCTTCGCGCAGCAGTCAGAGCAGCTGGCCCAGGTCTACATCGACACCACCCGACTGGAAGCCGGCAAGCGCTATACCGAGCGCCTGGTGGCCTACAACGAGGAGCGCCTGCGCACCCTGCAGCAGGAAATGGAACAGCAGCAGGCACAGTCGGCCCAGGTCAGCGCTGCCCTGCAGCAGGCCCAGCAGCAGGCGGTCAGCCTGAGCAGCGACGTGCAGAGCACCAACAGCCAGCTGGATTCCCTGCAGCGCCGCATCCAGATCCTGCAGGCCGAACAGGGCAACCCGGAGCTGAGCCTGCCCAAGCCGGACAGCGTGCCCTCGCCGGCACCGGCGGCCGCCAGCGACGGTCGCTGAGGTCCAGCGCCTGGCGTGCCCTCCAACGGCGCCTACGGGCGCCGTTGTCGTTTCCGGCACCATTCCATTTCAACGGCACGCCTCATGCACGGCATCGTCCAGTTGCCGGCGCTGCACGAAGTCCATGCGCTTGCCATTGGCCAGCACCTTCCCACGATGCTGCCGCGCGCGCCCACAGGCGGCGGGATCCGCGCTGATCGGTATCACTGCAGCCCGCGCACGCCGCTGCTGCACCACACGCGGACGCATTGAAGCTGGGCTCGCTGCCTTGGCCGCGCTCGCACCTGTTGAGGGCGGCTCCGCCGGCACCTCCCAGCGCCATTCCGCGCGCCCCTGGCACGGCGTCTGCTGGTAGACCGGATGCGGCCCGTCCACACATTTGTAGACGTTGGTCTGAGCATGCGCCCCCGTGGCCAGCAGCAGGTACAACAGCGGGCTCCAACACGCGTTCGACATTGCAGGCTCCTCGTCAGGGCTGCCGCCATCCTCGATGCCGGCACGGCTTCGTGCCAGAGCGATACACGTCACATCCGGCGTAATCCAGCACAGCCGTGCAAGTCGTCGGTCTGGCGCTGCGCTGTACTGCCGAAGGCACCGGCATCCACGCCAGCGCCTTCCCTCCCTTCCGTCAAGGAAACCACAATGAGCAACTTCGTCACCGTCGCCGACGGCGCGCGCATCTTCTACAAGGATTGGGGTACCGGCCAGCCGATCGTGTTCGCGCACGGCTGGCCGCTGTCGTCCGATGCCTGGGACCCGCAGATGCTGTTCATGGGCCAGAACGGCTTCCGCGTGATCGCTCACGACCGTCGCAGCCACGGCCGCTCCAGCCAGACCTGGGACGGCAACAACATGGACACCTACGCCGATGACCTGGCCGCCGTGCTCGAGGCGCTGGACCTGAAGGACGCGATCCTGGTCGGCCACTCCACCGGTGGCGGCGAAGTGGCCCATTACATCGGGCGCCACGGCAGCAAGCGCGTGGCCAAGGTGGTGCTGGTCGGCGCCGTGCCGCCGCTGATGCTGAAGACCGATGCCAATCCGGCCGGTACCCCGCTGGAGGTCTTCGACGGCATCCGCAAGGGCACCGGCGGTGACCGCTCGCAGTTCTTCAGGGATCTGACCACACCGTTCTTCGGCGCCAACCGCGACGGCAACAGCGTTACCCAGGGCATGCGTGATTCGTTCTGGCTGCAGGGCATGCTCGGCGGCGTCAAGGGCCAGTACGACTGCGTGCACGAATTCTCGGAAGTGGATTACACCGAAGACCTGAAGAAGATCGACGTGCCGACGCTGGTCGTGCACGGTGATGACGACCAGATCGTGCCATTCGATGCTTCGGCCAAGCTGTCCTCGCAGATCATCAAGGACGCCGAGTTGAAGGTGTACGCCGGTGCGCCGCACGGCCTGACCGTCACCCACGCCGACCGGTTCAACGCCGACCTGCTGGCGTTCGCACGCGGGTGAGGCACTGCGGCGGCGCCACCCAGCGCCGCCGCCCCTGTGGTAGAGCCGGCCGCTGGCCGGCTGCGCAGGATCGGGATGGATTGATCGCGCAAAAAGGGGACGGAGGGGATTAAGTCGTTTGTGCACAAACGACTTAATCCCCTCCGTCCCCTTTTTTGTCAGATATCGCTGTGGTGGTGCGGGACCCCGGTCTTCGGCAGCGGGTCATGCCCGCCCACGAAGTGGCGTACCACCGGTGCACGCTCACCGCGATGCAGCCCGCGCAGCACTTCCTGGATCGCCTTGTCATCGGCAGTGATGCGTTCGTGCTGGCGCAGATGCTCCAGCCACGACGGGGTCACGAAGTACTCCAGGTGGATACCCGGGCTGGCCACGTCCTCCACCACACCCCAGACCACCGCGCCATCGCGGCGGCGGATCGTGCCCAGTGCGCGCATCTGTGCCAGGAACGCGGCGCGGTCAGCCTCGTCGATGCGGTACTCCAGGGTGACCAGTACCGGGCCGCGATCGTTGGATACCGGCACCGACAGTTCCGGTGCAGGCCAGTGCCCGGCCGGACGCAGGTTCAGATCCTCGGTGCCAGCGATGCGCACGCGCCACACCAGCAATCCGCCGATCACCGCGCCGGCAGCCGCCACCAGCAACGCCAGCTCCGGCGAGGTGCGCTGCGCCAGCGCGCCCCAGCTCAGGCCACCGGCCGCCATGCCAGCGGAGAACACCATGATGTACAGCGCCAGTGCACGCGCCCGTACCCACGCTGGCACTGCGGTCTGCGCGGCAATCTGCAGCGACGACAGCACGGTGATCCAGGCAAAGCCATTGATCAGCATCACCAAGGGCAGCACGTACCAGCTGCGGGTCAGCGCCAGCCCGACCAGGCTGAGCGCCAGCGACAGCGTGGCCAGCAGCACCAGCAGGTCGCGATCCATCTGCGCGCGCAGCTTCGGCAGCAACAACGCACCACCCACGGCACCGATCCCGATGCAGCCGAGCAGCATGCCGTACTGCCCCGCCCCACCCTGCATCTGGCCGCGTACCACCACCGGCAGCAGTGCATTCATTGCTGCAGCAAAGAAGAAGAAGCCGACCGACTTGATCAACACCGCCTGCAGGCGCCCGGCGCGGCTGGCATAGCGCAGGCCCGCCTTCAGGCCGGCACCGAAGCCTTCCGGCGGCAGGCTGGACTGTTTCGGGTCGCGCTTCCAGCCCCACACCACGAACAGCATCGCGGCAAAGGTGATGGCGTTGAAACCGAAGGCCCAGACCGCGCCGAGCTGGGCGACGATCACACCGCCGATGGCCGGGCCGATCGAGCGCGCGATGTTGATGCCGATCGAGTTCAGCGCCACCGCCGAGGCCAGCATCGGCTGCGGCACCAGTTCGGACACGATCGCGGCCTGCGCCGGCATCGCCATCGCCGCACCGCAGCCCATGCAGAAGGTCAGCAGCACCAGCAGCTGCGGGGTCAGCATGTCCATCGCGGTCAGTGCCGCCATCACCGCGGCGACCAGCAGCATCCAGCCCTGGGTGGCCAGCAGGTACCTGCGGCGATCGACGATGTCGGCCAGGGTGCCGGCGGCCAGCGCCAGCAGCACGATCGGCACCGTGGTGGCCGACTGCACCAGCGCCACCATCAGTGGTGAGCCGGTGCGCTCGGCCATTACCCAGGCGGCGGCCACATCGTTGACCCAGGTGCCGATGTTGCTGGCCAGGATCGCCAGCCAGATCGAGCGGAACATCCGGATCTTCAGCGGGGACCAGGCACCTGCGGCCTGTGCGGGGGGTTGCGACGCGGTTGCGTTCACCATTGCCATGCTCCAACGATCGAGGCGAACAGCGTGTCCTGGCCTCCGGCCTGCTTCAGTGCAGGACCGGCATCGACCCAGGCCAGCTGCAGCTGCCATTGCCAGTGTTCGCTGGCCTGCCAGCGTGTTTCGGATTTGTATTGATTGCCAATGCGGCGCGCGCCACCGGCGCTGCCTGGCAACGCCACCAGCGGTGCCGGCGTGGTGTAGACCGCATCGGCACGACGATGCTTCCAGGCCATCTGTACGCCCAGTTCCGTCGTCACCGCGTCTTGCAGGCGCAGGGACAGGGTCGGCTGAAGGTCCATCAGGTTGGCCGGGGCCAGCAGGCTGGCCTCGCTGAAGTAGGCCGATTTCGGGAACAAGGCGTTGAAGGTTCCCAGGCGGCCGTCATGCAGGTTGCCATCGCCACTGGCGATGTCGGCCTTCAACCCCAACCGCGGCTGCAGCGGCAGGTTCGTCCAGCGCCACCCCGTATCGGTCGCCAGCGTCCAGGCGCGGATATCGAGGGTGCCGGCGGTCGTCCGCAGTTCACCGCCCTGCGCCACCAGCTCGCTGTTCCAGTCCAGTGCACCGGCCTGGCCGAACCAGCGCGCGCCCAGGGTCTGCCGACGTTCGGTACCGCTGCCTGCGGCGAAGCGCGCGCCTTCGCGGCGGTAGTCCAGCAGATACAGATCCCACTGTCCCGCGCCCTGTCCCCGCACCGTGGTGGCATAGGCACCCCACAGGTGGGCACCGTGCTCGGCGCGATCATCAAAGGCACCCGGTCGGTTTTCCACTGGCCGCAATGCCATCAGATCAAGCGTACCGAGACGACCTTTCCAACCTACACGCGCACCGTCGAACGCCAGGCGGATGTTCGGCCCGTCGCGCACCGACAGCAGCCGTGAACTGCCATAGCCGGCTTCCTGCCGGCCGAGTTGCAGGTGGAAGCCATCGCGCTGCCAGCGCCAGTACGCCTGCTGCACATCCAGCGCGCTGCGGTCGGTGCGACCCGGGCCGCCGGCCTTGCCATTCTCCCCATGCACACCCAGCTGCAACTTCGCCTGCCAGCTGTCTTCCACATAGGTGGCCGAGGCCAGCGCGCGCAGCAGGCCATAGCCATCCTCGCTGCCGCCAATGCCGAACCGGGTCGGGTCGTAGTACAGGCCACGCGCCCGCAGCGATGCGTCCCATTGCAGCTGGCCGTCCCCAGCCGCGCTGCAATGACCGCCGTCGCAGGCCTGCACCAGCGACGGTGCGGCCAGCAATGCCAGGCTCAGAACGCGAAGCACGAGCATCCCATCGCGCCCCAGAACGCGGTCAGGTCATCGGTGGGCGCCGCGTGCCGTACAGCATGACCATGAGCACCGTGGGTGCTGCAGGCTACGCCGTGATGGTGACGATGGGCGGCGGCCAACCCGGTGGCGGTACCGCCGACGTGGTAGCCGCCGAACCGGTTGACCGGCGACCAGTTGGGCATCGCCGGCGGCAGCTGTGGCGCAAGCCCTGCATAGTCGGCGTCGGCATGCACGATGCGGCCGCCAACCACGGTCAACACGCTGGTGATGTCGGCGATCTGCGCATCATCGACACGGAAGAAATCGGCCGAGAGCAGGATGAAATCGGCCAACTGGCCGACCTTCAACGTACCCTTCACTGCTTCGTCGCCGGAGAACCAGGCACTGCCCTGGGTCCACAGGCGCAGCGCCTGCTCACGTTCGAGCAGGTTCTCATCGCCATACAGGGCCAGCCCGCCCACGGTGCGTCCGGTCACCAGCCAGGACAGCGCCACCCACGGGTTGTAGCTGGCCACGCGGGTGGCATCGGTTCCAGCACCGACCGGCACGCCTTCGGCCAGCATGCGCTTGACCGGCGGCGTATGCCGCGCGGCCTGCACGCCGTAGCGCTCGACGAAGGCTTCGCCCTGATAGGCCATGCGATGCTGCACGGCGATGCCGCCACCCAGCGCACGGATGCGCTCGATGTTGCGCGGGGTGATGGTTTCGGCGTGATCGATGAACCAGTGCAGGCCATCGAACGGCACCTCGCGGTTGACCTGTTCGTACACATCGAGGATGCGGGTGATGCTCTCGTCGTACGTCGCATGGATGCGGAACGGCCAACGCTTCTCGACCAGCAGCTTCACCACATCGTGCAGTTCCGGCTCCAGCTCCGGCGGCAGTTCCGGGCGCGGCTCGTTGAACAACTCGAAGTCGGCCGCGGAGAACACCAGCATCTCGCCGGCACCGTTGTGGCGCAGCAGGTCATCACCCTGCCGCGGCTGCAGCATCTCGCTCCATCCGCGGAAGTCATCCACTTCCTTGCCCTTGTTCTGGGTGAACAGGTTGTAGGCGATGCGCACGGTCAGCTGGTCATCGCGGTGCAGCTGCTCGATGACCTGGTAGTCCTCGGGGTAGTTCTGGAAACCACCGCCGGCGTCGATCACCGAGGTGATGCCGAGACGGTTCAACTCACGCATGAAATGACGGGTGGAATTGGCCTGGTACTCGATCGGCAGCTTCGGACCCTTGGCCAGGGTCGCGTACAGGATCAGCGCGTTGGGCTTGGCCAGCAGCAGCCCGGTCGGGTTGCCCAGCGAATCACGCACGATCTGCCCGCCCGGCGGATCCGGGGTGTCCTTGGTATAGCCGCAGGCGCGCAACGCGGCACGGTTGAGCAGCGCCCGGTCGTACAGGTGCAGCAGGAACACCGGCGTGTCCGGCGCGATGTCGTTGAGCTCCTGCAGCGTGGGCAGGCGCTTCTCGTTGAACTGGGTGGCGGTGAAGCCACCGACCACGCGCACCCACTGCGGTGCAGGCGTGCGGTCGACCTGCGCCTTCAGCATGTCCAAGGCATCGCCCAGCGAACGCAGGCCGTCCCAGCGCAGTTCCAGGTTGTAGTTCAGGCCACCACGTATCAGGTGGGTATGGCTGTCGTTGAGGCCGGGCAGCAGGCGCCGGCCCTGGGCGTCGATCAGGGTCGCTTCATTGCCCCAGCCACGCATGATCTCCTCGTCGCTGCCGACGGCAACGATGCGCCCTTCCTGCACGGCCAGCGCCTGTGCATGCGGCTGCTGCGGGTCGAGGGTGGTGATGCGGGCATTGCGGATGACCAGCGTGCTCATGCGACGCTCCTTGGAAGTGGAATCGAGTGCGGCACCGGCACGGCCGGCCAGGCCCAGCGCCACCGCGGCGCTGCCGGCCAGCACCACGTTGCGGCGGCCGTGATCGAGTGGATCGTGACTCATGCGAGATCTCCCGGAAGGCGTTGGCCGTCCAGTGCCCAGGCGCCGGGCCCGGTCAGCGCGAGGGCCAGCAGTACCGTGGTCCACATCAACGGGTACTCACTGCCGCCGCGCATCCAGAACCAGCCCTTGGGCAGGGCCAACAGAACGGTGAAGCCGATGAAGGCCGCCGCTGCAAGCGCGGCGACGCGGGTCTGCCAGCCCAGCAGCACGGCCAGCCCTGACAGCACCTGCAGCAGGGCCAGCAGCAGCGGCAGCGGTGCCACCGCTGGCAGGCCGAAGCCGCGCAGTTCGGTGGCGAAGCCGGCCAGCCCAGGACCGCCGAACCAACCGAACAGCTTGCCGAGCGCGTGTGGCAGCAGGAATCCCCCGGCTGCCGCGCGCAGCATCAGCAGGGCCAGGTCGAGGCCATGGCCAGCCAGCATGCTCAGTGCCCGCCTTCCTGCGCGCCGAACATGCGCTTGGCGTACTGGATGCCGATGCCATAGCCGCCGGCATGGTCGCGGGCAATGCCGGTGGTCAGCTCGTAGGTCTCGCCACGCGCCCAGTCACGCTGCAGCTCCAGCAGGTACTGCACGCTGGTCATCGGCACTGCACCGGCCTGCACCATGCGGGTGATCGCACGCTCGTGGGCTTCTTCGCTGACATCGCCGCAGGCATCGGTGATCACATACACCTCGAAGCCCTGTGCCAGCGCCGACAGCGCCGGTCCCACGATGCAGACGCTGGTCCACAGGCCGGCAACAACCAGGCGACGCTTGCCGATGCGGTTGATCTCGTCGATCACCGGCTGGTCTTCCCAGGTGTTCATCGAGGTGCGGTCGAACACCGTCTGGCCCGGGAAGATCTCCGGCAGTTCCGGGAACATCGGGCCGGAGAACGACGCTTCGGCGACGGTGGTCAGCAGCACCGGCACGTTGAAGCCCTTGGCGCCCTTGCTGATCAACGACACGTTGTTGCGCAGCGCGGAGATATCGATGGTGTGGGTGGCAAATGCCATCTGCGACTGGAAGTCGATCAGCACCAGGGCATGGTCGGTGGGCGACAACAGGGCCGGGGCGGGCGTGGCGGTGGCAAGGCTCATGGTTGGACTCCGTTGGAAACACGATCAGGGGGAAGCAACAGGGCCGCATCGCCGGCCAGGTACTGGCCGGGGCTGCAGCCGGTCTCGGCGCGGAAGCTGCGGACGAAATGGCTCTGGTCGAAGAAGCCCAGCTGCTGCGCCAGGCAGGACATCGGCAGCTGCGCGACCGGCAACAACTGGCGCGCACGTTCGATGCGGCGACGGCGCACGTAGCGCAGCGGGCTGGCGCCGGTACCGGTCCGGAACAGGCGCACCAGATGGAAGCGGCTGACGCAGGCGGCTGCGGCCAGCTCGGTCACCCGCAGCGGCTGCGACAGGTGCTCATCGACATAGCGCAGGGCGCGCTGCAATGCGGCGGCCTGCTGCGGTGCCAGCGCCACGGCGGGCGGATCGGGCGAAAAGACGGTGGCCATGCGGGACGCCGCGAGGGGGTGCCCCATGGTGCGTGGCCGCCGCACGATGCCCTACCCCCGTCGGTCGAGGCCAGCACCTACCCGAATGGGGGAGGCCGACGCCCGAGCAGGCGACGACCGAACAACCGCGCATCCAGTGAATAGGCGCCAGGGCCCAACATCAACAGCGCCAAGGGCAGCACCACCTGTGACCACGGCGCCTGCTGCGCGAACAGGCCCACGGCCGCCATCAGCACGGCCAGTGGCGTCAACACACCCAGCGTGAGCATCGGCACTGCCAGCAGGCACAGCGCCGACCACCCGCCCGCATGCGTGCCGGGCGTGCACAGTGCCGAGGACAGGCACAGCCGCAGCCACAGCAGGCCGATGCCCGGCCCGCGGTCGGGGAACATCACGAACAGGCGCTGCATGGCCGGGCTCCACAGGACATGCCGGCGTGATAGCCGACCGCGGCGGCGACCGCCTACCCCGTTCGGGTCACCCCGGACTGCCCCGCACCTGCCAGAATGCGCGCCATGCGTGGCTGCCCCTTCCCGTTCCTGCGTCGCCTGCCGACGCTGCTGACGTGCCTGCTGCTGTGGACCGCCCTGCCCGCCCTTGCCGTGCAGCGGCCGGCCGTGAACAGCGGGTTGCCCGGCTACGAGCACACTGCGTGGCGGGTCGGCCAGGGTGCACCCGGCGATATCTGGGACATCACCCAGGACCGCGACGGCCTGTTGTGGCTGGCCACCGGTTCGGGCCTGTACCGCTTCGATGGCCGTCGCTTCGAACGGCAGGCAGCGCCCGTCGGCAGCCAGTTCCCGTCCACCAACATGGTCACGCTGGCGCATGCCGCCGACGGTGCCCTGTGGATCGGCTACTTCCAGGCCGGCATCAGCCGGTTCGCACAGGGGAGGCTGCACAACTACGGCCGCGAGCAGGGGGTGCCGGTCGGCGTGGTCCCACGCTTCAGCCAGGATCGCCAGGGCCAGCTGTGGGCGGCGATCAATGGCGGGCTGCGCCGCTTTGATGGACAGCGCTGGCAGCCACTGCCGGCCGCAGCCGGCCTGCCCGAGCGCCGTGTGCAGTGGGTGCTGCACGACAGCCGGGGCAGGTTCTGGGTGCTGGCCGACCTGAAGATCTGGATGCGTGCGGCCGGCCAGACCACGTTCGAGGACACCGGCATCGCGGTCTCGCAGATGGCAACGCTGGCCGAAAGCCCGCAGGGTGAAGTGTGGTTGGCCGACCGGGTGCGCGGCACCTCACCCCTGGCCAACGCGCAGGGCCTGTTGGCGGCCAGCGAACGTGAAGCGCGGCGTCTTCCGGAACTGGTTGCTGCACGCCTGCAGTTCACTGCCGATGGCGCGCTGTGGGCCACGATGAGCCCGCACGGCGGCGTCGCCCGCATCACCTTCGACGACAGCCGCGCCGTGCGCATGGAGCGCTTCGATTCGCCGCACGGGCTGACCGCCACCTCGGCGGTGCCGATCATCGTCGACCGCGAAGGCAATCTCTGGGTCGGCACCAATCTCGGCCTCAACCGCTTCCGCGCACGCAGCGTGCACACCCTGGCAGTGGGCCCGAGTGATCCCTACCGCTCGCTGGTGCGGGCCAGCGATGGCCGCGTGTATGGCTATGGCGAAGACCTCAAACCCTACGATCTGCGGCGCACTCTGCTGGATGGCAGTGCCCCGCAGCTGCAGGCCGCCGCGCGCCAGGCACCCACGCCGATCTGGCAGTTCGATTGGGTCAATCTTGCGCGCACGGTCGCCGGCCACACCTCGTTGATCCCGCTGCCGGCCCCGTTCACCGGGCAACCGCTGCACGCCCTGCTGTTCCCCGACGACGCGCAGGCCTGGGTATGCACGGGTGAACGCGGCGTCCTGCACTACCTGCATGGCCAATGGCAGCGCGAGGTCCGCCTGCCCGAGCAGGCCTGCTCATCGCTGGCGCTGGATGCCCATGGCCAGCTGCTGCTCGGCTATGCCGACGGCCGCCTGCGCCGGATGAGCGCGGGCCACATCGAGAGCTTCGATGCCAGCCAGGGCCTGTCGGTGGGTCCGATCACCGCAATGCTGCATCACCAGGACCTGCTGCTGGTCGCCGGCGAAGCCGGTCTGGCTGCGCGCGTTGGCAACGGTCGTTTCGTTCCGGTGCGTACCGACATGGCCGGCGTACTGGAAGGCATCACCGGCATGGTGGCCGATCCGAACGGACACCTCTGGTTCAATGGCAGCCGTGGCCTGGTCCGGCTGGGGAGCCATCAGCTGCGACGGGCGCTGCGCACCGGGCAGCCGGTGACGCCACGCCTGTTCGATGCGGTCGATGGCATGCCGGGCATCGCCCTGCAGAGCGGACCGATCGCCACCGCCACGCTGGCCGATGACGGACTGCTGTGGCTGGCCACCAACCAGGGCCTAGCCTGGCTGGACACCACCCGCTCGCACGTCAACACCATGGCGCCCAGCGTGCGCATCGGCGAAGTACTGTATGGCAGTGAGCACGAGCCACTGCGCGATGGCCTGCGCCTTCCGGCCGGCACCAGCCAATTGCAGATCGATTACGTGGCGCTGTCGCTGGCACGTCCGGAGCGCAACCGCTACCGCTATCGCCTGTCCGGCGTCGACGACGGCTGGCAGGATGCCGGCAGCAGCACGCGGGCGTACTACACCAACCTCGCCCCGGGCAATTACCGGTTCGAGGTGGAAGCCGCCAACGAAGACGGCATCTGGAGCACTGCACCGGCCAGTCGCAGCTTCCGCATCGCCCCCACTTTCATGCAGACGGTGTGGTTCAAGCTGCTGTGTGCGGCCGCGATCCTCGCACTGCTGGTGATGGCGGTGCGCATCCGCAGCGGGCAGCTGGCCGCGCTGTTCCGCGCGCGCCTGCAGGAACGCAATGGCGAACGCGAACGCATCGCACGCGACCTGCACGACACCCTGCTGCAGGGCAGCCAGGGCCTGATCCTGCGCCTGCACGCGATCAGCCAGTCGCCGCAGACCCCGGAGCAGGTACGCGGCCAGCTGGAATCGGCGATGCAACTGGCCGAGCGCAACCTGGCCGAGGGCCGCGAGCGGGTCAATGCCCTGCGTGAGGGACCGTTCGCTGGCCGCGACCTCGCTTCGGCACTGGCCGATGTGCACGCCGAGTACGCCGGGCATGGCACCAACCCACTGCGCCTGACCGTGGAAGGTGCAACGCCACCGCTGCAGGCCGACGCGGCCGAAGAAGTGTTCCTGATCGGGCGTGAGGCGATCCGCAATGCGTTGCGTCACGCCAACGCCAGCGCCATCGAAGTGGAGCTGTCCTACGGCACGCGGTGCTTCCTGCTGCACGTGCGCGACGATGGCGTCGGCATCGCCGACGACAATGCCGGCCATGGTCATTGGGGCCTGCAGGGCATGCGTGAGCGCGCGCAGCGCCTCGGTGCGGAACTACAGCTGTGGACCCGCGCCGGACTGGGGACCGAAGTCGCGCTGGCGGTTCCCGCCCGGCGCCTGTATCACCGCCGCCCATCGCGCTGGCGCTGGCCCTGGAGTAAAGCAAACCATGACTGAGTCCCCTGCCCTGATCGGCGTGCTGGTGGTCGACGACCACCCGCTGCTGCGTGACGGCCTGGCGGCGCTGCTGGGCGCACAACCCGATCTGCGCCTGCTCGGCGAAGCCGCCGATGGCGAGGAAGCCATCGCCTGCTACCAGCGGCTGCAGCCCGACGTGGTACTGATGGACCTGCAGATGCCACGGCTGGATGGTGTGGAAGCGATCGTGCGGATCCGCGCGATGGACCCGCGCGCGCGCATCATCGTGCTGACCACCTACCGCGGTGACGTACGTGCGGTAAGGGCACTGCAGGCCGGCGCCAGCGCCTATCTGCTGAAGGACATGCTGCGCCATGAGCTGGTCGATACGATCCGCATGGTCGCTGGCGGCCGCCGCGCACCGATTCCCCCGGCGGTGGCGGCCAGCATCGCCGCGCATGTGGTGGAAGACCGGTTGTCGCCGCGCGAAACCGAGGTACTGAGGCATGTGGCCGGGGGCCTGTCGAACAAGCGCATCGGCGAGCGCATGCAGATTTCCGAGCAGACGGTGAAGGCGCACATGAAGAGCCTGATGGACAAGCTGGGCGTGGGTGATCGCACGCATGCGGTGACCCAGGCGCTGCGGCGCGGGATCATCAGCCTGGACGACAGCGGTCACGATTAGGGGTTGTTCGGCAGGGCTTGCAGCCCTGCACCCGCGGTAGTGCCGGCCGCTGGCCGGCAACCTCAGGAGCAACAACAGCAACAGCGGGCTTTCCATGGGATGGCGGGGTGGGTCCGGTTGCGGGGGGCGCTGCAAGTCCCCCTTCGGGGCCCGGCCCAGCCGCTGGCGGCTGTGCGTTCGGGCGCTTGCGAAGCAATGCTTCGCAAGCAAAGCGCCCTCACCCATGTAAGCTCGGTCGCCGCTTGCTCGTGTGCGCAGTCCTGCGCACACGGCAAGACCGGGGTTGGGCGTCCTGCCCAACCCGCCCAAGGCATGCCTCGGGCCCATGCGGCTCACGCCCCCGCAACCGGACCCACCCCGCCTTCGACAGTTCCCCGCGGCCTGTCGTGTATTGCATTCTGTAGCCGAGCCATGCTCGGCTCAGATCTCACAGATATTGAAATATTCGATTCCGATGGAGTCATCCACACAGGCGTGGATCCATCAGACATCGGGAAACTGTCAGAGGTGGGGCGGTGTCGGAGTGCGGGGTGTCAGCCGCATGGACGCGGCTGCCAAGCCTACAAGGACGTACTTGCGGCGTCCCCGCACTCCG